>JARRKQ010000317.1:0-2900 GCA_037387885.1 Alphaproteobacteria bacterium | reverse complement strand
GCCTATTCGTCGGTCTTCATCGTGGATGAGCGGCAGAAAGCGCTCGTGATCCGGCTGGGTGAAATCCAGCGGACCATCGATCAACCCGGTATTCATTTCAAGATGCCGATCGTCGAGGATGCCAAGGCCTACAAGGCGCGCGTCGTCAACGAGGCCGAAGGTGAGGCGCAGCGTTTCATCTCGGTGTTCAACCAATACGACAAGGCCAAGGATGTGACGCGCAAGCGGCTATTCCTGGAAACTCTGGAAGAGGTCCTGTCGAAGTCAAACAAGGTTATTATCGAACAGGGCAATCAGGGCACCGGCGTGGTGCCTTATCTGGCGCTTCCCGAGGTGTCGAAGCGCAGCAAGGCCGCAGGCGGCCAGGCGACGGGAGGACAATAGACATGCGTAGCGCCTATTCGTCGGTCTTCATCGTGGATGAGCGGCAGAAAGCGCTCGTGATCCGGCTGGGTGAAATCCAGCGGACCATCGATCAACCCGGTATTCATTTCAAGATGCCGATCGTCGAGGAGCTGGTCTATGTCGAGGACCGATTGCTGTTCATTGAAAGCCTAGACAAGAGCGTTCAGGTTATCGACGGACGCCGGTACAACGTCGACGCGATCCTTATGCTGAAGATTGTGGATCCGAGAAAATTCCGTGAAACGGTGGGTGCCAGTCTGAACCAGGTCCGCGACCGTCTCGAGACCCGTCTCGACGCGGCGCTCCGCCAGACTTACGGCAAGCGCAGTTTCGATTCTGCGCTCTCCAAGGACAGGGCTGCGATGATGACGGAAATTCGCGACCAGGTCCGCAGTGACGCGCTCTCACTTGGCGTTGATGTCGTCGACGTGCGTATCCGCCGGACCGACCTTATGCCTGACGTCCTCAAGGACACCTACGACCGGATGAATGCAGAGCGATTTGCGGAAGCCGCCCAGCTCCGTGCGATCGGTGACGCCGAGCGCCGCCGGATACGGGCCGAGGCCGAGCGCGAGGCAGTTGAGATGGTGTCGAAGGCAAAACGCGAGTCGGAGATCGTTCGCGGCGAGGGAGATGGAGAGCGAAACCGCATTTTTGCGGAAGCATTTTCACGGGATCCGGAATTCTTCGCTTTTTACCGCTCGATGCAGGCTTATCCCAAGAGCCTGGAAGGCAACGACACGACGCTGGTTCTTACGCCGGACAGCGACTTTTTCCGCTATCTGAAAGATCCTGGCGGGAGCGACCGGCCCGTCAAGGATACGCCGGCTGACAAACCTGCGCAGTAATGGATGATCTGCTTGTCGGCTTCGGACTGTTCCTTGTCATCGAGGGGCTGTTGTGATCGAGATCGCCTCACAAATGCCTGAACAGAAGCTTCGCACAAATGGCGCAATCGCCGTGGCAATCGGCGTGGCGATCGTCTGGTTCGTACGCGGGTGAGCGGACAAAGGATCAAGGGTTTGTGTCGGGTGATATATTGCATCGCATAGTCGTGACATTGAGCTAAAATATTTGCCTGGCGCGTATCGTTCAGGCGAAACACGCTGAAGAAAGCATGCCGCTGTCGGCACATTGGAGAAATCTGGGATGACAACGACTATCGTACGTGCCGCAGGGGTTTCATCGCGCAAGCCCGCGTCCGGCATGCAGCGTCTGGCAACTGTTGCGGCCTGTCTGCTGTTGCTGGCGGC
Source organism: Alphaproteobacteria bacterium (assembly GCA_037387885.1). Lineage (GTDB taxonomy): Bacteria > Pseudomonadota > Alphaproteobacteria > JAPULJ01 > JAPULJ01 > DATKZM01. Next base: position 1,242 of record JARRKQ010000317.1, on the reverse strand, counting down.
AGGGTTTGCACCGCAGGCCATGTCGCAGGATCGCGGTCCACGTTCGGTGGCCGATCTGGCGGAGAAACTCACGGATTCGGTGGTCAACATCTCCACAACCCAGACCGTCAAGGGCAGCCAGGGGATTCCGCTTCCCAAAGTGCCGAAGGGCTCTCCGTTCGAGGATTTCTTTGAGGACTTTTTCAACCGGCAGCAACCGCAAGGCCGCCCGCGTCGAGTCAACTCGCTCGGGTCCGGATTCGTTATCGATGGGAGCGGGTTGATCGTGACGAATAATCACGTGATCGACGGGGCCGACGAGATTTTCGTGAATTTCAGCGACGATACCAAGCTGAAGGTCGAGAAAGTCATTGGCACGGATTCCAAAACGGACATTGCGCTTCTCAAGGTCACACCGGAGAAACCGTTGAAGGCGCTCCAGTTCGGCAATTCGGCGAAGATGCGCGTCGGCGACTGGGTCATGGCTATCGGCAATCCGTTCGGTCTTGGCGGCACGGTGACGCTCGGCATCATTTCGGCGAAAAAGCGGGACATCAACTCAGGTCCCTATGATGAGTTCATCAAATCGGACGCGGCCATCAACCGCGGCAACTCCGGCGGCCCGCTGTTCGACATGGACGGCAGGGTGATCGGCGTCAACACGGCGATTATTTCGCCCACTGGCGGTTCGATCGGCATCGGATTTGCCGTTCCGTCGAATACCGGGCTGGTGGCGCGGACGCCGATCGGCAAGGCGGCGGAAGTTGTCGTGTTGCGAAACGACAAGAAGCTGACGCTGAAGGTCACGATCGGCAGGCTGCCGGAATCGAAAGAAGAGGCAGAGCAGGAGAAGGAAGAGGCACCCGAGCCCGAGAAGACGACACTGCTTGGGCTTGCGATCTCGCCCATGACGGACGAGGTGCGTGCCAAGTACGAGATTGAGAGGGATGTCAACGGCCTGGTCGTTACCGAGGTCAACCCCGACAGCGACGCCGCGCGCAAGAACATCTCCGAAGGAAATGTCATTGTCGAGGTAAAGGGAACGAAGGTCGCTTCACCCGACGACGTAAAAAAGGAAGTCGAGGCGGCGAAAAAGTCCGGCCGCAAATCGGTACTCTTGCTGATCGCGGATCCGAAAGGCGATCTTCGCTTCGTTGCGGTTTCCGTGGCGGAGTAGAAGATTCGAACCGTGTCCCCACGAGCGGGCGCGGTCTAGTCTTCCACGAATTCCTTTCGCCTGTAGCCCTGGGCAAAAAGGAGGGC
>JARRKQ010000316.1:1672-4207 GCA_037387885.1 Alphaproteobacteria bacterium | reverse complement strand
CCGGCTCCCAGCGAGCACGTTCGTCATGACGAGAGCCCGAGGGCGACATGGCCGCCCCCGATTCCGCAACCCTGAGGTTATTCGACCTTGAGGTTGACCGCGGCAGTCTTGCCGTTGCGGCCGCTTTCGACCTCATAGGTGACCTTTTGGCCTTCGTGCAGGCTCAGCAGTCCGGCTTGCTCGACGGCGGAGATATGGACGAAGACGTCGCGGGAGTTGTCGGACGGCTCGAGAAAGCCGTACCCCTTAGTGGCATTGAACCATTTGACGGTGCCAGTGGACATGATTCCCTCCGATGCTGGCGTTGCGCCACGTATGACTCTACGGCGCATCAGATGAGCAGCGGGAGAAAACCAGAACCGGAACCCGGGATGGGAGAGGTGTGGGCACGCCCAGTGCCATTCGACCGATCATAGGTGGGCCCCGATCACCGCAAAAGCAAGGGAATTCGGCTTTCGCGGACCTTCGTCGCCACCTCGGATCGCGACGCGACAGGACCTAGGTCACGCCCTTGCGACGACCAAGGCCAGCTGGCGGCCACGCATCTCCTCTAGCACATCTTCGATCAGGATTTGCCAGCCGCGATCAACGATTTCGTTCATGGAGGGGGTGTCGACTGTGCCCTCTTGGCGCAAAAGCGCGCGAGCTTGAACGCTTCGGTCGACGAGCTTTACGACGATCTCGCCGAAATCATCGACAGCTTGAGCCACCAATTGGAACCGGTGAGAACGGCCGGCAGGTAGGGGTGCCGGGGGCAATGTCTGTTCTGAGATGGCAGATCGAACATCCATGTCGCGCGCTGCGCCTAGTGATCTGAAAAATGTATTCAGCGGACAACACACTCAACCTACTGGAAAGATAGTAAATAAAGAGCCATTGAATATTTTCTGACACGCAAGTGCTGAGGTGTTAATATAGATCTTAATTCCGCTTCATGTAATAAAGCTGTAGTTGATTAGGCGGAATTTTTTCATGAAGAAGAGGGATTTTCCCTTTTCACGAAACGAGGAAGTTGTCATGCCACAAATGTTATGGCTCAAGCCGGGACTGTTGGGTGCTTTTATCGGCGCCATCGCCCTCGCGGTCGTTGGTTTTACACAGCTCGGATGGGTATCGGCGAATACGGCAGAGTCCATGGCTATCAAGCGTGGGCGGAAGCTTGCGCGCAAGCGATGACGGATCAAAATCATGCGTAATTGGGTGCTCCAAAAAAGAACAACCCATAACCACAGCCCGCAGGATTCCAATTTCCTGCGGGCCTTTCTTTACCTCAGAGACTCGGTGCAGATAGATAATGCTGGAATGACAGCCGTTGGCTCTCTCTTGGCTAACTGATCGAGCAAATCAATCTGATCCGCGCAGATGAGCAGATGAGAAGAAAAGGCGATACCATGACCATGACAGACAGTGAAATTGATCAATTGGCGAGCTGGTTATCCTCCAACCACGATCGACCACTTCGCGAAATCATGGATGCAATCACTAGAACATGGCCAGACGCCACTGCAAAAGAGATCAAAAGAGCCTACAGCGCATGAAAGAGATCGCCAGGGAAAAGCTCAATCGCCAGACCGACCCGATCAAGCGGCGTTCATGCTTCCGGCTGGTTGAAACAGCATTTCACCGTTAGTCAACTTGAGAGAGCTTCAAACAAAAGAAAAGATTCAATGACAGACGTTGAGCTTGATGAGTTGTCGCGCTGGCTAACCGCGAATAATCACTGAAGCAATTGGGAGCTGATCGGACTGCTTGCTCTGAGCTCGAGCATCTGACCCGACCCCAAGTCGGGGGAGCGACGTTCCCCAGAACAACAGATCGATACCCTGGATACCTTGCGCCAGCGCTTTCCAGAATAGGACGGTGTTTCGACGTACCGTAGGGCGACCACAATGTCAGCTCCACAGGCGGGAGTTTGACGCTATGGCCTGCGGCGACGAACGTCCGCGCCGTTTCGTGAAGCTATGAGTTTATTGGGTGCCTTTGGCGCCCAACGGATTTGAACGGCACGCCAACAATAAAATCAGACGGGCGAGGGGTCATCAGGCTAATATTTAGCCATCTTGAAGCGATAAATCTTGCGAGCCGGAGGATTAGTCGTGGATGCACCAGAGCTGAGCCACGCGGCGGCACTGATCGCTGCTGCCTTTGTCACGCGCAAGGATGCGGAGACGCCCGAGGATGCGGCACGTATTTACTTCCGTTGCTTGGATGCCTTGATCGCCGAGGCCCAACAACACGAAGCTGAACTCCGCGAGGTTGCGAGGAAAGATCGACTACCGAGGCCGTGGGCAACGCCAAAGAAGATTGTTGATTAATACCTCGGACGACGACTAGCCAACATCCCGAATGACATGGGGTGATCGCGGCCGACTGTTCTCCAAGGGCTGAGCGAGGTCCGATACTCTCGGCCTCAGAACAGATAGCCACCAAGGAGAACGACCATGGGCGAATATGTTGGTATGGATGTGTCGCTGGAAGAGGTCTCTATGTGCGTGTTGAATGATGCAGGGTAGGTGCTTGTCCGGGGGACAACGC
>JARRKQ010000316.1:0-1653 GCA_037387885.1 Alphaproteobacteria bacterium | reverse complement strand
CAGCAATCGTTACCGTTGTTAGGGCATTGTCAGATTAACTTGGTCTGTTAAGCTGTAGATGTCGTGGTTGAGGTGTTTTGTGGCGAACTGGAAGGTTTAAGACCTTTGCAGAAGTAGTTTTTGCGCCTTTCTCATACGAGGAACGGCGGGAAACGATGAGCCCAATTGATTGCTTTGACTATGCCCTGTCGACTATTACCTCTATGGGGGGTTCGCTACACGAACCTGGAGGACGCGGTCGCCGAAGCGAAGCGCCAAAGGCGTTATCACGCGGCAGATCTACAGCATTGAGTCCGCGCGACGGCAATACGAATCCAGACTAGGTTGGTTCTGCGGGCTCCCGAATTTCCTTCGCTGCGGATCTATTCAGGTTGGCAGTCTTGCGTCAGACCAGGGACTAGCGCAAGCTCCCAGGCAGTACTCTAAATATAACTGTCATTACTGTCAAAAAGATCCAAAATAAGAATATGTATTAACTCATTCATAATTTTGACTTTTCTGAATGGTGTTAAAATAATACATCATATATCTCATTGTAAAACCAATACGGAAGGGCCATATACTTGATAACGGCAAATCATTGCCGCCATAAAAGAAAGGCATTCCGTATGTCCTATAAGATATTTTCCTCAGCACAAGACGCCCCGAAAAAAGACGGCTCCGACGACAAATCCAAGCCCGCGCCGGCGGCCGATCGGCCAGCCGCACAGCCTGAAAACGCACCGGCCGAAGTCGCGCCGGCTAGCAAGCCGTAGCAATCGGAACGGAGGGGGCCCGTCCTCCTCCGTCGCGTTTCAGTTCGACGGCAAGACCACGTTCCCGGAAGGTATCAGATGACGATACGCACCAGCGAAAAGACAGTGACCTTCAGGAATCCCTTTGTCATTGGCGGGTTCGATGAGGTGTTGCCAGCGGGCGTCTATAGCGTCGAAACGGATGAGGAGCTTCTCGATGAGGTGTTGCCAGCGGGCGTCTATAGCGTCGAAACGGATGAGGAGCTTCTGGAAGGCATCTCGTTCCCCGCCTATCGGCGGATATTGACCGTGATCCATTTGCACGCAGAGCCAAACAAACCTGGCCTTGCGCGGACATTGACCGTCGATCCGAACGACCTAGACGCGGCTCTGCAGCGCGACCAGGCGCCGGCTGAGGTTCCCTCGGTCCAGCATGCCAGTCACCTGGCGTTGAATGGGACAACGGAATCGCACCGAGAGGGGCTTGACCGCCAAGCGATAGAACGAGGCGAAGACGATGGGATGGTCGTCCATGCAGTTTGAGCAGCTCCCCTGTGACGCAGTCGGATGACATCGACGTAAGCGACCTGCACGTCAGTACCATGAAGATCCAGTGGGTGTGATCTCGAACGCGCGCATGAAAGGGCATTTCAATGCCATCACAGAACAGCAACGGCGGCCGAGGCGGCCCGTGGGGAAGCGGGGCCGAACCTAGTTCCGATTTGGAGAATCTGGTTCGACAAGGACAGGATCGGCTCTGGCAGTTCTTGCCAAGTGGCAGCCCACACGGCTTAATCTTCCTTGCTGTCCTCTCACTGCTCGGCCTGGGCGCATGGTCGGCTTACTACACTGTGCCACGCGACTCAGTCGCTGTTGTGCAGCGTTTCGGCAAATATCTCAAAGACGTTCCGCCAGGTCT
>JARRKQ010000315.1:0-3197 GCA_037387885.1 Alphaproteobacteria bacterium | reverse complement strand
TTTCGGGATTCCGTCGGGAGGCTGATCAACAATGTTCGTCAAGATGCCTCGCCCAATAAATCGACTGGGGGGACGTGCGTGCCGCGCCGCCGCTGTGGGCGTGTGGTCCTCGGCAATATTGCTGCTACCCGGCTCGGCTACCGCTGGCCCTCCGTTCCGCACCGACGATCCCGTGCCAGTCGACTTGGGGCACTATGAGTTCTACACATTTTCCACCGGCACGCATGTGAGCAACGACATATCGGGCGTCCTTCCGGGCTTTGAATTCAACTATGGCCTAATCCCTGATGGTCAGTTCCACGACGTTTCCACTCCTCGAGATACCGACAGGTGACGGGGGCCGAGGCCTCGAAGCAGGTCATGTCATCGCCTTCTTTCCGATCTGGGTGCAGAAGAGCTTCGGTAAGTGGACGACTTATGGCGGCGGTGGCTATTGGATCAATCACGGCAACGGCGACCGAGACTTTTGGTTCGTGGGATGGCTGCTACAGCGGCAGATCACCGACAAGCTCACACTTGGTGGAGAGATTTTTTATCAAACGGCGGATGCGGTCGATGGCAAGGATAGCACCGCCTTCAACGTGGGCGGCTTTTACGATATCACCGCCCACAATCATATTTTGTTTTCCGGGGGAACTGGCCTTCAGAACGCGTCCGAAACAGACCAGTTCTCTTGGTACCTTGGCTACCAGTTCACCTACTGAAGTCTGGCCGCTTCAGGGAGCTGTCTGAGTCGGAGATAGCGAGCCCGATCGGCTGGCTAGAGACGAAGTGCTGGAAACGAGAGCCCTGCCGCAAGCTTGGGAGGGAGGGCCCGCATGAATGTATTAGCCTGGTATCACCTACTGTGGAGGATTGGCCCCAGGAGGATTGATCGACCGAATGAAGGAAATGATCTTCCAAAGGTGATCCGCGGTCTTGATGGCGCGTCCCATCTGCGGCATTGGCGCCTTCACCGTACCGTACTGGTAGCGTTCGAAGCCTTGCTTCTTCAGTTCCGCAGAGCCTTCGGTGACCAGCCTGAACAGCACGTCGTCGGTATTGCCCCAGAACCAAACGCCCTGGGTCAAGGCAGGGCAAAAGCCGCCGCCGCCGGTGCCGCCATGGCACTCGTTGCAGCCCGGTAGCCGGAATTGCTTGACGAGATCCGGGTTCTCCTTGGCGAGCTTCTTCCAGTCGTAGGGGTTATGAAGCCCACCTGGAGGCACTTCCTTCACGAGCTGCAGAGGCGGCGTCTGATCGCCGACCTTGCAGCACTTGACGCCTCCATCGGCTGTCTCTTCAGGCGCCGCTTTCTGGTTCGGTGGCGAAGCGCTAGCCGCGTGCTCCGTCACAGCGGCAAATCCGATAATCATAATGCCGACAATCACCGAGCCGATCGCAATCATATGCAAAGTGCGTTTTTCCTGATTCATTCATGCCTTCCTTGACCATTGTTCTTCGGCCCCGATCGGGGCTCTTGTTGGCCTCCTGGTTCCAAACTTCAGAACAAAAACCCAGACCAGCGCAGATGAGTATTCGCCGCATAGACGCGCTGTCAGTCAGTATTCGCCGGCAGGAGCAGTACACTCTCTCCGGGCGGGATTCGGGAAAGCTCGCGCCTCCCTGAGTTTCTCTCTATTGATAGTTCTTCTCGACTCACGGCGACGCCAGCCCCGTGATCATCGCGAAGAACGTTAACCCTTGTGTTCGCCCTTATAGAAGGACCTAGCCTTCGCGAGATTAGTGCTGGGGTTCTTCATGAACTGAGACCTGGCGTCCTCGCTGCTAAAGCAATACGTCTTGCCCTTTATCGTCGTATTGACGGAGCAATTCGTGTGTACGTCTTTGTGGTTGGCGATACCCCACGCACAGAGATCGTCGAACTGGCCGGTCGCGGCTTAAGCGCCTGTGGTCAGCCCCAGCAGAACTGTGCCTACAAGCGCGGACGTCGTGTAAACACTAGGCATAATATCTCTCCTTACCAACGGGTTAGTCCTTAGACTAAGAAGTATCCCGGCGAGAGGATCGCCGCTTGCGCAAAATTGCGAAGTTTGGATCGTGATTGCCGCAATAGAAGAGCGCGCCTGTTAGGCACTCAGCAGGAAGGTCAGCCGCTTCCGATTTGCACGCCCAAGACTATTTGCCGTTCTGCGGAACGACCACAGGCTGTGCGTTCGTCTCGGCTCTTGTCTGCAGCGCTCCGATAACCTCATCTCCGTATCGACTGAGTGCCGCCTGCTTCTGGGCGAGATCAACTCCTGAAACAGCCTCCGTGCCCCGGCAGAAAGCCAAGATTAGCGCATTGGCCACATTCGCAAGTTTTGCCGTCGCATTCTTCGTCGCTAGACTGTTGGCCTGGGTAGCGGCTTCTTCTCCACGGAACGCTAGGTCGGGCTTGCCGATGAGCTGTTGTGCTTGATCCACAAGCGTCTCTGGGACCAGGGATCCGTCGTTTGGCGGACAAGCATGAGCCGCCTTCGATGTTGGTCAGACGCCGCCACGGCCGGACAGTAGGCGGCGACTAGAACATCAACGGTCTGCGCCATGTTGGCTTTCGGCCGCTGATCCTTATACATGTCGACGAGCCGGGCATAATCGACCGCGCGGTCCTGCATCTTAGCACCCAGCGCCGCGATCAGATCCTTATCCTGATCCGCGACCGATCCGACAGTCGGACAAAGGAGACCTCGGGCTGAGTAGCCTGCATAAGCGGGGAGCGTAAGTGATGTGCGCCACGCCGCAACCAGCTCAGAAGTGGCGTCTGCGGCTGCACGATTTCCCCAGTTCGTGCGTACGTAGTTCGTGAGGTCGGCGATGTCTTGGTCAGAGAGGGAGCCGGCGAAACTAGGCATTCCCGCCATGTGGCCACGCGGTGGCACTCCTTTGAGTACCACCGAGATGATGTCAGTCGGGCTCTTGGCAATCACGACAGGGTTGCCGGCCAATGGGGGAACGACATTGGCGATACCGTCCCCGTTGGGTTTATGGCACTTGGCGCAGTTGTCGGTATAGAGCTTGGAGCCACGCTGGGACGCTTTCTCCGGAGGCACACTTGGCTCTGACGACTCCTTCTGTCCCACTGCCGGCTCGGCCTCGCTCGCGTTCAGCAAATATGTGGCCATGGCCTCGAGATCATGATCGTTCAGATGCGACAGGCTCGCGTGCACGACGTCTCGCATCGGCCCCAGCGCGGTTGAATTGCCGGTATTACCTTT
>JARRKQ010000314.1:0-2895 GCA_037387885.1 Alphaproteobacteria bacterium | reverse complement strand
TCTTGACCGGCGCGGAGGCTCTTCAGGGCAAAGGCCGAGTCACCAACCGCGCCGATCCAGAGGCGGTATCCCATCGCCATCGCTGCCGCGAACCGCCCGGCCAGGTTCGCAATTCCTGTCGCCTCGCTCTTGTAATCAGCTAATCCCTGTGGACTTCCTGTGGCGAAGTAGGCTGCGCGGTAGGTGTTTGGACCCCATCCATAGTCCGAGTTGTCTTCGTCCGGCATTTTCCAACCGACGTGATCGCGATCGTCTGCGACCTGATGGATCAGCTCGTTCGCCGCCGGGTGCATCTTGTGCAGCCAATCGAGGCCCCATTTCGCTTCGTCCAGCACGTCGGGAATTCCGTTAGGGCCCGGTTGCCCCAGCCGGTTGGTGGCGTCGACAAAACGATCGCCGGCCAGCTCGTACGCCAATAGCATTCTGGCGGTGGCGTTGCGCTTTGCCATATGCATCGCGCCCGATCGCGAACGTCGGTGTGCGGTAGTCTCCCACCCGTAGGTAGTAGCGGCCCGGGACATCGAAAACTGAGAAGTCTGCTTCGTAGTAGTGCGCGAAGGTACCCCAGCCCTGAGCCTTCGATGGAAGTTGCGTTCCGGCGAAAACGACTTGTTCCGTCGCGGCATCCACGAGATCGAACCCGCTCTCGACAGCCCGATGTGAGAATGCAACGGCGACCTTGCTATCATCCTCGAGGTAGCCCAGCAGATTGACGCGTAGGTGGACCGCGCTCGAGTCGACAGACGGCACCAATACCCGTTCCGTCGTCTGGTCCGGCTGAGTGGTCCGGCATCCGAACGAAAACAGCGCCACGCCGAGGACGATCGAAGGCCGGATTGCAATCCTATTGACCGTGGGGGTAATCACCCCAAAACCCTCCACGACCACCTTGTGTTCTTCATGGGATCTGGCCCTCCGAACTGGCACATGCATGTTGCAGCCCGGGCGGATGCTCCATGCCTCGGTCTGTGTGTACGGCGTAGATAACTTGTCAATCTAACAGCGCTCATGGACGCCGGCTCGTAGCTGCCCTTACTGGACAGGTTGCGAACATGCGCCGAGAAACGCAGACAAACTCGCCACCCTTCCTCAGGCCAGTATGTGAATGCACTTTCTATCTGATTCACCTGACATGAAAGGTACGTGAGCATGCATAAGAGACTGCGAATGGGAATGCTCGGCGGCGGACCGGGAGCATTCATTGGTGAAGTTCACCGCAAGGCCGCGCGCATGGATGGCGGAATCGAGCTCGTGGCCGGGGCGTTTGATATCAATCCGCGTAAGAGCAAGCAGATGGGACGCGAGCAGGGGATCGATCCGAAGCGGACCTATCCCGATTTCGAGACTATGCTCGAGAAAGAAACAAAGCTCCCCAAGGATGAGCGCATCGATTTTGTCTCCATCACCGTTCCGAACAATTGGCATTTCCCTATGGCAAAAGCCTTTCTCGAAGCTGGTTTCCATGTCATGTGCGAGAAGCCAATGACGATGGACGTCAAGGAAGCAGTGGCACTGAAGGAGATCGTCAAGCAGAGCGGGAAGGTCTTTGGACTCATGCATACCTACGTCGGCTATCCGATGGTGAAGCTCGCCAGGGACATGGTTGTGCAGGGCGACCTGGGGAAGATTCTCAAGATCGTCGTCCAATACCCGCAGGGCTGGCTGATCCGCCCTATCGAACGCGAGGGCCAGCAGCAGGCGACCTGGCGTACCGATCCAAAGCAAAGCGGAGCCGCCGGCTGCATGGGTGACATCGGTACGCACGCGTGCCACCTCGCTGAGTACGTATCCGGGCTGAAGGTTCAGGAGATCTGCGCCGATCTGACCTCCTTCGTTAAGGGCCGCAAACTGGACGACGACGGCAACTGCCTGCTTCGCTTCAACAAGGGTGCCAAAGGAATCTTGCATGCCAGCCAGGTCCGTATCGATGCACCGCAACAGGTATGGAAACGCGGCAACGACTACGTTGCTAAGAAGAGTCCGGGGGCAGGTCGAGCGACAAGACTGCCATTCGGTCATCCGGAAGCATTCCTGGAAGCGTTTGCCAACAACTACTGCAACTTCGCTGACACAATACGCGCAAAGAAAGAACGCAAGAAGGCCGATCCACTGTTTCTCGATTTCCCGGGAGTGAAGGACGGCGTTCAAGGCATGAAGTTCATAGAGGCCGTTGTCAAATCGTCAGGCAAGGGCGCCTCGTGGGTGAAGATCTAAGGAGGAACAATGGCCAGACCAGTGACACTATTTACGGGACAGTGGGCAGACCTGCCTCTCGAGCAACTCTGTAAGAAGGCTTCAGCGTGGGGCTACGAAGGGCTCGAGCTCGCATGCTGGGGAGATCATGTGGAGGTCGATCGGGCAGCCAAGGACAAGAAGTACGCCAAGAGCCGCAAGGAGATGTTGGCGGATCACGGTCTGAAATGCTGGGCCATCAGCAACCATCTAGCAGGCCAACTAGTGTGCGATCCAAACGACGACGAGCGATCGGATGCGTTCGCTCCCAAGAATTGTCACGGCGATGCCGAGAAGAAGCGCAAATGGGCAATTAAGGAGATGAAGGACACGGCCAAGGCGGCGCAGAACATCGGTGTGAAGGTCGTGAACGGATTCACAGGTTCATCGATATGGCACATACTGTACAGTTTTCCACCGGTAAGCGAACAGATGATCAAGGATGGCTTCAAGCAGTTCGCGCGGTTATGGAATCCGATACTCGACGAGTTCGACAAGTGTGGAGTCAAGTTCGCGCTGGAGGTCCATCCGACCGAGATCGCATTTGACATTCACACCGCCAGACGGGCGCTCGCAGCCGTCAAGAATAGGAGAGCTTTTGGCTTCAACTTCGATCCCAGCCACTTGCACTGGCAGATGATGGACCCTGTCAGATTCCTCCAG
>JARRKQ010000313.1:0-2908 GCA_037387885.1 Alphaproteobacteria bacterium | reverse complement strand
GACGCTACTCGATCCCGCGAGACTGATGTCGCCTTGGGGTCATAAGCGGACATCAATCATGGCGCCAGCGATGTCCGCTATTGGGCGGAAAGCGGACATGCCGATCAGCATCGAGGATGTCCGCTTATAGCCAGAAGCGGACATTCGTGATGGCCCGCGCGGCTTGCCGGATGAAGCCGCCAAAGCCAAGAACTTCTGCGTTTCATCGCGCTGATGTGCCCTTTGCCAAAGACGGCGCACGCCTACTCCGACATCACCTATCGGCAGAAGATTTCGTCTCTTGCTGGCTGGCTGGCTCAATCAGTATTGGTCGGATGACGTCAAGCCGCTCAATGATGAAATCGAAGAACGCACGTACGCGGGGCGTGCGACGCAAATCACGGTGCATTAGCAAATACCAACTCGTGGATAACGCGGGAATGGGGCCAAGAACACGCAGAACTTGGGGCTCATTGTCCACAAGCGCAATCGGCAGAGGAGCAAGGCCAAGTCCGGATTTCATGGCATAGACGAGCCCCGGAATACTATTGACCCGCGCCACGACTTGCGCCTGCGGTGCATTCTCTCGCAACCACCTGGCGGCACGATGATCATTCAGCGCGCCGTCAAATCCGATCACGAAATGGCGGTTGATATCTTCGATCCTTTCGGGTTTGCCGTGTTTTTCGACATACGAAAGGCTGGCATAGATCCCCCATGGGGAGTCTGAGATTTTGCGCCCGATAAGCGTCTCATCCGACATTTCGCCCGCGCGGATCGCAATCTCGGCCTCTCCCTTCGACAGATCCAGAAATCGGTCGCTCATTACGAACTCGACATGCAGTCGCGGATAACGCGCATAGAACAGCGTGAGCAGCTGCGATTTCATGATCCGGTACACAAAAGGTTCTGGGCAGGTCACTCTGATTGTTCCAACCAAAGCCGTTTTCGATGCCGCCAGATGCCGTTCAAGTGCCGCGATCGCATCTTCGACCTGTTCAACATGAGGGCGGAGTTGATGACCAAGCTCGGTGAGACGGTAGCCCTTCGCGTGCCGATGCACGAGTTGGCAGCTAAGGCTGCTTTCTAGTTCGGTTAGCCGCCGTTGGACGGTCGACTGGCTTAGACCCAGCACCTTGGACGCCGCCAGCGCACTCCCTTGCCGCGCGATCGCCAGGAAATGCTTCAGATCATTCCAGTCGAACTGGTCGCTATCATTCATTTTTGCCTCGGGCTTTCGCAAACTTGGGGCTTTCCTGCCGGAGCTGCCTCGTTCAAAACGCAGCTCCCATCCGTTTGTGTTCGAACTGGACGAGGGCATGCCCAATAAATATCAAGCACCTACAGCGATCCTGGGCCGCCTGTTGTTGGCTGCGATCTTCGCCATCAGTCCGTTGATCCAGCGTTCCGGCACCATCTATCCTGCTTGCCGTCGCGATAGCGACGTTGATCATAGGCAGTCTTTTGCTGATCGCGGGCTACAAGGCGCGATGGGGAGCGGTTTTGCTAATTATATTCCTCATTCCGGCGGCCTATTACTTCCACGCGCCATGGCGGGCAGTCGATGCCGCTGAATTTGGACAGCAGGTCGTTCACTTTCTCAATAACATCGGCTTGATGGGCGCGATGCTGCTGGTCGTTGCCCTCGGCCCAGGTCCCGGCAGCATTGACGGGGCGGACCGATGAGCTGCGATCCCGTGATCGACCCGGAGAAATCCAAGGCCGCCACGCGCCGGATATGGAGCAAGTCCGCCAAGGGCTGGAACGACCAAAGCCCGCAAATCCGGAACTGGCTGCGTCAATCGACGGATGCCATGCTCAATATGGCCGATATCAAGCCAGGCGCGCGCGTGCTCGACGTTGCCGCGGGCGCCGGTGATCAGACGATCGATATCGCCGAGCGTGTTGGCATAAATGGATATGTGCTCGCGACGGACTTGTCATCGGCAATGCTCAAATTCGCCAAAGCCAACGCGCGCCGCGCCGGTCACCGCAACGTGGAGACACAGGCCTCAGACGGTGAGAATCTGAAAGTCGCCGATGCCAGCTTCGATGCTGCGATCTGCCGGCTCGGCCTGATGCTGTTTCACGATCCCGGCAAGGGATTGCAAATGATGTTCCGGGCCCTGAAGCCGGGCGGCCATGTCTGCACGATGGTATTTTCAACACCCGACAAAAATCCCTGCGTCAACATTCTGGCCTCGACTGCGTCCAAACACGCAGATTTGGCTCCGCGCGATCCCTATCAACCCGGTGGATTGCTCAGCCTGGGCAAGCCAGAAATAATCGATGAGCTGTTTCGGCACGCCGGATTCTCAGCGGTCGCAACGACCAAGGTCAATGCACCCTTCCGGCTTTCGTCAGTCGCCGACTACCTCGATTTCATCCGTACATCGGCGGGTCCGGTCATCCAAATCCTGGACCGGCTTGACATCGCCACAAGAGATGCAGCTTGGAGCGAGATTGAAGCCAAGCTGAGCGCGTTCAACACACCAAACGGATGGGAAGGCCCCAACGAACTGCTGCTCACAGTTGGTAAACGGTGACGTACATCTGAGTATCCGCGACATGTACCTGTCTTGGAGAAAACCACACCAAACCCATCAGCGCCCGCTTGAGCTTCCGCGGCTAACAATGACTGCACGGTTGTATGACGGATCAATGTGCCGATGGGCGTCTCTTGACCATAACCGCCGGCCCGCCGCTCAAACATCAATCCACGCACGCGTCTTAGGGATGCCCACCGATGAGAACTAACATGCGCTATTTGCTGATAATTGCCACAGCCGCCGTGTCGGTGGCCGCTATGCCAGTCCTTCCACAGGAAACAAATGTGGCACGCCCCAACCTGCTGTTGCGTGAGGTTGTTCAGGGTATGCCGAAGGGAGATCGGCAAGAAATCAAGGTCCTGACAGCCACGATAAAACCG
>JARRKQ010000312.1:0-2701 GCA_037387885.1 Alphaproteobacteria bacterium | reverse complement strand
AAACACTCCGATGCGGTGCGCGTTCTGATCGAAGCGGGCGCCGAGGTCAATGCGCGTTCGCATAGCGGGTTTTCGCCACTCGTGTTTGCAGCGCGTGTCGGCGATGTGGAATCGGCCGATGCGCTTTTGGCGGCGGGAGCGGATATCGAGGCGAGCGACGAGCACGGAATGACGCCCCTCATAATGGCAAGCGTAAGCGGCCAGGAAGATGTCGGCCTTTTCCTTTTGGAGAAGGGTGCGGACCCGAATGCGCGCGATCAAAACGGCGCCAGTGCGCTGCATTATACGGTGTTGATGGGAATTACCGCGCTGAATGAAATTCGCTACGCCAATTATACGGACTATATCTTCCGGCCGAGCTTAAAAGAGTTGGCCGGCGCATTGGTGGAGCGCGGCGCGGAGCTGAATTATCAGTTTACGCGAATGCCCGCCGTCGGCGGAGATCGCGAACGGGCCGGAATAGGGGCGAGTCCGCTCTTATTGGCCGCCGCCTCGCCCGATCCCGCCATGATGCGATTGTTCTATGAAGCCGGAGCCGATCCCGCGCTTTCGACCGCTTCGAATCTGACGCCGCTGATGGCGGCGGCGGGACTTAGCCGCGGGCAAGATTATACCGAAGAAGAAAAGGTTCTCGCATTGGAAGCGGTTCGGTTGCTGGTCGAATGGGGCGCGGACGTCAACGCCGCCAACGACGACGGTCTGACTGCACTGCATGGCGCGGCCGTAAACGGGGCCAATGAAATCGTGCGGTATTTGGTGGAGCATAGCGCCACCATGGACGTGTGGGACCATTATCAGCAAACGCCGCTCAGCATCGCATTGGGCATGCGTCTTCCCTGGATTCCCTATGGCGACGAGCTGGGAGAGATCATCCAACCGCACACCGCGGAGCTGCTTCTGGAATTGGGGGCCACTCCCGTCGATTCGCCGGGCTATTTCAATCCGCCGGGCGACGATTCCGATGTCTACCGTATCAACCAAGGACAACGGTTCGAGAGCATCGGTGCGCCGTCAGACGGCAGCCTCCGGGCCTCGCCGCAACCTGCGCGTTAGACTTTGCGAAGTGCCGCCCGCGTGCGGTCGACTATCGCCGCAGCGATGCCGGTTCAGATGACTCTTTGCCTTCGGGCGATAAACTGAGTTCGTTCATGAAAGCTACTTCCACCACCATTGCATTCGCCGCCGTTTTCATCGTCGCGACGGTCGTGTGGAGCGCACGAGACGGCACGCGCGCACAGAACAATTCAAGCGGCGCTGCGTTGCAGGCGCTCGCCTCGTTCCCCGCCGAGCTGGACGATGGCGGTTTCTACGTTCCCTCGACACCCGACAGCGTCAGGTGGGGCTATCTGCCCAATCGCGACTCGCAACCCTTGCTGCGTCCTTAAGGCACGACTTCGACGCCGACGGGCCGCATATCGTGACCGGGCCGGTTGCCATCGAGGGTGCGGAGCTCGGAGACGTGTTGAAGATCGAGGTGCTCGAACTTCTTCCGCGCGTGCCCTATGGCGTTATCTCAAACCGGCACGGCAAGGGCGCGCTTGCAGGCGAGTTTCCCGAAAATAATGGGCCTCAAACCGGAGCAAATGCGGAGCGGCCGGAGCTCTACAACAACGTCTCGGTTTTCACCCGGGTCGAGGAGGCCGAAGGTGTTTCCGCCGCAGTCCTGCACAGTTCGAACGGAGAGGAAATCAGGTTCGCACTCAATCCCTTTATGGGGATCATGGGCGTTGCGCCGGACACAGCCGAGCGGGTGCACTCCGTGCCGCCGGCCGAATATGGCGGCAATCTCGATATCAACGAACTCGGGGTCGGCGCGACATTGTATCTGCCGGTCCAAGTTCCCGGCGCGCTCTTTTATGCCGGCGACCCTCATTACGCGCAAGGAGACGGGGAGGTGGCGCTGACCGCATTGGAAGCGCCGTTGAGGGCTACGTTTCGCCTCACTGTTTTGAAAGAGGGAGCTTCGGAGATTCCGGGAGCAAGCCCGTTCACCCAGCCCTTTGCCGAGACCGAGGACTATTGGATTCCCATTGGGCTGGACGCCGATCTCGATGAGGCGATGAAAGAGGCCGTCCGCGAAGGGATCGAATTCCTGTCGCACTCGTTGGGGCTCGAGCGGGCCATCGCCCTTGCCTATATGAGCGCCGCAACCGATTTCGAAGTCTCGCAAGTGGTCGACCGCACCAAAGGCGTCCATGCTTTGATCCGCAAATCGGATTTCGCGGCCATTGCGCCATAAGAAACGGAAACACGCAGGAGCGGCGTTGGCTGCTTTTTGAACCCCTACGAGACCCCAATGTGAACCATGCCGGACGCATTTAAGGAAATCGCTTCAAACTATCACGCGCGCACGCCCTATCATCCGGTATTTTTTGAGAGACTCGCACGGGCGTTGGACTTGCAACCCGACTCGCGGCTTCTGGACGCAGGCTGCGGAAGGGCAGAGCTGGCAAAGGGGTTCAGCCCGCATGCGGGCGAAGTGGTCGCGATCGATAAGTCCGAGGACATGTTGACCGCGGCGCGTAGGAACGCACCCGAAAATGTCGTGTTTCGCATAGGGGAAGTCGGGAAGTGCGAGGTCGGAACGTTCGATGCGATTTCGGTGGGACGCGCGCTGCGCTACATGCCGCGCGAGCCAACCGTCAAATATTTCGAAAGCGTGCTGCCGAAGGGTGGCGCTGTCGTCACTTGTACTGCAGTC
>JARRKQ010000311.1:0-2569 GCA_037387885.1 Alphaproteobacteria bacterium | reverse complement strand
GAAGCTCCCGCCGCGCCCCAAAACAGATGCTATTAGCTAGGAGGCGACTAAAGGATACAACCCTGCCAACTTGCGCTTATACCTGGGAAAGCAGGCGATCAAACCGATTGCTGCGCTGCACAAGGAGCTCCTCAGAGGCAATGTCCGCTTTGTGATCGGAAATCCGCTGTTCGGGGAAGTACCAGCCAACGACTGTTTTTGGCCGATGCCGTTGAAAAAGTCTGGGCGGCTCGTGGCTGGTTCTGATTCACTGGACGTGATGGGAACGAGCTCGGAGCGGATCGATGATGGGTCGGTTGGACGGTGGGGCGGAGAAGCTGTTTTACGAGTTCTCGCTGGAGGAAGCGGTTCCCTCGGAACACCTGCTGCGCAAGATCGACCGGTTCCTTGATTTCGACGGGCTGCGGGCGCATCTGCGGCCGTATTACAGCGACATTGGGCGGCCCTCGGTCGATCCGGAGCTGATGATTCGGATGCTGATCGTCGGGTACTGCTTCGGTATCCGCTCGGAGCGGCGGCTGTGCGAGGAGGTTCATCTCAATCTGGCTTATAGGTGGTTTTGCCGTCTCGGGATCGAGGACCGAGTCCCCGATCACTCGACCTTCTCGGTCAACCGCCACGGCCGGTTCCGCGAGAGTGACCTATTCCGCCAGCTTTTCGAGTCGACGGTTCTGCGCTGCATGGCCGAGGGCCTGGTGCGGGGCGAAGGCTTTGCCACCGACGCCAGCCTTATCCGTGCCGATGCGAGCCGCAAGAGATCGGCTGGTGGGGATGAGGAGATCGACTGGTCCGATCCAGCGCTGGCGAGCCGGCCGGTGGCGGAGTATTTGGACGGCGTAGAGCGCCAAAACAAGCCGCCCAAGACCCTCTCGCTCACCGATCCGGGCGCGCGCTGGACTTCAGCCATGGGCGGGCCAGCCTATTTCGCCTGGTCGGCCAACTATCTGGTCGACGTAGAGGCGGCCGTGATCGTCGACGTGGAGCCGACAGAGGCGATCCGCAACGCCGAGGTGGACGGCACCAAGCTGATGATCGATCGCACCGAGGCACGCTTCGACCTGAAGCCCAGGCGCTTCATCGGCGACACGGCGTACGGCACGGCCGAGATGCTGGCTTGGATCGTCGAGGTCAAGGCAATCGAGCCGCATGTCTCTCTTTGGGAGAAAGGCGAGCGGGATGACGGGACCTTCGGTCGCTCCGACTTCGCCTTCGATGCGGCCTCGAACAGCTACCGCTGTCCCGGCGGCAAGTTCTTGAAGCAGTACCGGCGCAATTTCACACGACCGCGCAGCGGCGTCACCAAGGCCCAAACCCGGATCTATCGCGCCAGTCAGTTCGATTGCCGGGACTGCGCTCTCAAACCCAAATGCTGTCCCGGCCAGCCTATGCGCAAGGTCTCGAGAAGCGTCCACGAAGCCGCGCGCGATGTCGTCCGACGGCTCGAGAGCACACCCGCCTACCGACAATCTCGCAACGGCGCGCGATGTCGTCCGACGGCTCGAGAGCACACCCGCCTACCGACAATCTCGCAACGAGCGCAAGAAGGTCGAGATGCTCTTCGCCCACCTCAAGAGGATCATGAAGCTCGACCGGCTGCGATTGCGCGGGCCGAGCGGAGCCCGCGACGAGTTCCTCCTCGCCGCCAGCGCCCAGAACCTCCGGAAACTCGCCAAACTCGTCCCGGAACCAGGTCCGCCACGCGCCGCCTCGGTCTGATCCGAAATCCTACGGCGATAAAAGGGCCCAGAGACAACGTCGAAAAACCGCTGGACCAGAACTCAATCCTGCTGTAAGCCCATCAATAACGAAGCAAGCGATCTCATCAGACGACTTTTTCAACGCTATCGGCCAGAAATGGCCATTCGCAGTGGCCTCGGCGAAGGTCCGTTTACAGGCCGGAAAGGCGACATTCGAGCCGATTGCTGCGGCGCAGAACGATCCTTTCGTAGGCTCTTTCGGCTTTGCGATCCCGAAGCAAAAGCAGTTGGTCGGTGCGAATTTCGTCGCCTGCTGACCCGTTTCGGTCAATCGAACCCCTCGCTGGCGCGCGACAGGTCGACGACCTCTCGGCCGATCCGCGCGATCGGGTTGATCGCATCCGTGATCTACGCCTGCCACGTGGCGCCGGCCAGCAACACCCTCAGGCTGCCTCGGGGGCAGTGTGATCGATGACCTCTCCGCGCGCCGGATAGTCGTTTTTCATGACGAAATCGAGCGCCTGTAGGATATCGGTGAAACGTGGGCGGGCGAAGGGCATGGTTTGTACCGCGCCGAAATATAGCGTGCCGTCCGGACGGACGAGATACAGTGCCGGCTCGCTGAACAACGGCGGCTCCTCTACCCCGACCGACGTTTTTCCGCGGCTCGAGGAGATGTAGAGCCCCCATTCACGCGCCTTATCGAGTTCAAGCCCATAACCGACGGTCATCTTATCCATGCCCCATTGCTCCTTGGCCTTGGTGGCGCGATCCATGTTGTCGCTGCTAACCACAATAATTTCGACGCCGCGCTCGGCGAAGTCGCTGACCTTGCGGTTGAGGTCACCGAGATAATTGGCGCAGACCGGGCA
>JARRKQ010000310.1:0-2773 GCA_037387885.1 Alphaproteobacteria bacterium | reverse complement strand
CTGTCGCGGTCGTGCACCACAATCGAGTATGAGCGATCTCGGCTCCAGCAAAAATTATGCCCCTGTACCATTGCTTAAAGCCTCCCTACCAACTCCTCCCGCGACAGCGCCCTCCTGACATTATGCCTGTCCTTGCTTGTCGGACGGCCTCAACGCTCCGCGGCGATCAAATTGCGGCGGAATGTCCGGCTGTGGCAATATCGTGGGAGAGGTTTCATGCTGCCGACGCACTGCGGGTCGCGGAATATCTGCCCAAGCTTTCATATCGATTGGTCCGGGCGAGTATTCGCGCCTTTGTGCCTTCAACATGGGTCGCTCCCTGGCTGATTACCTGGCCACTAACAATCTTCCATCGAAGATCACAACGATTTCCCGGCCGTCAAAATCCCGTTCTTCGTCATGTTCAAGAGCGATCGAGCATCCCGAGCGACAGAGGTGGGTCAGCGTCTGATCGGGCTGGATCGTAACGCTCCACTCATCGTCTTCCTCATAGATGGTGAACGTGTGATGCGTAACATCCCGATTTATCAGGGTGAACGCTTGTGCAGAGACGGATGTTGCTATGAGGAAAGCAGCAGCCGTCAGACTAAGAAGCCCTTTGAGCATGATCTGAATAGTCCCTTCGTGATTAGCGTGTCCACCACGCCGACTGGTTATGACTTGTTGATTGATTCCAACTTCAGGTTGGGTCTCGTCTAGGTCGGAAAAGAGGAGCTTCCGTTCAAGCTTTTCCTGGCTGCTCCGCAAGGTTGGGCGAGCCCCACCTCCGTCGCCTGCTGCCCCACTACGCCGACTGCTGCAATATGTGGCGGACCCATCTTGGGTTGACGAAAGACACACCGTTGACGAGGCCGTCTAGCACCGTGGCAGGATCATATCAGCGCCGAAGCTTGGCGGTGGAAACCGAAGAACGGAGGCGATCCTGCTATGCGTCGGTACAATGAAGGAAACATTAATTCGACATCACTAGTGTCCGGTTAAAAGGCGAATAAATTCAATTGGTTGGTTATTTGCGGATGGTTCCATCTGTTTTCGTCTCGGGCAAGCGCTTGATGTAAGGGCATTTTCTCGAAGAGGGCGAGCGAGAGGATCTGGAGCAAAGTGTGGAGCGAGGCGTTCAGGTCGAGACGCTTCTTGATGATGGCGACGAGGACGTAGACCGAGACGGCAATCCAGATCTGGGTCTTCACCGCGTTTTCCGACGTGCCGTAGAACCGCTTGATGCGAAGATGCTGCTTGATCCACTTGAAGAAAAGCTCCACCTGCCAGCGGCTTTTGTAGAGGGCGCAGATGGTGGCGGCCGGAAGGACGAAGTTGTTGGTAATGAACACCAGTGTCTTGGCGGTCTCGGGATCCTTGAAGCGGATGCGGCGCAGATGCTCGCAATAGTTCCGGCTGGTGGAATTGCCGTCCAGGGAGATGATCTGGTCGCAAATGATGCCGGTCGCGCGATCCGTCGGCGCCGAATAGACCCGATGAGCATCCATGTTCGACTTGGCTCGCGTGACAAAGAAGGCACCAGCCTGATGCAGCCCATGAAGGCGGACGTAAGCGCGATCCATGACATAGATGGCCCCGGCTTCCGGCAAGAGCATGTCGAGAGCATGGACGTCGTGCAGCTTGCCGTCCGAGATGTGGATGAAGCTTGGAATGCTGCCACGCAAATCGAGCAGAGTGTGCATCTTCACCGCCGCCTTGGTGGTGCGGAATTGCGCCCACGGGAAGACCGACAGGCACAAGTCGATGGTCGTCGCATCCAGTGCATAGATGGTATTGCTCAGATCCAGGCCGAGATCTTCGTTCGAGTATAGCTTGCGCGCTTGGGCGATCAGCCGCTGGGCCACCTCGGCGTAGATGCGCCAGTCTCGGCTCTCGTTGGCATCCGCCAGCGTCGAGCGCCGAACCGCTTGACGGAAGCCCATGTGATATAGCTTCGATGCATGGACCGAAAGGCAGGCCTCTATGTCGCGCAGGCTCTCCCGGTAGGTCAGTTGGGCGAAGGCCATGGCCCGGTAGTGCTCGGCGCACGGGAGCGTCCGCGCCCGGTGGTCGCCGCTGTACCGGCCAACGAGCCTGGCAAACGTCGTCCATGGCAGGAAATCCATCAGTTGTTCACATGAAGTCCTTCGCCGGCATGCCGGCGGTACGAACCCCGGAAGCACCCCAGGACACTCGCCATGAGCGCATCCTGGGTTTCTGCCGTCCCCACAGAGCAACAGGGTCGGCTACTTCAACCACGTTCGATTTCGGGGCTATCTTTCCGTTCACTTTCGTTCCGGCCTACAAGCTCCCTGTCTACGCTTCGCAGTGACCGTTGCCGGGCACCACGCAAGACTCGGTACGCGGCTGCTGGCTAGGCTTTGCCGCGGTGGCCATCTCAGGCCACTGAACTTGATGCGCTTTCCAAGGCGCAACGCTCATCGAACCGGACGTGCGCTACTAACGCATCCGGCTCTCGGACAAGACACCACACCTTCGCACACGGAAGGTCACAAGCAGCCAGCCGATCAATCGCCCGGGCCGTGGTACCCCGGCGTACTCCGATCGGCTCTATTGCTCGCGACCGCCAATGCCACCACTTGGGGCGACCGTGGCTCCCTAGGCCAACGCCCAGGTTCTCCCTTCGCTTCGGCATGCGGGGCCTTCCGTAGCTCTCACACATCAACGGAGTTCGATAGGGTTGCCCCAATCTCCCGTGCTTTGCCACTTCCAGCGCCAGCCTTGAACCAAGGCCCCTTCCCTCCGCCGGCATTACCCGGCCTCCTCAGTAATA
>JARRKQ010000309.1:0-2963 GCA_037387885.1 Alphaproteobacteria bacterium | reverse complement strand
TGTTTAGCGTTGTCGGTCGCCTGCGTTGACGGTGCGGCGCACGCGGAGCGTGGTGCGAAGTGATTCGGAGGCGGTTGCGATCAGCGTGAGGCGACGGACGAGGCCCAGGGGAGGAAACCGCGGTGTCGATGCGTTTTGGCGCTGTGTACGCGGTTGCTATGGGGATTTGATCGTTTAGCGTGAGCGTGTGGGTGCGTTGGGTACTGTCGATCGTTTCGACGCGCGCCGCCGATGCGGTGGTTGTGTTCTATTTTTCGCATTGTTCTGTGCGTTTGAGCCGTAAGTCATCAGCGGATTCCAAGGTTTTCAAGCTTAAGGCGCAGACTGCCCGTTGCCGGCAGTCTGCGGCATGGCGTTTTCGATGGCTCGGTGAGGTTGTCATGCAGCGATGCTCTGCGGTGGAGCGCGCGGCGCATGCTGCGGAGGCAGGATCTCGATGATGGTCAGCGGTTTACCGCAGTGCCTGCAGGTAAACGCCGAGTGATCTTTGTCGTTGGTTTCGCGGTCGGTCTTCGGTTGACAGGTATTGCTCGGATCCGCCCTGAGTAATTGTCTGGCGCGTTTCAGGTTGTTGTTGCGATTGGCATTGGCGAAGAGGCCGTAATGGCGGATGCGATGCAAGCCTTTGGGTAGGACGTGCTGGAGGAAGCGGCGGATGAACTCGTTGGTTTTGAGCGTCATCGATGTCCAGCGGTTTTTTCCAGCTCGGTAGTCTTTGTATCGGAACGTGACGTCACGACCGTCGAAGGCGACGAGTCGCCGGTTGGAGATGGCGATGCGGTGGGTGTATCGGGAGAGGTAGGTCAGCACCGCGTCTGGCCCTGCCAAGGGCGCTTTGGCATAGACGACCCAATCGATCTTCTTGAGCGGTCGCAAGTGCTCGTCGAACCAACCGCGATCGGCGAGGTTTTTTAGATCACCGAAGAACTTGAGCTCGCCAGTTTGATGAGCGGTGCTGAGCGCTGTGAGGAAGCGGTTGCGGAAGTGCGCGCCGAGGACCTTCACTGGGAGGAAGAAGTTCTTGCGCGATCCGATCCATTGATCGTCACGCAGCCCCTGGCGGGGCGCAAGCCCGCCGCCGGTGACGATGCAGTGGATGTGGGGATGGAAGCTCAAGTTCGATCCCCAGGTGTGCAGGACGGCGGTGATGCCGGGCTTGGCGCCGAGGTGCTTTTGATCGGCTGCGATGGTGAGCAGGGTCTTGGAGACACAGCGGAACATCAGGTCATAGACCACGGCTGGGTTTTGATAGGCGATCTGACGCAGCTCCTTCGGGAGTGTAAACACCACATGGAAGTACGGGATCGGTAGTAAATCCCTTTGCTGTCGCTCGAGCCAGCGTTCGGCGGCTGCGGCCTGGCACTTCGGGCAATGGCGGTTGCGGCAGGAGTTATAGGCAATCGACTCCGTCTCGCACTTTTTGCAGTGCAAGCGATGGCCGCCGAGCGAGGCTGTTCGGCAGCGTTGCTACGATGTCTTAGCGCGCTTTACTGAGCGGCAACCGCTCGAGCGGGCTTTTGACCTCGAGCTGGGTTTTGCTCGCGACGTGGCTGTACCGTGCCGTCGTCTCGAGCTTTTTATGGCCTAAAAGGACCTGGATCACGCGGATGTCGGTGTTGTGCTCGAGCAGATGCGTGGCAAAGGAATGCCGCAAGGCATGTAAATTGACGCGCCGCTCGATGCCGGCGGCTGCAACCGCCTGATGGAACAGCCGGTTGAGCTGACGACTCGACAGAGGGCGCTTCAAGTTCATCCCCGGGAACAGCCAGCCGCCGGGCTTGATGGCGTTCTTTGATCGAGCGTGGCGATACCAGGCCCGTAGCTGATCGAGCAGTGCCTCAGAGAGCATCGCGGTGCGGTCTTTGCCGCCCTTGCCCTGATCCACGCGGATCACGCCACGATCGGAGTCGATATCAGTCGTTCTCAGGCGCACGACTTCCGAAGCGCGTAATCCTGCGCCGTAGGAGACGCAAAGCGCGGTCTGCGCCTTCAAGCTCGGCGCGCAGGCTAAGATCTCGGCGACTTCCTCGGGACTCAACACCACCGGCAATCGCTCCGGCGTGCGCACGGGGCTCATCAGCGACAGCAGCGCAGGTCTCCCCAAGGTCGTGCCGTAGAAGAACTTCAGGCCCGTGATCGTGCGGTTCAGCGTCGTGCTCGAGACACCTGTCTGGACCAGGTGTAGCTGATAGGCCCGTAGATCCTCAGCCGTCGCGGTATCCGGTGAGCGTCCCAGGAACCGCGTGAGCTGCTTCACTGCGCGGACGTAGGCGTCCTGGGTTTTGGGCTTGAGCTTGCGCATTCGCATGTCTTCGAGCATACGTCGGCGCAAAGGACTGATAGACTGCTGCTTGGTCATGGTCTGTTCCTTCTTGTTGTGGTTGGACGTTAAGCACCCAAACCTCAACACAGGACAGACCTTGACTTCTACTCTTGCGATAATTTCAATACTCGCAACAACATCGAGCCCTGACGACCATTACCGCGTCAGCGGTTTCGTCCCCTGACCGACTGCGGCCCCTCGCTGAGTGCACAATCGATGAAAAATGACCGGCAGCTTTCGAGCGCACAGCGGAGGTAGCTCCAGAAACGAAGAATTAACGCTCGTTAACGGGGAGTTTCGGGCTGAAAGCGGACGTCGCAGTGGTATGTTCCCGGCATCGAGCTGACGGCTTGAGGTGGCCGATCGCGGACGTTACGTACGAGCCCCGTTAGCGACAGTCACGATACGAGCCCACTGTGTAAGCTCAGTCGTCATCCTCTAGTGCGCACACATTTTCGTCCTCGAGTTCACCCGGGACGCTGAAACAAAGCGCCGGTATTAACTCTGAGACATAGCCGTTGTCCTTCCATGTATTTCGACAGATCTCTTCGATACTTTGAGGGGGGGCTGCCAAGGGATCGAAAAGTCCCTCAAAAATGTCGACAAGCCCATTGCCGAGAGAAATATTGTTCCGAAAAAC
>JARRKQ010000308.1:0-3042 GCA_037387885.1 Alphaproteobacteria bacterium | reverse complement strand
GTCGCCGTCATCGGCCGCAAGGCCGACAGGCTCGAGCGCGTCTGCGCGGAGATCTCAGCCGCCGGCGGAGTGGCGCGCGCCTATCCCTGCGATATCCGCGAGGAGGAGATCGTACGCGGCACCGTCACGGCCGTGCTGCGCGATTTCGGCCGCGTCGATTTCCTGCTCAACAATGCCGGCGGCCAGTTCGCCGCGCCGCTCGAAACGATCTCGGCGAAAGGCTGGGACACGGTGGTACGCACCAACCTCACCGGCGGTTTCCTGATGGCACGCGAGTGCTATACGCAGTGGATGCAGCGCAACGGCGGCGCAATCGTCAACATCATCGCCGACATGTGGCAGGGGATGCCGACCATGGGGCATTCGGGCGCGGCGCGCGCGGGCATGCTCAACTTCACCGAGACCGCGGCGTTCGAATGGGCGCCGGTGCGCGTCAATTCGGTCGCGCCCGGCTGGATCGCATCGAGCGGACTCGATCAGTATCCGGCCGAGATGCGCGAGCACATCCGTAGCCTGCACCGCGTGGTGCCGGCCGGGCGCCTCGGCACCGAGTCCGAAGTCGCCGCCGCGATCGTCTTCCTCCTCTCGCCCGCCGCCGGATTCATCTCGGGAAGCTGCCTGCGGGTCGATGGGGCGGTGCCAAACGTGAAGGCGGGACGCGCCCTGGCGCGCCATGGGCACACCCCGGCGTTCGACGGCTTTCACCTCGCGACCAAGCCGAAAGTGCTCGAGGACTGACATGCCGGTGATCGCGTCGAAGCTGGCAACCACCAGCGATGCTTTCCAGGCAAATCGCGCGCGCATGCTCAAACTGATCGCTACGCTGCGCGCGCTCGAGGCGCGCACGCGCGATGCCTCGGCGAGGGCCAAGCCGCTGTTCGACAAACGCGGTCAGCTGCTGCCGCGCGAGCGCATCGCGCGGCTCCTCGATCCGGGCGCGCCCTGGCTCGAGCTCTCGACGATCGCAGGCTACGGCCACGACCACCCAGATCTCGAGCGCTCGATCCCGGGCGGCGGCATGATCTCCGGCATCGGCTACGTCTCCGGCGTACGTTGCATGGTCGTGGCGAGCGATTCGGGCATCGACGCCGGCGCGATCCAGTCGATGGGGCGCGAGAAGCTGCTGCGCGCCCAGGACGTCGCGCTGAGGAATCGGCTGCCCTTCGTCCATCTGGTCGAGTCGGCCGGAGCGAACCTGCTCAAGTACCGCGTCGAAGGCTTCATTCACGGCGGCGCGATCTTCTGCAATCTCGCACGTCTCTCGGCCGCGGGCCTGCCGGTCGTCACCGTCGTGCACGGCTCGTCGACCGCCGGCGGCGCCTACATGCCGGGGCTGTCCGACTACGTGATCATGGTGCGCGGACGCGCCAAGGCCTTTCTCGCCGGGCCGCCGCTGCTCAAGGCGGCCACCGGAGAAGTTGCCACCGATGAGGAACTCGGCGGAGCGGTGATGCACACGCAGATCTCGGGGCTGGGCGAATACCTCGCCGAGGACGATGCCGACGGCGTGCGCTTCGCGCGCGAGGTTCTCGCGCATCTGGGCTGGGGTGCGGCGCGAGCCCCCTCCGGCCCGGCACCCCGCTACCCCGCGGAAGAGCTGCTCCGGTCGACATGCGCGAAGCGATCGCGCGCATCGTCGACGACTCCGACTTTCTCGATTTCAAGGCCGACTACGGCCCGGCCACGGTCTGCGGGCATGCCGCGGTTCAAGGCATGCCGCTGGGAATTGTGACCAACAACGGTCCGCTCGATCCGGACGGCTCGACCAAGGCCACCCACTTCATTCAGTCTTGCTGCCAGGCCGGAATCCCGATCGTCTATCTGCAAAACACGACCGGCTACATCGTCGGCGTCGCTTCCGAGCAGGCCGGCATGATCAAGCACGGCTCGAAGATGATCCAGGCGGTCGCCAACGCCACCGTGCCGCAGATCACCATCATGTGCGGTGCTTCGTTCGGCGCGGGCAATTACGGCATGTGCGGACGCGCCTACGATCCGCGGTTTCTTTTTTCCTGGCCGAACGCGCAGACCGCGGTGATGGGCGCCGAGCAGGCCGCGCTCACGATGGCGATCGTCACCGAGGCCGGCATGAAGCGCAAAGGCGAGCCGGTCGACCAGCCGAAGATTGACGCCCTGAAAGCGAAGATCGTGGCGAATTTTGAGCGCCAGTCGAGTGCCTTCGTGACCAGCGGTCTGATGCTCGACGACGGCATCATCGATCCCCGCGACACGCGCAACGTACTCGGCTTCGTGCTCTCGATCTGCAGGGAAGCCGACGCGCGCGTTTTACGGCCCATGCAATTTGGCGTGGCCAGACCATGAGATAAAAAGGGGGTCAGACCCCGATGTCGCGCTAAACGGAGCTACCGATGGAATTCACGCACGAGCACGAAGAACTGCGCCGCAATCTCAAGCGCTTCATCGACAACGAGATCAATCCGCATGTCGACGCCTGGGAGGAAGACGAGATCTTCCCCGCCAAGGAACTGTTCAAGAAGATGGGCGCGCTCGGCTTTCTCGGGCTGACCAAGCCCGAGGATTACGGCGGCGCCGCGCTCGACTGGAGCTACGCGATGGTGATGGCCGAGACGCTCGGCCACATCCGCTGCGGCGGCGTACCGATGGCGATCGGCGTGCAGACCGACATGGCGACGCCGGCGCTCGCGCGCTTCGGCTCAGATACAGTGAAAAAAGAGTTCCTCGCGCCCTCGATTTCGGGTGAGTACGTCGCCTGCCTCGGCGTGTCCGAGCCCGGCGCGGGATCGGACGTCGCCTCGATCAAGACCACCGCGAAGAAGGACGGCGGCGACTACCTGATCAACGGCGGCAAGCTCTGGACCACCAGCGGCAGGCAGATGAGCGTCTTGTTCTTGTGCGCCGCGCCCTCCGAGGTATTGGCCAGCAGGCACATCCAGTCGGCCTGCGTGCCGCTGGTGGTCCAGAGCTTGCCGCCGTTGATCAGGTAGTCGCCGCCGTCCTTCTTCGCGGTGGTCTTGATCGAGGCGACGTCCGATCCCGCGCCGGGCTCGGACACGCCGAGGC
>JARRKQ010000307.1:0-2772 GCA_037387885.1 Alphaproteobacteria bacterium | reverse complement strand
GAGGAGGAAGATTCCAAGCTGTCCGTTCGGCGCCGACGCGTCCACGCGACCGGTGACGCTGAGCGCACCCTTACTTGACGTCTCGACCAATCCACCATCACCGGACACCGCGCCACCGCAGGTATTGATCTGGGCGTTGATCTTGACTTGACCGCTACCGTCATACGCGCCGCCAGAATGCGGCGAATCTGCCTCGAGATGAATTACGCCCGCGTCGGTCGTGATGCTCGCGTTGACGATAATGTCGTTTCCAGCCTGTGCGACGAATCCCGCACCAGTCGTATCGGACAGGTCGACAGCGTCCGAAATCGTGATGTCGTTGGTCGCTTGGAGGATGACCGTCGCATTCGCCGCGTCAAGCGTTGCCGGGTCGATCGTGACATTCGTGCCGGCGTCCGCGAACTGATCCACGTCTGTCGTCGCCGCCCCGCCACCAGAGGAGGAAGATTCCAAGCTGTCCGTTCGGCGCCGACGCGTCCACGCGACCGGTGACGCTGAGCGCACCCTTACTTGACGTCTCGACCAATCCACCATCACCGGACACCGCGCCACCGCGCACGCTCGCCGTGCCTGCGAACCAGGTCAGGTCGGTCGACCAGACGACGATCGTCCCGCCATCACCCTCCGTCTCCGCATCCGCGCGGATGCGCGTGTAGAGATCGACGTAGGTCTGCCGCGCCTGCGGAAGGTCGCCATTGCCCTGGTAGTCGCCGCCGAGGCGCACGCGCCCGCCGCCGAGCGCGCCGCTTGCGTCCAGAACCGCGTCCTGCGTCTCGACCTTCGGCGCGGTCACGGTAATCTCGCCGCCGGTGGTCAGCCCGCGCGCGGACACCGTGCCCGCGAGCAGTACCTCAGTCTCGACTGCCCGGATCGACACTTCACCACCGCGCTGCGCGCCGTCGACGCGCACGATGCTCGACGGCGCGATCTCGACGCTGTCCTGCGCCACCACGTGGACGACGCCGCCGTCGCTCAGCGTGCCCGCGGCGAAGACGCTGCCCGCCCAGTCGATGCTGTCGACTTCGATTTCCACCCGCCCGCCCTGCGCGCCGCTCGCGTCGAGTGCACCTTCGCCCGCAAAAACTTTCGACGCAACCTGGATCTCCGGCGCAGAAATCACCGCGCCGGAATCAAGCTGCGTGCGTCCTTGCGGCGCATCGATGCTCACCGTCGCGCCGGCTTCGATCTTGCCGCCGATATGCACCTCGGTTGGCGCCGCTTCCGCGTTCTTCGCCACCAGTTCAACCTTGCCGCCCGCGCCCGTCGCGCGCACCGCGGCGCCGGCCGGCACATCGATTGCCTGCGCGGCGCGCAGCGCGACCAGGCCGCCCGTTTCGGTTCCGTTCGCCTCAATCGTGCCCTGTGCGCGGATCGCGCCGCTGTCGGCCTGCACCGTGATCTCGCCGCCCTGGGTGCCGTTGGCCTCGACCTTCGAGCCGGGATCGAGCTCGACGTCTTTCGTCGCCCTGAACACGATCTTGCCGCCCTTGCCGACCTCGGCGTGCGTCGCCGAGACGAGGCCCGAGTTCTTGACCAGCGTGCCGTAGATCCCCACGCGCCCGCCGGCGGCGACGATTCTCCCTGCGTTCACTGCGCTGTTGTCGGGCGCGGTGTATTCGACGCGGAT
The DNA here is from genome assembly GCA_037387885.1 of Alphaproteobacteria bacterium. Lineage (GTDB taxonomy): Bacteria > Pseudomonadota > Alphaproteobacteria > JAPULJ01 > JAPULJ01 > DATKZM01. The sequence goes on along the minus strand of JARRKQ010000307.1, from coordinate 1,145 downwards.
GTCCGGCGTGCCGGCGTTGACCAGCTCGACGGTCTTGCCCGCGGCGACGATGACCTCGCCCTGCGGGCTCTGGATGACGCCGTCGGGCTTGTTCTCGACCTTCGGCGCGATCAGGTAGACATGCCCGCCCTGGGCGGTCTTGATGGTGCCGGCGTTCTCGAGCTTGCCTTCGAGACCGGTTCCTTCGAAGCGCAGCTTGCCGCTGATCCAGTCCGCATCGCTGATGTTGAGCGTCGAGGCGGCGAAGCCCGCGACATCGATCACTGCGCCCTTGCCGATCGCGATGCCCGACGGGTTGATCAGAAACACGCGCCCATTCGACAGCAGCTGACCGAGGATGACCGACGGATCGCCGCCCCGCACGCGGTTGAGTACCGCGCTCGCGGCGTTTTGCTGCAGGAAGCGGGTGATCTCGTCCTTCTGGATCGAGAACTGCTGCCAGTTGATGACCGCGCCCGGGGTATTGACGACGGGATTGGCCTGCGCGCCACCGCCCCAGCCCGCGAGCGCGCTGGCCACGGCGAGCGAGATCAGGCGCCGCCGCAAGGCGTTGCGTCCGGCCATCGGCGTCTCGCGCACAGCCATCCGCCAGACTCCCGCGTCGGCTACCGGGCCCCGTGCGCGGCTTGCGCCGCGCACGTCAGGCTCGAGAACAGGTTTCCCAGTCTCGGGCGCTCTTTTGAGAGCCCGGTCGCTCGCACGCTAACCCTCCTCGAACCCTCCGGCCGAGGAACTGCTCCACGCCGTTTCGTCCCTGAATTGGCCGTTCCGCCGACGCGTGAAACGGTTAGGCTCGTTGTTGTGAGACGGATTGCCTCTTATACGCACAAGCGCACTGTTTTTGAATAGTTTTTCTGTCCCGTGCCGACCTTGCGGAGGCCAACTTTGACGGATTCTTACAGTTCCGGCGCCGATGACGGCTCAGCGCCGCGCGTCGAGCACGAAGGCGCCGGCGATCTTCCCGGCGCGCAGGCGATCGAGCGCCTCGTTCGCCGCTTCGAGCCCGAGCGTCTCGACCTGGGTGGCGATCGGAACGCGCGCGGCGACCGCGAGAAAGTCCTCGGCGTCCTTGCGCGTCAAATTGGCCACCGAGCGCAGCGTGCGTTCTCCCCACAGCAGGCGGTAGGGAAAGGACGGGATGTCGC
>JARRKQ010000306.1:0-3057 GCA_037387885.1 Alphaproteobacteria bacterium | reverse complement strand
GCCGCCGCCGTAGCCGCCGCCACCCGAGCGGCCGCCGCCTCGCTGGGTCTTCGGTTTGGCCTCATTCACCTTGATTTCCCGGCCGTCCAGACTCGTGCCGTTGAGGTCCTGGATGGCTTTTTGCGCCTCTGCGTCGCGCGACATTTCAACGAAACCAAAACCCTTGCTCTGTCCCGTATCCCGGTCCGTAATCAGGTTGACTGAATCGACCTCGCCGCAGGCACTAAAAGTCTCCTGCAGTGCCTCCTGAGTGACCGAGTACGGTAAATTGCCTACGTAAAGTTTCCTGCCCATGATGCCTCCTGAAGGCTCGATGACCGCTTGCAAGGATGTGGACAGGATGCCCGCAGACTCGCAGCAGTGATAATGAAAAGATCAGGCCTTGGCCGCACCGCGATTAATAATCAGGTGAACCCTGCCTCGCCGATCACCGCGGCGCTCGTTCAACACCGCGACGATCTCATTAGCCGCGCGCGTAACCGTATTTCTGGAGCCCTTGCGAACACAGGTAATGACATTGTCTCCCTGCGTTATCGTGTATTGGCACCAGGCTCCCGCCGCCGCATCGTGCGGTGGTTCGCATCGCTCCACGCCCGCCAATTCAAAAGGCTTTCGGTGCTCGGCAATCATGATTTGCGCTCGAGGGCCACGCGAATAACTCGCCCCCCGTGCCGGCTGCCATCCAGCGCATCACAAGCAGTGCCAGTCACCGTTTCGTCCAGGCTGACGAAACCTAACCCGCCACATCGCCCTGTCATTACGTCCTGGGTCAGCCTGACCGATTGCACGACACCGTATTCAGCAAATATTCGATTCAGCTTTTCCGCAGTCATGCTCGGGGAAAGATTGCGCACCACGAATTTCGTCACGTAATGATGTTTATTCATTGCAGCGGCTTACTCGCATCCGGATCTTCCGAACCAACGTTCTCCGAATTAATCGCCGGTTCGCCCGACTCAGTCGCCGACTCAGTCGCCGACTCCTCCGACTCCTGCGCCTTTTCCGCCTTCCTGGCCGCCCTCTTCGCTATCTTGTCCTGGCGTTTTCTGGCCTTATCGGCCTCGCGCTGTCGCTTGGCCTGGGTCTGTGGGGTACGTCTTGCCATACGTCAAGCAGAGCCCACTGCGCGGCAAACCGAAAATATGATGACGTCGTCCTCGGTCATTGAGGACGAGATATCGTCGACGTGGAGTTTAATGCCCATCGTGCCTCCCGGATGACGTGCGAATGGAGGCCGCTGAAGGAGGGACTAGGCTGATAGCCCGTAGGCTCGATAAACGGCTTGCGAATTGATAACTATACGCAACCGGTACCGGAAACGCGAGAAGAATCCGGCCAGAAGCCGGATTCGCCTGCTCAACCGCACTCGCGTGAACGAACACATCCTTGTCGCCGCTTTCCGGCTCGATGAATCCAAATCCCTTTGCAGGGTTAAACCACTTGACAGTTCCAATAGCCATAAAAGGCCTCCATATGCAAAATGCCGCGCGCAAATCGGGCGCGGTAACGAACAACCTTCTCGTAGTGGGTGATTTGAAGCGGACTCCCGTGGACCGGGCATGTCGTTGGAAAGCAGACCAAAACGCAGATCGCCGGCGGATACTGCGCCAAATCCGGGGGAAACGCAAGCGGCGGGGCCACAGCGATACGATCTTGTAAACCAGCCGGCAGCCTGCCTATGGTCAATTCCCGCAATGTGCGCGGGCGCTCATGCATATTGAATCAGCCGCCGGCGCGCGTACGATTAGCCCGCATGGAGGATACATGACATCCAGCTTTCTACGGCGGCACCCGTTAACGGGTTTCTATGTGATCGCCTATGCCTTTACGTGGGCATTAGGATTGCCGCTATTGCTATCAATACGCGGCGTGATCGGAATCGACGTCCCGCACCTGGCAGAACCCGTCGCGGCTTTCGGTCCCTTCGTCGCCGCCATCGTCGTCATGCGTGCGGTGAAGGGACCGAACGGAGTCCGAGAGCTGCGGCAGGCACTGTTTCGTTGGCGGGTTCGCTCGAGCTGGGTCGCCGCCTCATTGCTAGGCCCTGTGGCCCTGTTGCTGATCGCGCTCAGCGGCACGCTCTTCTCGGATAGCGTAGAGACGGTCGGCACATCCGGTCTCGGAGAACTCTGGACGATCACCGGTCTATTCGAGTTAATGGTCGTCGGCGGCCTCCTGCAATCGCTCGGAGAGGAACCCGGCTGGCGAGGTTTCGCCATCCCGAAACTCCGCCAGAGATTCGGACCGTTACTATCGACCCTCGCTCTTTGGCCCGTCTGGCTCGGCTGGCACCTGCCCTTCTTCCTGAGCCGGCCCTCGTTCGGCTGGCCGCAATGGATCGGCTTTTCCGTCGGCATCCTGTCGGCCGCCATCTGGCTGACGCTGATTCGAGACAGAACGCAAAGCGTCCTGATGTGCGTCGGTTGGCACGCCGTGGCGAACATCTGTCGGAATACTGCACTGGCGGCATCATCGGTCGCCTTCCTGATGTACAACAATCTGATTCTGCTCAGCGCGCTAATTATTGCCGTCTACTGGATATGGAATGCGCAGCACGGTAAGTCAGCGGAGATTCCCGTGAACCACCACGACTGACGTCTGCTCACTAGCCGCCGGGCCCACTGAAGCTTCACCGCGCCATTGGCCATGCCATGGCGTAGCACGCGTCACAGACCAAGAAACTGTACCGCCAATCCGCAAGCGAGAATCGCGCAGCCCGCAATGGCATGCGAATAGCGTTCCGCCCTCTTAAGCGGTGAGTGACTCATCCCGAAGGTTCCGACAAGAACCATGCCGAGCATCGTCGCGATAGTCACGATGCTGAAGATCGACGCGACGAGCACCACGCCCGCAATGCTGTGATTCGCTGCCGGGTACATCAGGAGGGGAATCAGCGGACCGCACGGCCCCATAACACAAATCACGAACAGCGCCCACGGCACCGGCTTCGCGAGAGCGCTCTCCCCGTGAAGGTGAGCGTGCTCTTCATGATGGTCGTGCTCGTGCGAGTGAGCGCTCCCGTTACTGTGCAGGTGCCGATGCGTATGCGGGCGATTT
>JARRKQ010000305.1:0-2814 GCA_037387885.1 Alphaproteobacteria bacterium | reverse complement strand
ACTCTTTGTTGCGGTCGCTGGTCATCGCCATGGACTCATTGGGAATAGGTCCCAATCAGCCGCATCATCCTCGGAATCAGTGAAAATCTGCAAGATCTATTTGTCCGTTAATGGGATGGACCGACCGTGCATCCGCTGAGCACCCTTTGGATATGGGTGCAGCTAACAGAAGGAGCACGGACCATGGCGCGCAAGGCGACCACTCAAATGACGACGATCGGCATCGATATCGGCAAGAACACCTTCCATGTCATCGGCCTGGATGGTGACGGGCATATCGTTCTGCGGCGCAAGCTGTCGCGCAGCCAAGTCGTTGAACGGTTTGCCAATCTGCCGCCCTGCTTGATCGGTATGGAGGCCTGTGTCGGAGCGCATCATCTGAGCCGACAGCTGCAAGCGCTCGGCCATGACGCTCGGTTGATGGCCATTACATCTAGTAACGAGCCATACCAGGCTGGATATTTCGCAGCCTGTGCGATTTTGGCAGACGCAAACTTTAACGATCAGGGAGCGGCCGGCTGCGAAAGCCGATTGCGCCTTCGGCGTTTGCGAAAAAAGGTGTAACGTCCTTACGGATATCGCCAGACCTTCGTCCGCCCGGCATCTTTCGGATGATTCGGTGTTTTCCGAACCTTGGCCGGGAGCGGCTTGGCACCACACTTCGGACAGACAATGACTGCGCTTTTCAGATCATAGTATTTGCACTGACATTCTGGGCAAACATGCTTTGTCCCGCGATCCGTTGAGTTCATGCCTTCGATATCCTTAGTTGGACCCAGCCTCTCGACGTCCGCCTGTTAACGTTCTTAGCCAAGCGCGGTGCCATCCCGTCGACCTCCCGCGGCGTGCCCAGGATTTGCAGTGCCGATTTGCATACTCGGTCGTGATCCGGGGTTCTAGATGGCGGCGGGCCGTGCAGCCGATGGTTTGCACGGCCAACGCACGTTCGTGCGAAGTCTCGCTTACGACGGGACCTTCGCGCCACAGCTCAGCCGTTCGAGATCGGCCGCCGCAAGGCTGCCTGTTCGAGCTGAAACTCGTAGAGACGGCGACGTCGAACGTCCGTTGCAATCAGAGCGGCCATGCCACGATGCTTGTCGAGGTCGATCGGATCGTCCGTCATGCCTACGCCTTAAACCCCTGGAGCTAGACCAAATTGGGGCTGGAAGGCTGCACGCTGCCCAACTCCATCATGGCAGCACGCACTTGCCCCGCTCCTTCCGGTAAGGCCGATTGCAGTCCCAGTCGTATCCGGAATAACCGAGGTGAGCGTTCTCCGGCAGGTTCAAGGCTATGCAGGCCTCGCCGGTCGCTCGGTACCCACGCTCGCATTTCCATCCCGGGCCATACGACGAGTCGACCAAATAAGCGTTCGTCGGTATCTTGATGGCCAAGCAGCTCTCACCCACCGCTCGATAACCGCGGTCGCAATTCCAGCCACGACCGTAATCTGTGTCCATCAAATACCCGTTTGCAGGCACCTTGATGGCGTCGCATGCCCCCTCCATTGCCCGGTAGCCTCGTTTGCATTTCCATCTATCGCCGGTGGGCTCGAGATAGGCATTTGATGGCACTTCGACCGCTGAGCAGGACCCTTTATCCACTTCCCGAAAACCGTGATCGCACTCCCAACCGCGTCCGTAGGTCAAGCCTGTCGGATATGCATTAGCGGGCACCAGGAGCTCTGCACACGTCCCATTCGTCTCGCGATAGCCCCGATTGCATTCCCAACCGCGTCCAAACGGCAGACCGGTCAGATAGGCGTTTTCGGGCACTACGACAGCTGAACAAGCCCCGTTTTCGACTTCTCGATAGCCCTGATCGCACTCCCAACCGCTACCATACGTCCTGGCGTGCGAGTTCTCGGGCATCCCAACACCCTGACCAAACGCACTTCCGGAGCTGGCTACCAGGACTACCCAAAGAAGGAGGAGGCGAACGGAATTGGTTTGTGGTCGCCGTATTTTGCCCATAGTCGACTGGATCTCCCCCTTCACCCCGCAGAGCCAGCCGGATCTTTGGTTTTCGGCGCGTTTGCCCCGGACGATTCGGGCGACGGTTGCCCCCCCGCCGGGACGTCTTCGGCTGTCTCCTTGGATTTGTTCTTGGCCGGAACGCTATGTGCCGCGGAGAAGTCCTTGAAGGACATGTGATATTCCTTTCATTTAGAGGGAAATGATTCTCCACTTACAATTACATGGCCTCATATGTGGTTTTTGCAATAGTTCGCAAAAAATATTTTTCATAATATTTTTTATAGTAAAGTGACCTCCAAAAAAACTATAGACTTGTAATGAATATTTGTTAGAAATATTTGGGCTTTGTTTTGAGTGGCAACAAAGGATGTGCGTGAGTCAGAGCTTGCCTCACATTGCGAATGATTGCGAGATCACGTGGAGCGGAGATGGAGGACCAGACAGAGTCTCCGATGGATTTCAGTCAGCTCATCCTATTCTTGGAGCCGGAGCAAGCTGTAGACTTGGTTGGTACCGCCACGCCAGTTATGACCCACCCCTAATTCGCCAGGAAGCGTGTCTGCAAAACAAAGATCGCCAGTAGCTCGCGGCACACTTTGCGCCGTCAATATAATCTCGACTGCCTACATTGAGATGGGATGTTGGCTTCGGCCGAGATTTGGTTCGTTTTACAGCCAACTTGAGACGTTCGGTGGAGGATCCGGTTTAGTCCGTGATTGACCCCGAGCGGACGTTAGGCCCGAGCGATGGATTTGATCTTGGCCCGGCGCTGGCCGGATCGCCGGGCGATCTCGTTGTCTTGGTCCTCTATCGCGGTGCGAGCCAGGTCCTGGAGATC
>JARRKQ010000304.1:0-3444 GCA_037387885.1 Alphaproteobacteria bacterium | reverse complement strand
AGATCGATGAAGGCGAGGTCGACATATACGATGTCGCTGCGTGAGAAGCCCGCGGCCTCCGCGATGCGAAAGATGTGAGCGAAAGCTCGCTCGGCCTCCTCGTAGGCAGTGCCCGGCAAATAGGCGCCATCGGGCCCGATTGACAGCTGACCGCTGATCCAGCACTGGTTGCCGACTACCACGGCATTGCTGATGGGCGACGGTGACGGCGGAACGCCCTCGACCGCGACGATGTAGCGCTTTGACATAAAACGGAATTCTCCATTTGCTCAGGATCCTAAAGAGGTTACTGCCTCCGAAAACGGCTTTCCAAGAGATTTCGGTCCTCAACTCTCGTGGGATCGGATTTCAGCCGCTGTGCTTTCGACTGGCCAGACCGCGGGTGGCAGGAATCGGTCAGAAACAGTCATTTGAGATCACTGGCGCGAATATCCACTTTCAGATCGGAAAGCGATCATTTGTAGTCGTGCCGCCGAATGACCGCTAGTGACCATACCAGTCATTCCGGAAGACCTGCCTTTCGCAGCCCCTCCGACCAGCGATTGAAGTCGCCCTTGCGCCTGAATGGAAACGAATCCAGTAGTTTTGAGATGCGGCAGTTCGGGTCAACCCGGCGCACGCGCTCCACAGCATCTTCCGCTTCTCTCGATCGTCCGGCGATCGCGTAGCTTGCCGCGAGCATGGAAGTCGCAATCAGGTAGTTCGGTTGCAGACGCAGAGATTGCTCGGCCCAGAAGATTGCATCATCGATTCGACCCGTAAAGAAATGCGCGCAGGCCGTCGCCCCTTGCATCATGGCAATTTCGGGGTCTTGCGGACTCAACCGGATGGCATGACTGAGGCGCTCGATCGCAATGTCGGGCAGACCGATCCAGATATTTACCCAACCGCTGTAGAGCCATGCGATTGCCAAATTCGGATTCAGCGCCAGAGCGCGTTCGATCCAAATGCACCCTCCGTCGATGTCTCCGGCAACGAAGGCCAAACCAATTCCCGCGGTGGAAAGAGCCACCGCGTCGTCCATACCAAGACCAGATGCTTTCCGGGCCAGACGTTCAACCTCGGCGTTGTCAGCGGCATGGTCAGTCACCCATCCGCAAGCCTTGCGCTGTGAGTAACATCGTGCCGCCATACCGTAGGCGGAGGCAAAATCGGGATCCAGCTCGATCGCTTTATAGAACATTTGCAGAGCCTCGTCGTTGGCTCCGCGGGTCCAACGGTGAGCGGCCGCCAAACCGCGCAAGAAATAGTCATAGGCGTCGAGGTTTTCAGTCGGCTTCCGCTTGGCCCTGTCGATTTCGGCCTGCTCTAGCTTCGGCCCAATGGCGCCGATCACGCTCTCGGTCACTTGGTCCTGAAGATCAAAAATAACTTCGAGTTGAGCTTCGAATCTGTCCGCCCATAAGAGCGTGCCCGAAGCCTCGTCGACGAGGCGACCCATAATTCGGACACGGCCTGCAGATTTTCGTACGCTACCCTCCAAGATGTACCGGACACCCAATTCCCGTCCGATCCGCTTCGCGTCGACGGAACGTCCCTTATATGCAAAGCTCGAATTTCGCGCGATGACAAAGAGATTACGGAAACGCGAAAGCTCAGTAATGATCTCCTCCACAATGCCGTCACGGCAACGGCAGCGCCACCGGCGATACGCCCGAGCCATCGATATTGACGGGTGATGGTTCAGCAGATAGCGACCCAACGATCCGGTCCCCCTGCCGAATCCTTTCGGCAAGTTGTTCGGTTTCCCGAGCGGGCATCACGCCAAATTCACGGCGCAATCCATCACACAGTATTTCATAGAGTTTAAGAGCCTGCGGCACCTGTGCGTGGGCGGCATGGGCCATCATCATCGCTCGATAGGCTTGCTCGTTCAGTGGATCAATCGAGATCAATTTCTGCGCGGGACCGCCAATACGCTCAAAATCGCCTGAAGCGACAATGAGAGTGAGGAGTTCGGTCAGTGCCTCCTCTGCCAGTCGGCGCAATCGCTGCCTTTCGAATAGGAGCCATTCTTCAAAAGCGGAGTCCCGGATTCTGGTCCCCTCAAGAAGGTCGCCTCGGTAAAGCGATGTTGCTTGCTCCAAACTCTGGCGGCTCCCCTTCGCAACCAGTTCCTCGAAGGTGACGACGTCCGAACGGACCACTGCGGGGTCGAGCCTGACCGACTGGCGGTCTGTGATGACTGTGGTCGGTGATGCCGCACGAAAGTAACGACGGAGCCGTGTCAGCGCATGCTTGAGGCTATCACGTGCCTGCTGTTCACCGTGATCGCTCCAAAGCAGACTCGCCAGTTTGTCTCGTGTAAAGGTTTGACCCGGCTCTATCCCCAAAATCGCGAGCAACGCCCGATCTTTTTGTCCCGGCACGTCGATCGCACCCCCATCGCTCCGCCGAATGTCGAAGCCTCCCAAAAGCGTAAGATTTACCACTGCCGTGTTTCCTCGGAACTCCGGAACTGACTAGTAAGAAGCGTGTGCCACTCATAATTCAACGCAATAGTCCCGCCCAGGACGATGAACAAGCCCAGAATTCACGCTTTTTTCCCGGTGAAGTACACGACCAAATCCCCGTGCCTGTGAGAAAATGCCCTCCATACATGGGGCGAAAGAGTCGAGCGCGGCATCTGGCAGAATCGATCACGTAATAGTTGTATAGAAATTCTCGTAAACCCCTAATGCGGGAGACTGCATTTGCATCCCTATCTAACACTGCATCATCCATCAAGCGCCCGAGAATACTATGCGCAAGGGCTTTGGCGTGAGGAGAGCCTATACGCACTGCTGGCGCGGCACGCGTCGTACCGCCCTAGCGCGTTGGCAGCCCGTGACGGTAAACGTGAATTGACATGGCATCAGCTGTTTGATTGGGTCGAAGGTGTCTCTTCGGCGCTCGCCGAACTCGGAGTGACCGCAGGTGATCGCGTGTCGATTTGGACCGACAACGGGCTTGAGTCGGTAATCCTTTTTCTCGCGTGCTCGCGCGACGGTACCGCCTGCAACCCATCGCTGCACAGGACTTACCACAGCCGCGAGATAGTTCAGCTCTTGGACCGGCTGCAGTCGCGAGTGCTGCTGACACGTGCGGATTGGGGCGCAGACGACTCATCAAGCGTCGTCGCTGCGACTTTGGCGAAGGCTAAGTCCCTAACCGAAATTTGGACGCCGGAGACGGTCCCCCAACACGGGCCCGCAAAGCGTGATCCGGTAGGCGATCCGGACAAGGTGGTCTATCTCGCCTTCACATCAGGCACAACCGGTGCGCCGAAATGCGTCATGCACTCGGATAACACCTTGCTCGCTAACGCGCGCGATCTGGTGCGAGACTGGGGACATGACGAGCAGACTGTACTGCTCTCATTGTCACCTTTCTCGCACCACATCGCCTGGGTCGCGGTTGCTCAAGGGCTACTCGCTGGATGCAAGCTGATCACCGATGATCCCC
>JARRKQ010000303.1:1911-2812 GCA_037387885.1 Alphaproteobacteria bacterium | reverse complement strand
CGTCCGCTTTCGGCCTAAGAGCGGACATAGATAACGCCCAGATACTGTCCGCTTATGACCCAAAGCGGACCAAGGAGCTTCCGATAGCGTCGAACGATCAGGTCTATTTCTTGCTGGGCTGCGCCAATGAATGTGGCGAGAGAACCCCCTCGTCCAGACGGCCGCCAACGCCGATTAGTCGGTACTCGCCACTTCCAATTTCGTTAACTTGGTAGCACGATTCGGCATTGGCCTTCGGATGTGTGAGGCACATCTTCTCCCCGCGAATTCGCCACGGCCCAACCCAGCCCACGTAGGGGTCATACTTACCTTTCGCGCAATCATATCTGAGCGCAGAGCGTGAGCAGTAGCGTCCATCGCTACTGAAGGTGATGATCAAATTGGCACCGTACTTTGCATTCACCCGCACGGTCTTGTTGGTTAGCAAGGCTGCGAGCTTGCCGCCGGTCACCGGCATGCCTTCGGCGATCGCCGTGCCGATCAGCGTGCTTAGCGCGAGACCGAACAGCAGGAAAGATTTGACGTAATGGCTGATCCGCTTCGTCATGACTGCCTCGGTTGGCTGTATCAATCGCATACAAAAGAAACGTACATCTCTTCCGTATTGCAGTTTAGACGATTTCACGTCCGCGTATGATGCGGTGGACGGCTCCCGCCACCGGCATCTAGGTGCCACGTGGCAGTCCCCTCTCGAATGACCGGTTCTGGCTATAAACGAACATCCTCGAAGCTGATCGACATGCCCGCTTTCTGTCCAGGATCATGCATTGTTGAGGCGCCGGATGATGCCTGCTTACTGTTCACGAACCACCCTTCGCCCAGTTGATCAAAATCGAAACAGCGAAGCTAGGCCGCCCCATTTGGGGCTGGGTTCAATATTGGCCTGACGACATCTGCGCTC
>JARRKQ010000303.1:0-1839 GCA_037387885.1 Alphaproteobacteria bacterium | reverse complement strand
CTCAACTCTGGCCAGCCGATGGCGCGAGCCGCAGCCTTCGCAGCCTCGACAGGAGGTCGATGCGTATCCCATCGGGCAGCGACGATTCGTTGGCCTGTCATGAATTGGGAGGCATCTGACATCAGCCATGATGCTGGCGGCCCCATGATCTCTGGCTTCAGCATCTGGTCGCGCGGCAATCCGGACCCATCGGCGACGAAAGCGGTGTCGGTCGGGCCGCCCGGGATCAGTACGTTGACCGTGATCCTCGTCTCCGCCAACTCAGCGGCCCAGACCGCAGACATGGCCTCCAACGCCGCCTTGGTCGCACCGTACGGCAGTACACGCAACATGGTGAGGAAGCTGGTCGTGTTGTTAACGATCCGGCCCCAACCAGCCGCCTTCATGTGCGGCAGCGCCGCCCGGACCATCGACATTGGCGCTCGCACATTGATGGCAAAGAACCGGTCCCAAATTTCGCCCGTCAGTTCTTCGATAGAGGGGTGGCGCATTTCTGCGTCCGGACGAATAGAACTCACACCAATGCCGGCATTGTTGATCACGGCCTCTACCCGGCCAAAATGCCCGGCAGCAGCCTCTACCGCCTCGTCACAGGCCGTTTCCGATCGGAGGTCACGGATAATCGTTTGAAACCGACCAGTAGTGTGGGATTCATGGAAATCTTTTGCGAGGCGTCGCAACGCCTCCTCGTCCCTGTCTACCGCGGCGACGCAGTGGCCATCCGCCAAAAGGCTGTGCGTGATTGACCGCCCGATACCACCGGCGGCCCCGGTCAAGATTGCAACACGTCCTGGCACGATTCTGTCCGTTGCGCGTACCGCCCGCTCATTGCGGGACCGTAGCGGTTGCGACAATCTCAATCATTGTCTCTGGCGTCGGCAATTCGGAAACAGCGATGCATGCTCTGACGGGATAAGGCTCCTCGGAAAAATAGCGCTTGTAGACCTCATCAACCGCGGGCTTGTGCTTAAGCGACGTCAAATAGATTTGAACCAAGACGACGTTTTTGAAATCTGCGCCTGCAGCTTCGAGAGTCGCTTGCAGATCAGCAAGCGTGACTTCGGTCTGCTGGGTGGCATCACCGTTCTCGATCGATCCGTCCGGGCGGATTGGGACATGGACCGAGTAGAGCGTGCCGTTGGACGCAATAGCCCATGAATGTGGAGCAACCGGCTTCGTGAGCCCTGTCTCAATGACTTTCCGCATCGACAAGTTCCTTCCGGGATTAATGTGCCCAGTTCAGTGTGGCATTGGTCTTGGCTGCAGAGCTAGGCAAAGCTGTCAATGTCCGCTTATGGCTATAAGCGGACATTGATGGCGTGATTTGCCATGTCCGCTTTTCGCCCAAAAGCGGACCTTGCCAATTCCCGAATCCTACGAGCCCGGCACAAGTCGCGACCGCCCGGCCATCCCCTCGAGCAGCTGCGGAACCTCGCTGTTCCGGAAGATAATCAGCCCCGGCAGCGTCATCATCCGGTGCGGCTTATTGGGATCTCTGACCTTAACCGTGGTCAAGCGCTCCGGGGGATAATGGTCCTCGTCGCCGTGATACAGGGGCACGATGAACATCCCGTCAGACCCGCCCGAGCCTTCCAGGCGATCAAGCCTGCGCTGAAGATGTCTCATCGGTCGCCTCTATCTCCGCTTTGAGTTCGCGGATCAGCCGGTCAAGGTCAGCATCGGGCAGGCCCTCGATAATCTGCTTGAAACGCCACAACGGCTGCCGGGCGAGCCAGTCATTGGTGACGCGCTCGGGCATCCTTGCCACCGTCTCGCGCTCCAATCGTTCAATCCTGCTCTCAGCTCTGCGCACTCATCCGCTCCAGTTCTGACAGCCGC
>JARRKQ010000302.1:0-2969 GCA_037387885.1 Alphaproteobacteria bacterium | reverse complement strand
CGCGAAGAGGCGATTCAATATTATTCATAGAAATTCCATCTCGTTGTACCAGCCATACGAAGAATCAAAAGTGCCGCTCTAGCGCAACGTTTCAACCACCTTCTACGCAATTTCACCAGCAATAAGCCTGGTGGTGTTGTGAGTGAAGCCCCTTTGGTCTATGGGGGAGCATCGACGGTAGGCGGAGTCGCCTGTGACATGTGAGGAGGATTAGGACATTGGATGTCAACATGCCCCCGACGACTTTGGGCGACCGTATCGAACAAGCGCGGCGAGCTAAGGGTTTCGACGTGGCGCAATTGGCCCGGCGGATTGCAGTGAAAACCGCCACCCTGCGCAACTGGGAAAGCGACCGCAGTGGACCCAGGCCGGAGAAACTGAACAGGCTGGCGGGAATATTGGGCGTCCCCTTGATTTGGCTGCTGACCGGCGAAACGCCCGAGGCGGCGCAAGCTGTCGGCGGACACACCGAGATAACGGCTTTTGCCTCCAAGCTCGAGCGCGCCGTTGCCATGCAGCAGGAACTTGCGAGCCTTCTGATCGAACTCTCAGCAGACGTCGCGAGACTCCAGCGCGAATTCGACACTCAGGCTGACCAGGCCGCGTAAAGTAGATCTAGTTGGTCCAGGGGTGGTGACCCGCTTACACGGTTATGTTCTCCTCTCACTTCCTGTCGGCGACTAGTTGCTGATGGCGACGCTTTGCATGACCGGACCCGCCCTGGGCCAGGAGGATAAAGGCCGTGTCCCCGAGTCACGGGTTACATGCTGAAAGCGAACGGATCTGCATTCATCACGGGGCATACAATCCATGAGTTATGAGGACTTGAAACGCCGTCTTGCGGATGGGGGAATCGTCATCCTCGACGGTGGGACCGGCACAGAGCTCCAGCGGCGCGGCGTACCCATGGACGCCGAGGCCTGGTGCGGGCCAGCCTCCCTAGAGCACCTCAGCATACTCGAGGCGATCCATAGGGACTACATCGCCGCCGGTGCCGACATCATCACCGCTAACACCTACGCCTCGTCTCGGCTGATGCTCGGCTCCGCCGGCCTTGATGAGCGACTGGGGTCGTGGTAGCCGGGTCGCTGTCCCACATGGTTCCAATGGCTGGCGGCACGGCGCATGCGGACCTGGCGCGGGCGCCGGGCAAAGCTGAAATGACAGCCGCTTTCGCGGAGCTTGCCGCACTGCTCATCGAGGAGGGCTGTGACCTCATCCTTCTGGAAATGATGCATCACCCGGACCGCATGCCGCCCGCCTTCGCAGCGGCGACGGCAATAGGCTGTCCGGTCTGGGCCGGATTCTCTGCGCGGCGGAGCGCGGCGGGGGAGGTACTCAGTTTCGCGCCGGACCGGGATATTCCCTTCAAGGAGACGGTCAAAGTGCTCGCCAGATTCGAAGTCGAGGCTGCAGGCGTCATGCACACGCCGGCCGATCTGATCGGCGACGCGATCGCCATCTTGCAGGACGTGTTCGAGGGTCCGTTCACGGCCTACCCAGACTCGGGCTACTTCAAGATGCCCAACTGGCAGTTCGAGAAGGTCATCCCGCCCGACGAGTTCCGCGTTTTCGCGGAAAGTTGGATAGCGAGCGGCGTGCAGGTGCTGGGTGGTTGCTGTGGGCTCTCACCTGAGCATATCGCTGCGATTGCTCCGCTCAAGGAACCCAGTCGTTTATGAAGAGGTGGCCTGTGGGCCTCCTCCTCGAGCTCGGGCACGACTTGCCGCATTTCGGGCCCATGGGCGTGCATCGGTTCCTCTGGGGCTCCCCCGTCTGTAACAGAAGGCTCACCCCTCTCTGTGGGCCTCTCAATGGGCTCTGTGGGGCCGCTCGCGGCCCTTCCTCATGTTCTGCCCGGAAGGTCATCAGCGGGCGGTTGAGATCCTGGATGTGGAGTCGCCCTGGGCGTAGGCTCGGCTTCCGGGGCCCTGTGTCGTCGTCGCCGGGAGCGCGAGCCATTGCCTCTCCGGGCCGTTCTCTGGGGCTTGTGGAGGCTGTTCCTATCCCGGACGGCCTCTCTATCAAACTCGTCACGATGAATCGCCGCATAAAGCATGCTTGCCGTCCCGGCCGATCAACGTTTGACGCCAACGATGCGTCGCCTGGAGATCACGATTCACCATGGAGCTCACCGCAATCCAATCGTGTAAGTGTCGTCACGGTTCAAACCTACTGGGACAGACGTTCGGGGACGTGGATGACATCTGATCGGGGCGTGTCCAGAGATTTCTTTGCGAAGTAGAGACGCGCCGCGCTATCAGGATTCCAACTGTCCACTCCACTCGAACGGCGCATGTTTCGCGGAACGAATGCTCCATTTGTAATCGAGCCCGAACGCAGTGACCTTGCAGTTCACTGACTTCCCCCATGTGAAAATCTGACCGGGCCCGACCTCAGCGCCCGGCGCGCTGGTCATTCTTGGGGGCTCGCCCGGGGTGCTTGTCGGCCCGGACAGCGCCTCTGCAACCGCTTTAACCATGCCCGGAATGCCCACGCTCCATCGAGATTGATTGGGGGAGATTTCGAAGGATATTGCAGCCCGCTCGACGCCGAGAAACGTCTCCCGTCCGGCAAAACATTTTCCGAACTCTGCCGGCCACCCTCCGACGTTGCCACCAAAAATCTCTGAGATCGCGTCGGCCTGAGCATCGTTGGCTCGTTCGTCGATGACGACGCCAGTGCTACCCCGTGCTTCGTAGTCCCAGAGGTTTCCTTCAAAATTGCCGACCGCCGTCACGCAGAAATCATCGAGGACAACGTCGCCAAAATGGCCTTCTCGGATATGCCAGAAAAGAACGTACTTGCACAAATTATCGTCTGGTGCCTGACCAAATGTGCAGGGGCAGGCGATCGCACAGCTGCAATTGTCGAACCAATCACCGCTTAGGCGCCAAGTCGAAGGCTCCGATATATCGATTCCAGTTCTGTTTTCGTGGCGATTAAACCCGTTAGCTTTCAGGTTAACC
>JARRKQ010000301.1:0-3266 GCA_037387885.1 Alphaproteobacteria bacterium | reverse complement strand
GCGCAACGGTTCGCCTTGCGGGCACGCGGCTTCGCGATATTTACGGGGTCGAGCTGACCGGCAAGTGCCTCGCCGATCTCGAGTGGGGCGAAAAACGCCGATACTGGCGGACTGTCTATGGGGGCATATTGGCAAGTGCCACTCCAAAGAATGGAGCCGTGCGCGGACCGATAGCCAAGCGAGACTTCGTTACGCTGTTCTGGCTTCGTCTTCCGCTGTCCGATGACGGGGCAAGAGTGAACAAGATCCTTTGCTACGACGTCGCAGTGCCAAGCATTTCGCCATATGCGGCGCAGATCGATCAGCGGGCAGAGGTGATTGCAGTCAACGGATGAATTTCGGAGGCAGCAGGTCTTTGGTAGGGTGGGCGTCGCTTTCGAGTGATCTCGCCTGCAGCAGCTGCTCGTATTTGAGCCAGTGGACCAGTTGCAAATGCCCTATTCAGGTCATAGATCCAGTTGCCGGCATGTCCGCTCTGTTACAAGCCTGGCAGGCTCGTCCGGAGCCTCGCGGCGCACACTGGTGATTGCCGTTAACGCGGCTCGCCCGCCACTGCCAGATTGACCGGGCGATGGATCAATGGGCTATGCGTGCGCAAATCGGCCACTGGGGCTCCGATGACTTTCGTCCAGCGCTGAACCAATGGAAACTCTAATTGAGATTGGATTCAACCGACCTCCGCACCGGCGAGCGCCGCCTGAGCGTCGCTTCGTATGCGCTCGACCATGGCGGCAAACCCATTGGAGCGTTGCGGGGTGAGGTGTTCGCCCAGTCCGAGTGTGTTGAAGATACCATGCGCATCGATCTTGAGGATCTCATTGGCCTGTTTACCGGAATACAGAACGAAGAGGATCGCAATCAGTCCGCGGACGATGTGCGCGTCGCTGTCGCCGGCGAACTTCAGCCTTGGCGTTGCGTTTCCGCCTTCGGACAGCACCCGGGTATCGAGCCAAACCTGGCTCGCACATCCCTGTACCTTGTTCGCGTCGCTTCGTTGGGCCTCCGATAGCGGCTCGAGGGTTCGGCCCAATTCGATAATGTAGCGGTAACGATCCTCCCACTCATCGAGGAGTTCGAAATCGGATATGAGTTCTTCTAGCGTCATTGCGTGCTCGACGTTTTGACCGAGCATATCACTAGCCGATCGTCAGCGCCGGGAAAACCCGCTGGACCGTTCGACTCGTTGAACGAGAGTTGCCTCGATGACGTCAGGACATAATTGGCACGCACCCCAGACAGGGACAGGGCAGGGGGATACGCATCCGAGATGCGTGCCGGGCGGGTGGTGGCTGCCGGTAAACTTAATTATCTGCGGAGCCGGCCGCGGGCGCATAAGCGGCGAGCTCAACGTGTCCCCCTGGAAGGTGCCGACCTGCCATCAGCGGCATACCGCACTTCCAATCGCGCTATCCGATGTGGCCACCCCGGCCGGTCAAGCAGTGTCCAGGCCCTCGTTTAAACGCCATTGTCCGACGGGATGGACCAGGACGGCCTCAGGTCATTCGCAGTGAGCGTGCCCTGCGCCTCTTTGCGAAACAACGACGGACGGCGGGTCCCGTCATCAGATGTCGGCGCAAAATCATTGTCCGCAGCCGTCTCCTGGATGAAATCCATCAGCATCTTGGCGCCGAACTGCGCCTTCTTGCTGAAGATGTGCGCCGCATGTTTCGAAGCTTCGCACACGTCTGGATTTCGGACACAGAATGCGCTCAGGTCTTTCACGGTCGCCTCGGCGTTGCCATACACGACCTTCTGCTGCTGCTCGTCAGTCGGCAGGAGCAACACAAGGAGGCCGAGCCAAAAGGCCGCTCTAATCAAAAACATCGGTATGCCCTTTCCGTTTCTTGTTCGGTTTCTGCAATCAACGGATACATCATAGCACTCGCGAAATAAAATTTATCAAAGGACCACTTTAAAATTATATTTGAAATTGTGATTTGTCAAATAAGCTTCAAATTGTAATTGGAAATAAATTGGATTTGATACAATTTTGATTAAATTTTTATCGAATTTCTGAGCGTATTTAGGAGCAACATTATACTGGTAAACTGGGTTTTCGAGTGTGATTGCAACGCCGCCAATCACGTAATTTGCTCGACATCACCGTCGAGCACCCGAATTTTAGGCCGTGCACTCATAAATAGGCATTGGCTGAAGCGTTACGCTGCATATCCACTCTGCACCCGAAAGAGTCCGCTATATACGAATAGCGGACATTGGTTGCGCGAGCGGCTTGGATCATCATCCCAACAATGTGGGCGCTGCAATTTTACTTTCAGGCTGCATCTATCGGTCCACGCAATTGGCTGCCCGAAGCGCTCACAAGCGAACCAGTCTCGCAAATTCTGGCCCATCCGTGCCTTGGTGACGGCAAACTCCAGCGTTCTCCCAACCTTGAATTTCCATGCCGCTGTCGCGGTATAGTAGACGCATCTAGCCGGTTTGGAGTTATTTCACATGCCTGTTCGGGCGCTCTCAGTTTTCTTGTATTTGATTGCTCTAATCGTACCTTCGCTTGCTTGGGCTGACGAGAAGGCCCCGCTCCGGCACTACACTTCGGATACGAGGTGTCGACACCCACTGCCGGAAAAAGCGGCCTTCACGGTACAAGAACGATGGGCCTGGGCTGAGCGCCTCTGCATGGGCGAGACCGCCAACATGTCGGAATATGGCGGCGGCGATGAGGGCGGATGCGATGCAAAGGAGGCCGATGCATGGCCGCAGACGCGCCGTCTGAGCCAGAAATTTCTGCGCACGATCTTGTTTCATGAGCCCTTCAAGAGCGCTCCGCCGCAGCCTCGTTTCCGCATCCTCTGCGCCCTTTTTGACGAGGAGATCGACTTCTCCTATCTCGACCTGGCGAACGAAGTCTGGCTGAATAAGTCACGCTTCAAAGAGAGTATCGACCTCAGTTCCCTCAAAGCGCGCTTTGTTGTCAGCCTTGAAGGCTCTGTCTTTGAAAACCAGATAACCATCCAAGACGCCAGGTTCGGAGATGAATTAAGTGCCCGTGGCAGCACCTTCGAGGGCCCGTTTGAAGCGGATCGCCTCGAGGTGGCGAAAGACGTGTTCCTCGATCAAGACGCCACCTTCAAGAACAGTGTCCGCCTCGTGAACGCCAGAATTGGCGGCTCTTTGACCGCCCGCCGTAGCACTTTCGAGGCGCCGTTTAGTGCAGAAAATCTTGTGGTCGACGGACACCTGTTCCTGGGTCAAGGCGCCACCTTCCGGGAAGGAATCCTGTTGCCGGGCGCCAAGATAAGCGG
>JARRKQ010000300.1:0-2918 GCA_037387885.1 Alphaproteobacteria bacterium | reverse complement strand
CCAACCCCACTACCGGGATATTGATGACGCGGGCGGCCTCGATCGCCGCTTGCCTGAGAACCGGATGCACTCGCGCCGTCACATCGTGAATGGTGCCACCGGTATGCAGGTTGGCGGTCGTGCGCACCGTGAGCGCCTCACCTTCGGGGAGGATCGCATCCATGGAATAGCCAGCCGCAGCCACGCAGCGTCGGGTCTCCTGGTCGAGCGGGATACGACTCTCGCCGCCGGTAGCAGCGGAACGCCGTCGACTTTGTTTTTCGATCAGCTTGGCGACCGTGTGCCGCCCCGTGCCGATGATTTGCGCCGGCTTGCGCACCGCGGCAGCCACGACCTCGTAGTCGATGACGATAATGCGGAGGTCTTTGCCTTCTACCAATTGCTCAAGTATTACTTCAGCGTCTACCGCCTGTGCCCGTTCAATCGCCAGTGCCAGTGCTTTCGGCTCACGGATGTCTACGCTTACTCCTGCCCCCTGCTCGCCGCGCGCTGGCTTGACGACAATGCGTCGCTGCTCGGCCAGAAACACTTCATTCTCTTGTTGCGAAGCCGCCACCCTTTGCTGTGGCACATGCAGTCCAGCCTTAGCCAATAGACGTGACGTCACGCGCTTATCATCACACATGCTCATGGCTACCGCGGTCGTCAGCTCGGAAAGCGATTCACGACAAAGAACCGTGCGTCCACCAAAGGAAAGGGAAAAGTAATTTTGCTCCTCGTCTAGCACCTCGACCGCGATGCCACGTCGCCGCGCCTCATTGACGATGATCGCCGCATAGGGATTGAGCTTAGCTTCCGGCGCAGGAGCGATGAACAGCGGTTCGTTGATCGGATTCTTATGCTTCAATGCGAAAACCGGCACGCGCACAAAACCGAGCTTTTCGTACAGCGCAATCGCCTGACGGTTATCGTGCATCACAGACAGGTCCATGAAGGCGCGACCGCGCGCCTGATAATGCTCAGCGAGGAAACGCACCAAGGCTTCACCGACACCGGGTTGGGTCGCCTGCGGATCCACGGCCAGACACCAAAGGCTCGAACCGTTCTCCGGATCATCGAAAGCCGCTGCATGATCGATACCAGTGACCGTACCGATGATTCTGCCACTGACACAATCCTCTGCGACCGCATAAGTCAGCACGCGCGAATTGCGCTGGGCCCAGGCGAACGTTGGATCGAGCGTAACCATGTGGCGTTTGCTGTAGATGTCGTTCATCAGCTTGGCGTCGTCTAGCGACAGCAGCTTGCGAGTAATAAAGCCGTTTGTCGAAGACGCGCTAGGTTGGTAGCGGTCCAGCCAGAGGCGAAAGGTATGAGAAGGATCGAGAAACAGTTCCTGCGGCGCGATGGAAATCACCACATGTGGGTCGCCCAGGTACATGGCAATGTCCCGCTGCCCGGGCTTCTCGCCACACAGCGTGTGCGCGAGCTTGATGTTGTCGGAAAAGGTGTGGGCGAAAATCAGTCGACCCCAACCACAGTCGACCACCACATCAGATCGAAATTGCTCCACTTCACGCTCCGAGGGACGTTTCCAGCTCTGGATAGAAGGGGCACGATCACGTTCAATCCGGTAATGTCTAGCGACCAAAACTCACTCCCTGATAGATCCGCCGTTCAAATACGGTGCGTTTGCAACCACAACTCAAGCAAAGCCACCTGCCATAGCCGCGACCCCCGCAGAGGGGTAATGTGCTGCTCCGGCTCCCGCTGTAGCCGTTGCAGATAATCCGTTTGAAACAATGCACGTGCTCGCGCTGCCGGCTCATTGAGCACAGCCTTGACCAATTCGAGGAACGGACCGCGCAGGTACGCCCGGCGAGCTCTACCAGCTCATGGTCGAGAAACGGTACCCGCGCTTCGAGTCCCCATGCCATAGTCATGTTGTCCACCCGCTTGACAGGATCATCTGCCAACATCACCGTCGTATCGAGACGCAGTGCCTTGTCCACCGCCTGCTGAGCGCCCGGCCGCGCAAACTGCTCGGCTACGAAAGTGCGACTGTAGTCCTGCCCAACAAAGCGCGGGTGCACAATGCGAGTGTAGTCCTGGTAATCCTGATCAAAAAATACGCGCCCATAGTCTGATACCGCGTCTTTGCTTTGCAAGAGCGGCGGATACCAATGATAACCACCAAATACCTCATCGGCCCCTTGGCCGGATTGGACGACTTTCACCTGCTTTGAGACTTCGCGCGAAAGCAAGTAAAAACCGATATTGTCATGGCTCACCATCGGTTCTGACATCACCCGGACACACTGCGGCAAATAATCCAGCGCGGAATCGGAATCGATATGAATCTTGTGGTGCTCGGTGGCAAAGCGTTTCGCGATCACATCGGAGTAGACAAACTCATCCCCTGCCTCGTCGTTGACGCTTTCAAAGCCGATCGAGAACGTTTTCAGTTCAGTCTGGCCCAGATCGGCCAAAAGGCTGACAACAAGACTCGAATCGAGACCGCCGGAGAGCAGCACGCCCACAGGCACGTCGGCCACCAGACGTCGTTCCACGGCCGTGCGTAGCTTTCCGACTAGCAGCGCTTCCCACTCCTCCGGCTTGCGTTTGTTGTCATCCTCGGTCGATTCGACATTCAACTCCCAATAGCGCTCCTCGGTTATAGCCCCCGAGGCATCGACCGTCATGACGGTGGCGGGGAGAAGCTTGCGCACGCCTTTAAGTATCGTCAGCGGGGCGGGAACAACGGAGTGGAACGTCATGTAGTGCTGCAAAGCAGCCGGATCGATATCCGTATCGACTCCACCGGCCGCGACAATGGCAGGCAGACTCGATGCAAAACGCAATGCGCCATCGATCTCGGCGAAGTATAAAGGCTTGATGCCGAGTCGGTCGCGAACCAGCATGACCCGGCCCGAGTCGCGCTCCCAGAGCGCGAAGGCGAACATGCCGATCAACCGCTG
>JARRKQ010000299.1:0-3637 GCA_037387885.1 Alphaproteobacteria bacterium | reverse complement strand
CGGATTGGATCGTAACTGGACGGCTCATTTTTAGCACCAAACTTCAGGGCTCGCTGGCCTACCCCTCCCCCGTCCGACGATGATCTGACCAGCGCATATGAGCCACAGGATTGCAAGCCATCCTGCCAGGGCCAATTGCCGAAGTCGGGTGTACCCCCATCGACGTAAAAGACCCCGTCCTCCTGGGGCAGCCTTGCCGTCGGAACGTGATTTCTGTCAGCTTCCCGGTGTACCGATAGCTCTCATTGCGCGGTTTCGATGGTGCGATTGCTCATACGCCTGTTGCAGCGGGTAGCGATCCTGGGGCTGGGCATCCTCGCCGTCTGGCTGATCGTCTTTGTCTTCGAACTGGTCGACCGCAGGCTGCCGTGGGTGCTCGCGGTGGCCGCCACCTACGGCATTGCGGCCTACCTCATCCTGCCGCGTGTCGTGCGCATGGGCCTAAAAATCCTCCGGCGCAAACACATCCCACGCTACACGATGACGGGCGACGGCCTGCCCGGCGATCCGGTGAATCTGGTGTTCACCGGCACGCGCCAACAGCTCGACGCCGCCTTTGCAACGGCCGGCTGGTCGGGCGCCGATCCGCTCGGTCTGGCCAGTTCCTGGCGCATGGTCCGGGCCTTCGTCCTCAACGCCCCGTACCCGACCGCCCCGTTCAGCACGCTTTATCTGTTCGGGCGCGGCCAGGATGCCGGTTTCCAGAAGGCAATCGGTGACAGCCCGCGAAAGCGGCATCATGTCCGCTTCTGGGCCCTGAGCCTCGCGCACGACGAATCCGCGCTGGGCACGGCGAGCTTCTGGCTGAACACCGACCGGCCGCCCGACGGCGCGCGCGTGCACTGGGTCGGCGCTGGCACGAAGGACACCGGCTTCTCCCTGACCCAACTCACATTCCAGGTCACCCACGCCACGGATTCGGACACGAATGCCGAGCGCGACTACATTGTTGCCGAACTGGAAAAGACCCGGGTCATCGGCGCGATTGCGTCGTTCCAGGCCGGCGACCATCTGGGCGCCGGTCGGGTTAACCACTACGTGACCGACGGTGAGGTCGCGGTCGCGGACCTGGTGTTGGAGGTCTGAGGACGGGCGAATGATCAGCTTTCGCGTCTGCCTGACCGGCGATCGTGTCATCGATTGACACGCCGCCGGAACGACGTCCAATCACGCGTCAGTTGCAGTTTGCGCCCTACACCCAGCCGCCACGGCCGTCGGGAACCAGCACGATCGGGCATGGCCCGTTGAAGTCCTGGTAGACCGGAGTGCCTTGGTAGGCAGGTGCCGGGCCGTAATAGCCGCAGTACGGACGGTAACAGGAAAAGCCCCTGTTGCAGCAACCGTAAGGCCGCGCCACGACTCCGTAGTCTGGATAGGCCGGACCGTAGCCGCCACAATAGCCGCCACCGTAGTAGCCGCCGCCGTAATAGCTGCCCGCACTTGCTGCACCGCTGGTGAAACCCAGACAGCAAGGACCGAGCAACAGGACCAACGCATTCAACGTTGCGCGACGCATGACGAAACCATCATCCCCAATATGCCCGCGCCCACGGCCTGCCGGGCTGGTGGCGCACTCGCGGCGACGCCGTCCCGAGGCCGCCGTCACGCATCTGTCGAAATCGATCGACCTGAACCCCAGCTTTGCGCTCGCCTATGCCGGGCTCGGCTACGCGCTCGGTGTCGGCGGCCAGCCCGAACGCGGGTTGCAATCCCTGGATCAGGCACAGCGGCTCAGTCCGCGCGATCCGTTTCTCGCGTTTTACGCGCCTGTCGTGCGCTACATGGCGCTGTTTGCCCTCGAACGGTACGAGGAGACGGTGGCGGTCTGCCGCTCGACCGCGGAATTGTATCCGCATCAGGTCGGTGCCTGGCGCTTGATGACCGTGTCGCTGGGGCTGCTGGGACGAATCGATGAAGCGCAGGAGGCGCTTGCCCACACGCTCGAACTTCAGCCCGATCTCTCCGGCGCGCATGTCGCGAGGAACACGGTCTATGCTGACCCTGCCGATCGTGCACGCTTTCTGCTGGGGTTGCGGAAAGCGGGATTGAAGAACTAGATGCCGTAATGGGCCCTGCTCTGAGCGAGCAGTTGATGTGGCTGTCCCCCGATAGATGATGAAACGGGGTCACGACGTAAGTCGGCCCCAAGCATCTGGAGACGGAGGACAGCCATGGAGCATTATGCCGGAATTGACGTGTCACTGGAACTGTCGAGCGTGTGCATTGTTGACGCGCAGGGAAAGATCGTGAAAGAGGCCAAGGTCGCGAGCGAGCCCGAAGTGCTGGTAGGGTTTTTCGAGGCGCTCGGCTTTGCGGTAAAGCATATCGGTCTTGAGGCTGGACCGTTGTCGCAGTGGCTGTATGCGGGGTTGAAGCAAGCAGGGTTCGAAACCGTTCTGCTGGAAACGCGGCACGTAAAGGCGGCCCTGTCGGCGATGACGGTGAAGACGGATCGCAAGGACGCGCGCGGGCTTGCCCAGCTGATGCGGATGGGTTGGTTCCGCCCGGTGCACGCCAAATCGATGGGATCGCAGGAGGTGCGTGCACTGCTGGTTGCGCGCAAGCAGCTTCTTGGGCGGTTGATCGACGTGGAATTGAGCATTCGGGGGATCCTGCGCGGCTTTGGCCTGAAGGTCGGTCCGGTGACACGCAAAGGCTTTGAGGCGAGGATTCGGGAGTTGGTGACGGGCCAGGCCACATTGGAACGTATCGCCGGGGCGATGCTTTCGGCACGGGCGGCTTTGAAGGAGGAGTATGGAAAGCTGCACAAGGCAGTGCTGGCGATTGTTCGGGAAGACGGGGTCTGCCGGCGGCTGATGACGGTTCCGGGCGTTGGTCCGCTGGTGGCCGTGACCTACAAATCGGCGATGGACGATCCGAGCCGCATCACGAAGTCGAAGGCGGCAGGAGCGCTGTTCGGGCTGACGCCAAGGAAGTACCAGTCCGGGGAAAAGGACGTCACCGGCGGGATCACGCGGGCCGGCGACGAGATGGTGCGCACGGCGCTTTATGAAGCCGCCAATGTCCTGCTGGCGCGGATAACGCGGTTCTCCAAACTCAAACGCTGGGGGATGGACATCGCCAAGCGGCGAGGCTCAAAACGGGCCAAAGTCGCCCTCGCGCGCAAGATCGCAGTGATCCTGCATCGCATGTGGGTCGACGGCACAACTTACCGATGGGTTGCGGCAGAGCCGATTGCAGCGCGAGCTTGATCAGGGAGACATAGAGATGCAAGTAGGCTGAATACGAACCCCCCTTGCCCGAAGTCCCGTCGCCGGGACGGTGGAGCTGGTGAAGCCGTTACACGGCCAGTGGCCGTCACCTGACGAACCACGCGTATCTAGATAGGCTCGCCGTTCCCTCTGATAGCATCATGTGGCGACCTCAGCGTCGACCACGGACAGAAGCGCGAGCCCGGCGGCGTGACGATAACTCGGGGGACTTGACCTCATCGGGCCCATTACAGAAGGCCGTGTACTCATAAAACCCGGCCCGATGTCCGCTTCAATCGAATAGTCATTAAATTGAAATGACGCGATGGGCAAAAAGCAGAAGTCGGTTGGTCCGTTCAATGGCGACCGGCGTAGCCGCCTCCGTGGCGCTTATTCGCCCGTCAGGAACACGATTAGCGGGACGG
>JARRKQ010000298.1:0-2659 GCA_037387885.1 Alphaproteobacteria bacterium | reverse complement strand
GTGTCAAAACGGGAATAATAGGAAGAGCCTTGACCCAGTTTTCCATGGCGGCGTAGACGCCGCCGCTTTGTTCTCCGTACACCAGCCCCGGCCTTATGATGCAGGCATTGTAGCGATGGGCAATTTCCTCACAGGCCAACTTGGATCGACCGTAGTCGGATTGGCAGTGCTCGAATGCGGCAATGGAAGAGATCAAAATGAATCGCTTTATTCCGCCTGCCTCGGCGGCAGCGAAAAGCGATTTTGTTCCATCGATGTTGATCCTTTCAATGTCTTTCCATTCGGTAAGCTTGGTGTCGAAGGCGGCGTGTATGAACACGTCGACATCTCGGAAAGCATCGGGGTCCGGTGTTTCACCGAGCAACCAACGATAAGGCCTTGGCTGTTCACGGCCCATGTCGTGCACCGGTCTTTGCGAATTATCGAATTCGACGTGGATATGGCGTCCAATAAAACCGGTTCCACCCGTCAAAAGGATCGTTTTTGCGTTACTTGATCCGCAATGCGTGCGGCGTTTGCCATAACACCGAAGGTTAACGTAGTAGCGGGGAGCGAAGGAAGGACGGAAGAATCCGTGAGGTGCACGTTCTTGCATCCCATAGGTCGTCCTGGCAAGTCGGAAGACAAGTTGGTGCGGGGTTCATCCTCTAGACCGCCGCCCTCCGAGAGATTTTTCTCCCCAAAATGAGGATTTCGAAATGTCCAGGCCCCGCAGACTGTCCAACATTCTAAGACTTCGCGGCGCTGACCCCGAAGCACCTGAGCCGGTCCGAGAAGGCAGAGTGGCGCGAGCTGGCCCGTGAGGCCCCGCTTGGCGTGTTGAGTCGTGCGGATCGGAAGCTGGTGGAATCTACGGCCAAGTTGATTGTCCGGATGCGCGATGACGCAGCGGCTATACCTCCTGGCTCTCCTTCATCTTTGTACCCCGTTCGGGAATTGGAAAACTGGTCGAATAGGAGTTCACTATTTGAAACTGCAAGACTGAGCGTGCGTTGCTCGGGTCTTCTGCTGCATCTTCAATCGCAAACCGGGCATCACACGCCGACAGCGCGGAATGAAGCTTTTGAACGATACGGACGGCGAGCACTTCTCGCGGAGGTGCACTTTCGAGCCCGGCGGCACGGTCAGCGTTGTGCGCCGCGATTCTCTCGAAAGACCAATTGTCCACGGCCAGGATAGCGTTGTTGTCGAAGCCGCCCTGTTCGATGCTCAATGTCGACTCTCCTGTGAGGCGCCGGTTTGCCATTTTCCTACTGAGATGCACACTTACAGCGCGCTGACGGGGCAACAGTCCAAGGGGAAGATGTCCTGTAAGTTATTGATTTGATTGGAGCGGGAAACGAGGTTCGAACTCGCGACCTTCGCCTTGGCAAGGCGACGCTCTACCAACTGAGCTATTCCCGCTTTGTACGAGGGCCGGCCATTTTCTAGTGACGCCTGGATCGTGTCAAGCCCGCCTGCAGCGGCCTGTTACGAGCCCTCTCCGCGCCCGCTCAAGGCCGGCCACGCCGCCTTCAGGTACATACCCATCGACCACAGCGTCAGCGCCCCGGCCAGGTACAGTAGCCACTCGCCCACGATGATCATGGGCAATCCCATGAGGTCGTATTTGTAGACCAGCATGGCGATGGCCACCATTTGAAGGGCAGTTTTCAGCTTGCCGATCAGGGATACGGCGACGCTGGCGCGTGAGCCCAGTTCCGCCATCCATTCCCGCAATGCCGACACCGTGATCTCCCGGCCGATAATCACCGCCGCGGTAATCGCGAACAAACCGCTGTGAAACACCGAAGCCTGAATCTTGGGGTCGTTGACCAGTAGCACTAACGCGGTAGCGACGATCAGCTTGTCCGCAACTGGATCGAGGAACGCGCCAAAAGGAGAAGCCTGCTCGAGTCGGCGCGCGAGAAATCCGTCCAGCCAATCTGTAACCCCGGCGATAATGAAAACCCAGGCGGCCCATATTGGGGCCCAGGTGTACGGGAGCCAGTAAACAATTACGAAAATCGGTACGAGCCCAACCCGAACCAAAGTCAGAATGTTGGGAATGGTGAAAGTCACGGCGCTGTCTTGTTTTCAGTCGTGATGAAAATGATTGTAGATCTTTCGTGCCAGGTCTGAGCTGATGCCGGGAACCTTAGACAGGTCCTCGACCCCCGCCCGTTGCACTTCCTGAAGGCCACCCAGGTGTCTCAACAATGCCTGCCTGCGTTTGTACCCGACCCCCGGTATGTCCTGCAAGGAAGACGTGACCCGCATCTTGGTTCGGCGTCGTCGATGACCGGTGATGGCAAAGCGATGCGCTTCGTCGCGGATCTGCTGAATCAGGTGCAGACCGGGTGAATGAGAGCGTGGATGCACGGCCCGCTTACGGCCGGACAGAAATAGCTTCTCGAAACCCGGTTTGCGCGTGACGCCCTTTGCCACTGAGGCCACCGCGACTCCGTCCACTTGCAGTTCCTGCAGCACTTCTTCCGCTACCCTGAGTTGTCCTTTGCCGCCGTCGATGAACAGAAGATCGGGTATTCGTCCTTCACCATCCTTTAGTTTCTTGTAACGACGCGACAAAGCCTCCTTCAGGGCGGCGTAATCGTCGCCCGGAGACTCGGTGCGCACGTTGTAGCGGCGGTAATCCGACGTAGCCGGCCCATCCTCATCG
>JARRKQ010000297.1:0-3374 GCA_037387885.1 Alphaproteobacteria bacterium | reverse complement strand
GCTTGCCCTGCTTCTCGTCCTTCTTCTGTTTTTCCATTTTTTCCCTGTAGCAGATGCCAGCGGAGGAGATCTTCTTCGGCCGGAGGTCCTGCTCAAAGGCTTTGCTAATCCAGCGCTGATTACCGTTATGGCCTTACTGGTGATGGGTCAGGGAGTCATTCGAACCGGTGCTCTGGACAAGATCACCTCGGTTCTTCTCAACCTGGCACGGGCGAATACATCGCTCCTCTTTTTCCTCTCGTTTGGCGCCGTCTTTTGTCTTAGCGCCTTGATCAACAATACCCCAGTTGTGATCCTGTTTATTCCAATCATGCAGACGATCGCGCACCGGTTGCGGCAGACATCAAGCGCTGTGATGATGCCGTTGAGCTTTGTTGCAATCCTGGGCGGCATGACAACCGTGATCGGCACGAGCACGAACCTCCTCGTCTCGGGAACGCTTGTTCAACTGGATCTCCCCCCATTCGGCTTCTTCGACTTCACATTGCCCGGCCTGATCTTAGCGACGATAGGCGTTGTCTACTTGGTTATCGCATCACCCTTCCTGCTGCACCGCCGGGCCTCACTGCCCGAGCGCGTGATGGCGGGCCGGATCCCACGCTTTGTGGCAAAACTCACCGTGACTCCCCCCACAAACCTCGCTGGTGAACAGGCCAGATCGAATCTGTTTGGCGTCAAGGGCGTTCGTCTCCTGCTCGTCCAACACGGCGAACACGCAAAGCTTCCTCCCTTCCGCCATTACGTTCTTCAGGATCATGATGTGCTGGTCCTGCTCGCGAGTCGCGAAGCATTGTCTGACCTTGCATCGCGTTTTCCGGGTTTGCTTCACGCTGCCTTGGCTGGAGAAACAGTATCGGGAGACGGGCGGCCAGATTCCGCGCCGGACACCGAGCAGTTACTGGCCGAGGTCATGGTCCCGCCGGGCTCCCGGCTGGAGCGCCAGTCGCTCGAGCAAACACGCTTTCTCCAGACGTATAAATGTCTTGTGCTCGGCGTTCAGCGTCGAACCGAGATGTTCAGCCGCGACATCGCCGAGATACGCCTCGAAGCAGGAGACATCCTCATCGTACAAGGTGCGCGTGAAGATATCCGCCACATCCGTTTGACCCGCGACCTGTTGCCTATGGATGGATGGTCGGCCGAGCTTACTGCTCCGCATCTTGCGCACCGGGCCCCGCGTCGGGCGCGGTGCCCATCGTCATTGCCAGTCTGATGGGAGCTACGCTGATGATTGCTATGGGGGTCCTGAATTTGACCCAGGCCTTTCGCGCGCTGGATTGGAAAATCATTTTGCTCATCGGCGCTACCCTCGCCCTTGGCACCGCCTTGGAAAAGACCGGCGGCGCAGTCGTAACAGCCCAGACCATTCTCGGGCTGCTCGGAAGCACCACACCGTCCGTTGCCGCGTCGGCCTTGTTCTTGCTCGTCTCGCTAGCGACGAATGTGCTCGGCAATAATGCAACCGCTGTCTTGTTTACGCCTATTGCAGTTAGCTTAGCGGCAAGTGTTGGGTCAGATCCGGTGGTATTTGCATTGGCTGTTTTGTTTGGCGCCAATTGTTCGTTCGCAACGCCGATTGGCTATCAGACCAATTTGCTGGTGATGGGTCCCGGACATTATCAATTTCGAGATTTTGTCAGATTCGGCCTGCCGCTTGTTGTCATACTGTGGCTGGGATTTTCGCTCCTTGTTGCATGGTATTTCCATTTGCCTTAGTCGCGTTGAGCGGCATTGTCACGTCAATCGGCTGGTATCGGACGCTCGGCGTATTTGGCATCGGGGGATGACCCAGAGCTCCCAACGCTACCATCGCTTTTCAGAATTGACCAAAAAAGATTCCGCCTTTTTCAAACCGAACCCAATAGGGACCTGCCGTGAAACCAAGTGCAAGACATTCGCGAGAGCGAAAGTTCCCATCTTAAAATACGAAATCACCAGTTCGCCCGGTGGTCCAGCAGACAAGAACGAACTCACCCGAAAAACTCTTTCCATTGAGAGCATTGAACTACGGAGAGCCAGATGCTTTCAACTTTTCTGCGCCTCGCAAAACGTTGATCAGCGCCAGAACTACAAGACCAGTCATCGCGAGGCAATGAATCAAAGAAAGAAAAATCCCTATGTCCGCTATGTGCCGATACTGTTGATAAAGTCGAAATTCTAGAGGATCGTTTTTTGTGGCGGATATCGATAAATGTTGAAAATGTGCCCTATACAACGTGAGCGCTCATCAGCGCGTCGAACAGAGTGATATCGAGTTCGCCGCTGTCCCCCCAGCAGAAATTTTGAAACGTTCGCCCGAGAAGCTGAATTTTCCTGATCGCGTTGCGAAAATGACTTTATCAACAGTATCTGCCAAAAGCGGACTTCGTCATCCAGTGGCATATCGATCACGATTAGGTTGAAAGTGCGTCTTTCCCACCATTTTTGTTTTCGTTAGGCGTACGCCGGCAAACCTTTGCCGCAACGGAAACACAAGGGCGCGAAGATAAAGCCGAGGTCCAGATGGGCAACTGGCCACAAGGCGGCCGCTCGAGCAAGCGCAGCAACGTTGGCGACGAGTTCAATTGATTCAGATCAGCGACAAACCGATCGGTTTGTGCCATCCATAATTTCATGGACTTTTCTCATGCCCAATCAGAAAGTCAGAGATAGACAAGATGGGCGAAGGAGGGACTAATGGTTCCACGAGGTGGGAATCCGAAGTCGGATCCAAGCGCTTTAAGTCCTGTTGGCGGCAAGGTTTGTGATCCGCCAAGTGGTTGCCCGAATTGCGTACGTGCATCGGCTCTGGGCACGGAGTTGACAGATGAGGAGCTAAGCACTCTCTGTGGTACTATCGATGTGCGCAGGGTCGCAAAAGGAGAAGTGCTGATCTCCGAGGGAGACCGCGACGACCGGCTTTATGCAGTTGCAAGTGGTAGAATCGAGATCTACCGAGTGGGTGCGGCCGGCCGGGAAATAACTTTGAAATCTGTCGGGCCCGGCGGGATCACAGGCGAACTCGGGTTTATTGAGAGTCTGCCGCGCACGGCGAACGTTCGGGCCGGCGAAGAGTCGTGCATAGTCTCCCTGCACCGCGATCAACTCGAAGCTCTACTTCCCGACCACCCGTGGCTCGTTTACAAGCTTTTACGATCCGTCATACGCTCCGCCCACGGTACAGTCGGCAATCTCGATACCGCCTATGCCGACTTCAGGCGCGACATAACGGGCTGACCGCCACCCCGATCTCCGGCGTTAATTATCTCGTGAATTGAGGCCCACAAGGCCGTCGGCCTGATAAATCTGACCCCGGTCTATGTACCATTAACAAATTTGACCTGTCTTGGTCGTGATTTCTAATCACGTCGAACGCTTTGCCCTCAAAAGCGGAC
>JARRKQ010000296.1:0-3983 GCA_037387885.1 Alphaproteobacteria bacterium | reverse complement strand
GAGAGCATCGCCCATCTGCTCCGCCGTCCGGTGGGCCGCCCGCCCAACCATATGCGCCGCTACCACGCCAGCTTCAGCTATCAGGCAGGATCATGGAGCAAGAAACGCCGCGTGGTCGCGAAGGTCGAATGGCATCCGGGCGAGTTGTATCCCCGCGTCGGCTTCATCGTTACTAACCTGAGCCGCCCGGCCGAACGGGTCGTCGCCTTCTATAATCAGCGGGGCACGGCGGAGCAGTGGATCAAGGAAGGCAAGAACGCCATCAAGTGGACCCGGCTGTCGTGCCGCAGGTTCCGCAACAACGAGGTCCGGCTCCAGCTGCACGCCCTGGCGTACAACCTCGCCAACTTCATGCGGACGCTGGCGTTGCCGAAGGGAGTGGAGCATTGGTCGCTGACCACGATCCGGGAGAAGCTTGTCAAGATCGGGGCCAAGGTCGTCGCCCATGGTCGGTACGTCACTTTTCAGATGGCGGAGGTCGCCGTGCCCCGTGACCTGTTCGCCGACATCCTTGAGCGGATCAACCGGCTCAGACCAGCGGCTGCCCCGGCATAACCCAGTCTCGGCGCGAAGCGCACAGGATCGAGAGTCGAGGTGTGCCCGCGACCAGTGGATCTGGCCGAGAACAACGATCCTCAGCGGTTCCGAGCCCCGAAAGCAACGCCCCTGGCGCAAAAAGCCAGACGCTCATACCTGGAGGGTGCGTATCCAATGGCCGTGGACCATCATCATCCCGGAACGGGCGCTCCAAATGGGGAATCCCGATTTAGGTCGTGTGGTGCACCCCCAGAGCCGACAAAGCATTGCACTGACTCAATCCAAACCAGCCATTTCTGAGCCTCCGACTTCGGCTTTCGATCCTCGATGCTCTGGCCCGGCGGAGATTTGGCCGACGGGGAAACGTGCTTGGGCAAGCGGTCCACCAGGCGAACGGCGATTGACCGCGAGTCCGATCCCTTCCAATCCCCTTCGGGGAGAGCCGAAATCGCCGCCGCCAAAGCGCTTGTTGCAGCCTCTTCGGTCAACTCGGACAGACGAGCAGCTTCTCTCCATGGATCGAAGCCGAGCCGCACTAGCGCCGAGAGGACAGTGAGCTGCATTCCGTTTTCCTCTTTGCCGACCAGAGCAAAGAGAAAGTCATTGAATTCTGAATGAATGAGCGAATATTCGGGCCGGAGAGCCATTTCACTCGTGTTTCAACCTACGATCTGTGGCGCTCGTATCGGGGGTCTTAATCAATTGGCCGACACGCTGCGACGGCCTTACGACGCTTGGATGCCGGCTTTTTGGCGGTGGCTTTCGCAGCCGCTGCTTCGTCGGCAGCTTTGCGATCGGCAGCTTCTTTGGCGAGTCGCAATGCCCGCAGGCGCACGGTCTTTTCCTCTTCAGCCTTTCGCAGTCGCGCGTAGTCAGACCTGGCTCGTTCCTCTTCCTGTTTCCGAGAAAGGCGGATCGCAGCGTTTGATGATTGGCCGCTCATAATTGTGCTCCATAATGCTCGATACCTGATGGGTTGACCGACGCTGTTTGCGCTAAGAGCGACGTTGGCCTCGTTTATTACCTAGACCGATCTTTTTCGCGAGCCTCGATCGGGTCTCCGCATAGCTCGGGGCGACTAGCGGGTAATCCGGCTTGAGATCGAAGAGCCCCCTGTAAGCGCCAGGCGATAGATTGTGGGCCGTTCGCAGGTGGCGCTTGATCATCGTCTGCTCTTGTCCGCAGACCAAGCAGACGATGTGGTCCTTCGTAACCGAGCGACCCACGGACACGGCCGGGATCGGTTTCTCAGATGCGGGCTCGCCGTCAGTGACACCTCTGAGGCTTGCCCCAACCGTCGTAATAATGCCGGGCAAGTCAGAAACATTCACCGGATTGTTTTTGACGTAAGCAGCAACTATTTCCGCAGTGCTTCCAGTAAAGTGTTTAGCATCAAGGCTGTCTGTCATTTGGGCGAGCCTCTCGTGCGCACCTGCTGCAGCTCCCGCTACGCAAGCATCAAACCGGATTCAATTCCATTTGGCCCGGGCGGTTAGAACTGGGCTGCCAGCACCTTTATGCACGCCTTCGCGACGTTGCGATTGGGCTCAGTTGAACCCGGCATCGTGGCCCAGCCGGCATTCATGAGCATGTCGCTGCGCTGATAGCTGCTGGCGTCCTTCAACTGGGCGAGGGTCTCCTCTACTTGCGGGTCCTGGCTGGACTGCTGGATGCAGATCGGCACCAAGGCCGCGACGACTTCGAGCTTCGCTTGGTCTGCCGCCATTTCCTTGGCCGTGCCGCCGGTCACCCAGCCGCCCCATGTGAAGCCGACGATCGCAAGCGCGACAGCGCCTACGACGGCGCCCTTGAGTCCGGGTTTTAGTCCTTCGGGGATATTCATTTTTGCTTCCTCCGGTGACGGGGAATTATTTTCCCCAATAGTATTTTCATAATATAAGTGTGAATAATAAAAAAAGCAACCCAATATTTTAAACGATGAGTATTTTATTGCTGTTTGTAGATTAACCGATTGACAACAAGGCTCTTTTTATTTTTTTCTTCCAAATATTATGCGGGGCGGTCGGACGTGGCTTTTGTGGCGCCCGTCAAATGAAAGGCCCTGCCAGAACGGGACACAAACGGTACCTTCTGGCTGATTGTGTTGAAAAAGTGTGAGGTTGCGGTGGTCCGTTGTCGCTGATTCACTGCGGTCGTTGGAGCTGGAGTGACGGCGATGATGGGTGAGCGGCAGGTCGATCAAGTTGCTTTGTTCTATGAGTTTTCGTTGGAAGAGCATGTCGCGACCGACCACCTGTTGCGCTCGATCGACCGCTTCGTCGATCTGAAGGAGGTCCGGCAGCACTTGGCGCCCTTCTACAGCACGATAGGGCGGCCATCAGTTGACCCTGAGCTCATGATCAAGCTGCTGATCGACGGCTACTGCTTCGGCATCCGCTCGATCGACGGCTACTGCTTCGGCATCCGCTCGGAGCGGCGGCTGTGCGAGGAGGTTCATCTGAACCTGGCCTATCGCTGGTTTTGCAGGCTGGGCCTGGAAGGCACTGTGCCCGACCACTCGACCTTCTCGAAGAACCGGCACGGCCGCTTTCGCGACAGCGATCTCTTCCGTCACGTCTTCGACCTGCTTCTGCATCTCTGCATGGCCGAAGGGTTGGTGGGCGGCGAAGCCTTCGCGGTCGACGCCAGTCTCGTTCAAGCCGATGCGGACCGCCGCAAGGGACCGGCCGGAGATGAAGGACTTGACCCGGACAAGACCAGCCGGGCCATCGAAGAGTATCTCGCCGTGCTCGATGACGACGCTTTCGGAGCGGCGAGCGAGACGAGTCACATACACAGGCGCCCGGAAGATTGCTCCAAGACCAGTGCCTCGGCAACCGGTCGATTTTGCAGGGCGCCAACTAGTTCGCTCTCCGATAGAGATTCATCCGTTTTCTGGGTCCAGACTTTAAGGTGCGTCAGCTGATAGTTTCCAAAAGCCGTCATCATCGCCACGTCGGCGGCATCGCGCCCGCGTACCATTAGAATGCGTCCAATGCGCGGCGTGTTGTTTCGCGGGTCGAAGGCGTACCAGCGCTTCTCCAGATAGACTTCACCCCAGGCGCAGAAATCGCCAGCGCTTTCAACTTTGACGCCTATGTCGCC
Source organism: Alphaproteobacteria bacterium (assembly GCA_037387885.1). Lineage (GTDB taxonomy): Bacteria > Pseudomonadota > Alphaproteobacteria > JAPULJ01 > JAPULJ01 > DATKZM01. The sequence continues at coordinate 341 of JARRKQ010000296.1, read as the reverse complement.
GAGATAGCCGCTCGCGTAGCGTGCAGGGAAATTCATCGCGCGGCACAAGGCTATAAACAGGTGCGCGAAATCTCGACACACGCCTGTACCCTCACGGAACACGTCGACTGCAGTTTTCGTTGGTCGGCCGAACCGATAGTCGAAGACAACGTTGTTGTGAACCCAGTTCGAGATCGCCTGCACCCGCGCCCACCCGGGTGGTGTGTTGCCGAACATATCCCAGGCTTTGTCAACGAACTCGTCGCTTTCGCAGTACCGGCTTGCCGTCAAGTACGACAGTGTCTCGACCGGCAGATCCACGATCTCGTGCTGACGAGCGTTCCAGTTGAACTCATCTGGTT
>JARRKQ010000295.1:0-2835 GCA_037387885.1 Alphaproteobacteria bacterium | reverse complement strand
CGATTTGCCATTTTCGTCGAAACTTCTTGACGCTGGTTCCCATGTTCTGCGCGGTCGCAGCCGACCAATCAAAGTCTTCACGCTAGACGCGGAGCGCGCATAGAGGCGTCTGTGTTTGCCCCCTTTTCGCCTAACGGGCGTATCTACTGATCTATGCCGTCGGAAGGTCGATGTTGTGGCGGTCCGCGAGCTGTGGCGCCTCCCGATAAAAGCGCAGCAGGTCACGGAACAGGCGCCAGAAGTCCGGCCGCATGAGATTGCCTGGCTGGGCAAAGAACCCAAGAGCGTCGCCGATGTGTTCGAACGCTCCTGCGCCCAAGGAGAACGAGGATGGCATGTCGCTCGCGACGGTCTCGACCCTGAGCGAGTCGAACAGCCGCGTCAGGTTCGGATAGTTAAGCTGGCATTGTCAGAGTAATCGGTTGGATTCATCGTTTCCCGCCCTTCCTCGTATGAGAAGGGCACAAAAAACACTTTTTTAAAGGTCTTAAACCTTCCAGTCCGCCATAAATCACCTCAACCAAGACATCGTCAGCTTAACAGACCAAGTTAATCTGACAATGCCCACAAAATCTATTTACTGACCCGTGGCGCAAGTTCAGATCGATTGGAATATCGTCTTTAATAGCAATTACCAATGAGCGGGCGACGGTGATATTGGAGTCCATTTCCGATCACGCCGCTCATTCGCGCTTCCTATCAAAACCAACGCTAAAGCAATTGGACCGTTCCTGCGGACCGACCATATGCATTGGCGACTGTCGCACCATCTTGGCCACAACAAAGCGAATGCGATCGAAACATGCAACGATTCAAAAACATCCTTGTTTGCCATAGTCAGCAGATCGGCAACGAAGCTGCCTTGAGCCGGGCCACGACTTTGGCGAAAGTAAACAAGGCTCGCTTGACCGTCTTCGACGTCGTCGAAAAGCTGCCGGAATACGCCGGCGCACCATTTGGATCGTCCATCTCGGAAGAGCGCGATCTGGAGCGCCGCTTCATAGATGAAAGGCAGTCCCTGCTCGACCGGGTGATCACGTCGATCCGTCAAGACGGGCTCGAGGTAGAGGCGTCCGTTCGCTTTGGTCCGCCCTTCCTGGAGATCATTCGAGCGGTCCTGCGTGATAATCACGATCTTGTGATCATAACTGCCGACAGTTGGCGAGGGCTGAGTCGCATCACCTTCGGGAGTACCTCAATGCACGTGCTGCGCAAATGCCCCTGTCCCGTCTGGGTCCTGAAGCCCAGGGCCGGCAAGCGGTTCAAGCGCATCCTCGCCACCGTCGATTCCGACGTTCAAGGCGACGCGCCGACGCCGCTGGACGTAAAGATTCTTGAGATGGCAAGTTCGCTCGCCCGGATGGAAGGGTGCCATCTGGATATCTTGAGCGCGTGGGACTTTGCGGGGGCCGACTACGACATCAGTCGGTCGGAAATCACCGACCAGATCAGAGAGCGCCTCTTCCACAACAACCTGCTTACGCGATCCGCGGCCTTGGAGCGTATGCTCCGCGGCATCAACCTGCGGGATGTGACCTATGAAAGGCACCTGCCGAAAGGACACCCCAGTCTCGTCATCCCGCAGTTCGTTCAGGACAACAAGGTCGACCTCGTGATCATGGGCACCGTGACCCACAGCGGCATCGCGGGTTTGTTTATCGGCACCACAGCTGAGGATGTGTTGCGGCAGGTCGACTGCTCCGTCCTAACGGTGAAACCGGAGGGCTTCGAAACCCCTGTGAAGCTCGACGACTGAGCGGCAGACTAGGCGTTGCGACCGGTCACTCCATCACGGTAACTTCCGGAACGCGGCTCCTAAGGATCCCGCGAATGAGACCAGCGAGAGCCAGGAATTCCTCCCGCCGCGAAGAGTGGCGCCGCCAAATCATGCCAATCATGCGAAATGGCGCGCGCGACTGCATCTGACGGGCCACCACTTGTTCATCTTGGGTGACTTCGGCACGGACGTAGAGAGCCGGCAGGAACGAAAGTCCCATACCCATGCCCACCATCTGTCGCAGTGTGTCTAGGCTCGTGCCCTCGTAGTCCAGTGAGAGAGATGCGCCGAATTGATCAGGAGGCGGTGTCCTGGCTCAAGCGTAAGGACAGTCTCCCCCTTGAGGTCGGCGCGCGCGGCGTTCTCCCGTGCCGCCAGGCGATGATCCCTTGGTGCCACGATCCACAGCGGCTCGCGGAACAGGCGGACGCTGCGAAGGTCCGCGCCCTTAACCGGCAGCGGGAATAGCAGCAAATCGAGGGTTCCCTCGTCCACACCGTCGAGAAGCACCCCGGGCATGCCTTCGCGCACGTAGAGCTTCAAGTTTGGATAGCTCTTATGCAAATCGGGCAAGAGATGTGGCAAGAGATAAGGTCCCAGCGACTGCAACACGCCCAGGCGGATGGTTCCGCCGAGCGGGCTTTGACCTTGCTTGGCGAGGTCAACGATCTCTTGGACGTCGCGCAACACGATTCTGCCGCGTGCAGCGATTTCCTTGCCGATCGGCGTCATTATGACCCTCGCCCGGCTGCGTTCGACCAGCTGAACACCGAGCTTGTCTTCCAGCTCCCTGAGCTGGCCGCTCAAGGTCGGTTGGGTGACATGAGTCGTTTCCGCCGCACGGCGGAAATGGAGCGTCTCGGCTACGGCAACGAGGTAGCGCAGCTGTTGCAATGTCGGCATGTGGCTTGCCTTCTCCGATTTGGACAGAAAATTTCTATCAAACCCGCCTTTCATTTCGATTGGCCCTATAAGCATTTCAAGCTCATTTCTCTGTCCATCGCAACGGAGCTACATCCTTGAGTGATCGATGAGGCACGAGCAATAGGGGTTTAAAG
>JARRKQ010000294.1:0-3049 GCA_037387885.1 Alphaproteobacteria bacterium | reverse complement strand
TGATGCGGCTCGATAGTCTTGTAGGAGAGCGGGGCAGCACTCCGCGCGAGTGGCGAGCCAGTTTCCTCAGACGCAAAGAAGCGCGGGCCGCGCGTGAGCAAGTATTGCGCTGGCAACCGGAAAGGTTGCTGATAGCTCACGGGATGTGTGCACAATCCGGTGCATCCACCATCGTCAAATGCGCTCTTAGTTGGATTTAGTACGGCTGATTCTGGCCGTTAGCTTCTCTAAATTCAGACAGTTTCCGATCCTCTGTGTGTTCAGTTTCGGTGAAAGCTAATGTTCCGCCAGGTCGAGTGTCTGCGTTCCGCCCCAAAGCCGCCAGGCGTCTGATATGAGGTAATATTTCTGCTACTAACCCGGAGCGGTTCATCTAGCAACCGCTAAGTGTCGGAGTCCGCAGTATGACCAAAGCGTCATCGCTTCGCACCGCAGGTATTTTCAGTGTGCTCGCTCTCACGCTGATGCTTCTGGGTACGGCCGTCATCCTCGCATCATCAGGCACGGCGGCACAGGACCCGCTAGAGACCTTTTCGGACCCCGCAACCTTCACTGCCTTTCTGCAGGCTGCCGACCCGGCATTGCGAACGGCGCTGTTCCTTGATGGATTGTTCGCACTTTCCTATGCCGGGGCGGTTGGTTTCGCGGTGATCGGTTTTCGTGATCGCTGCCCGCCTGCCGCGTGGGCTAGCGGGCTTGGGATCCTCGTCACCATGGTGCTGGATGTATCCGAGAACCTGCTGATGATGGGCTCGCTCGGCCTCGCCGGCGCGGGGCAGGAAATCACCGGCGAGCAGGTCACGCTGCATGTCTTCGTCTCGGGAATGAAACTGCACCTCGCGGCCTTTTCGCTGGTTGCATTCACGTTCACGCTGCCCCAGCGAGGGCTCGTCACATGGCTGATGCGCTGGGGCGGCCGGACGATCATGCCCATCGCCGCGATCCTGTTCGTCACCGACGCTTTCGGCATGAGCGCGAACGCGTCGCTCGGCGTGTTCGTCGCGATGACCGGTGGGTTTGCGCTGCAGGCGATCCTGATGTTCCGCGAAGCCCAGGAACAGCCGCGGGCGGATTGAGAAGGACTGGCCGGGGCCTCTAGATCGCCCACCGTCCGCTTGTGGCCGTTAGCAGACGTTCACATTGAGGCTTATCGGCGGATCTGAATGTCCGGTATTGGTGAGAGCGGACGTTCCCCATGTTGGATGTCCGCTTACCGCCCCAAAGCTGCCATTCGACTATACTCGGTCTAATTGACCGCTACTGACCCTTTACGGTCGTTCGCGCGGATTGCCTTTGTCCCGATATTGTGACTAATAATTGAAGAACCTTGTTTTCTATCTCGGCGTGGCGCTGCTCTTTACCCATGAAATGGATGCGATGCCAAATCATGAATGGCAAGTCTTGCCCCTGCTCAGCGGCCTGACGGACTCGGTTGGCAGAATTACTTTTGTAATCGCTCATGTTCCGATATTTGCTGTCGTCATTGCGTATGTCGCGAGTCTTAATTTGAAGACTCGGTCAATAGCGAGAGGCATCGCTTGCGCGTTCCTAATCGCTCACGCTGTTTTGCATTTCGCATTCTCTGGGCATTCCGCATACCAGTTCGGATCTTTGCTTTCTTCTATTCTGATCTATGGCGCTGCTTTGTGTGGCGTATTGTATTTCTCGGCACTGTGGCTTGAGCAGAGGCGACGTCAATCTCACTAGGTCGGAAAAGTCCGCTTCTGGCCGATAGCTGCCGTTCGATTCAGGCCTTCTCAGCGCCTCTGAATGTCCGGTATTGAGAAAAGCTGCCATTCAGCCAGGGCGAATGTCTGCTATGCACCCTAAACCTGCCATTGGCTTAAAATCGAGCAGAACGACCGCTACTGACCCAAAGCAGACACTCACACGACTGCGTCTGCCTCTATACTGAGTAGAGATTGGAGGGTCAAACATGCAAATCGCCGTAGTTGGTGCCAGCGGCAATACTGGGAGCGTCGTTGCAGAGCTGGCGTTGAAAGATGGTCACGATCTGCGGGCCATTGTTCGGAACCCCGATTCTTGTGTGAATCTGGCTCACAGTGGCGCGGAAATCGTTACTGGCGATTTGAAACAATTCGTGCTGCTTTCAGCCATAGGACCGGAGACAGCTCCAGGGGTTGCCTTAATCTAGACGAAACGTGCCATCGAGCGAGACTTAGTTGCCAGCGGACTCCCGTACACAATTCTGCGACCGAGCATGTTCATGGACAATGTCGCAATGGCGGGGCCGGAGGCATTATCGAGCATTGGTCTTACCTGGCCGTTCTCAGAGGAAGCACTGATCCAACCGATCGCCGCGGCCGATATTGCGCAATTAGCGTTCCAGGCTATGACGACCGGCCCTCGCAACCGATCGTTTGATCTCGTCGGTCCGGAAGCACTGACTTTCCCACAGATTGCCGCCGAACTCGGTCAGGCAATGGGGTCCGAAGTGGGATTCACTGCGATCAGCGACGAAGCGTTCACTGAGCACGTAGGGGCCGCGATCGGATCGACGAAAGTAGCGGCAGCAATCGCGGGAGCGTACCGGCTGTGGGAGCGCGACGGCAGCGGAACCGGCGACCCCTCGATTCTCGAACGAGAGTTCGACGTATCGTTAACACGGTTTCGAGATTATGCTGCCAACGTGGTGGAGTCTTGGAAACGAGAAGGGCTGGTCTGAGTCTGGGATATATCGTCCGCTGTTCGCCGAAAGCCGACGTTCAAATCAGGTCTTCTGAACCTCCGATATTGGTAAGTGCGGAGATTGCGTCCATCTCAGTACATCCCCGAATTGACGCGCTTTCCTGAGCTGTCACCATCCGTTATCGACAAAGGCAAAACCAGCCAAAGCTGGTGACGCAAAGCCACGGGTCCTCGCTTCCTCTGCGACATTCGTCTGGAGGACCCAAGATCGCCGGGCTGCCGGGGCGGTTGATATTCATAGAAATCATCCTCCTCGTAATTTGCTGACTGCAAAAAAGGAGGTTTGCCATGCCACTTCATCTAGAGTCACTGGACCTTTCGGACAGGTTGAAAAGCTACA
>JARRKQ010000293.1:0-3947 GCA_037387885.1 Alphaproteobacteria bacterium | reverse complement strand
CTTCGCCTTCACGCTGTCCGGCGCGATAGCGGGCTTGGCAGGCGCGCTCTTCATCTATTCCAAGGGGAGCCTCTTCCCGACCGAGATGGAGATCGCACGCTCCTTCGATGCGCTGCTGATGGTGCTGCTGGGCGGCGTGCAGTCGCTCGCCGGCCCGCTCGTGGGCGCCGCCTCCTTCACCTGGCTCGACGATTCGCTCAGCAGCCTGACGCTCTCCAGCCTGATGGCGCTGGGGCGGCTTATGGCCGATATCTTCCCCGGCGGCGGGGCGCTTGTGGAGCCAGGGCTGGCAGCGCTCAAGGCACAAGTCGGCGCGCTCAGCATCTGGCGCTTCGTGATGGGCTCGACGATCATCGCGCTGGTGCTGTTGTTGCCGCAGGGGCTGGCCGGCTTCGCGATGACGCGGAGCGGCCAGCAACTCGGCCTCGCCCGCGCCGAGGAGGCGCCGGCATGAGCGCGCGCGGCCAGGAGAATGCGCCGGTGCTCGCGGTCTCCGGGCTGTCCAAATCCTTCGGCGGGGTGCAGGCGGTCGATCAGGTGAGCTTCAGGCTCAATTCGGGCGAGCTTCTGGCGCTCATCGGCCCGAACGGGGCGGGCAAGACCACCTGCTTCAACATGCTGAACGGACAGTTGCGGCCCGATGCCGGCTCGGTACGCCTGAACGGCCGTGAGATCCGGGGGCTTTCGCCGGCGCGCATCTGGCGGCGCGGCGTCGGGCGCACGTTTCAGATCACAGCGACGTTCGATTCGATGACCGTGCGCGAGAACGTGCAGATGGCGCTCATCAGCCACCACCGCCGCGACAAGGCGCTGTGGCGGCCGGCGGCGTCGCTCTATGTCGAGGCGGCCGATGCGCTGCTCGACCGCGTGGGCATGAAGGAACAGGCCGAACGCGCCTGCGGCGTGCTGGCTTACGGCGACATCAAGCGCGTCGAGCTCGCCGTGGCGCTGGCGAACGAGCCCAAGCTGCTGCTGATGGACGAGCCGACGGCGGGCATGGCGCCCAGGGAACGTATCGAGCTGATGGCGCTGACGGCCGAGATCGTGCGCGAGCGCGACATCGCGGTGCTGTTCACCGAGCACGACATGGACGTCGTCTTCGCCCATGCCGATCGCATCATGGTGCTCGACCACGGCCGTCTCATTGCGGAGGGCAAGCCAGAGCAGGTGCGTGCCAACAAGCAGGTGCAGGACATTTATCTCGGCACCGGCGCGGTGCACGGCGTGGAGGTCGGGTGATCATGGTCGCGAACGGCACCGGCTTCGCCGGGGGAACTGGCGGCAGTGTCAATGGCACCGGGCTCACGGTTGCGGGCCTGCACAGCTATTACGGCCTCGCGCACATCCTCGATGACGTGGCGCTCGCGGTGAAGCCAGCCGAGGTGGTGGCATTGCTCGGCCGCAACGGCGCCGGCAAGTCGACCACCATGAAGTCGATTATGGGCCTCGTGCGCCCGCGACGCGGCGCGATCGATTTCGACGGCCATGCCATCGCAGGGCAGGAGCCGCATGTGATTGCGCGGCTGGGGCTCGGCTATGTGCCCGAGGACCGCCGCGTCTTCTCCGAGCTTACGGTGCTGGAGAACCTTGCCGTCGGCCGGCAGCCGGCGCGGCCTGGCGCGCCCGAATGGACGATCGAGCGCGTCTTCGAGCTTTTCCCGAAGCTCGCCGAGCTGCGCGACCGCCCGGCCGGGCGGATGAGCGGCGGCGAGCAGCAGATGCTGACGATCACGCGCACCCTCATGGGCAATCCGAGCCTGATCCTGCTCGACGAGCCCTCCGAAGGCCTCGCGCCGGTGATCGTCGAGCAGATGGCGAATACGATCCTTGATCTCAAACGCGAAAGCCTCTCGATCCTCCTCTCCGAGCAGAACCTCCATTTCGCCACCCTCGTCTCCGACCGCGCCTACATCATCGAAAAGGGCCGGATCCGCTACGAGGGCGCGATGGCGGAGCTGGCGAAGGACAAGGAGGTGCGGGCGGCGTATCTCACGGTTTAAGGCGGAAAAGCGCATGGAAGCGAAAGTAGCAGGCGTCGATGTCGGCGGGACCTTCACCGACCTCATCCTGATGGACGAGGCGGGCGGCGACATCCGTGTCGCCAAGGTGCCGACGACGACGGACAACCAGGCCTTCGGCGTGCTGGGGGCACTCGAACAAACGCAAGTGCCGCTCGATCAGGTGCGCACGATCATCCACGGCACGACGGCGACCACGAACGCCATGCTCGAGCGCAAGATCAGTGCCGCGGGGTTGATCACGACCAAGGGTTTCCGCGACGTGATCGTACCTCAACCCCGCCCACGAGCAGCGCGCGGCCGAGATCGCCGTCGAGGTCTGGCCCAACGCCTACATCACCATGGGCCACGCGATCCTGTCAGAATACCGCGAATACGAGCGCGGGGTGACGGCGTCGGTCAACGCCTGCATCCAGCCGGTGCTCGACCGCTATATCTCGCGCCTGCGTGACGGCCTGTCCGAGCGCGGTTATGGGCACGATCTGCTGGTCATGCAGGGCAATGGCGGCACCGTCTCGTCGACCATTGTCGCCGAAGCGGCGGTCAAGACGGTCATGTCGGGTCCGGCCTCGGGCGTGATGGCGGCGGCCTACACCGCGACCGCCGCGGGCATACCCGACGTCATCACCTACGACATGGGCGGGACGAGCTGCGACGTGGGGCTCATCCGGGACGGCATTCCGCAGGTCTCTTCCGAGCTCGAGCTCGAATATGCGATGCCGATCCATGTCCCGATGGTCGATGTGCATACGATCGGCGCGGGCGGCGGCTCGGTCGCCTTCATCAACGATGCCGGCATGCTGCAGGTGGGTCCCGAAAGCGCCGGGGCCGATCCGGGGCCGATCTGCTACGCGCGCGGTGGCCAGCGGCCGACGATTACCGATGCGAACCTGGTGTTGGGGCGGCTTAATCCCGAAGCCTTGCTCGCAGTCGACAAGCCGATCTCGCTTGACGACGTGCGCACGATCTTCGAGCGCGAGATCGGCCAGCATCTGGGTCTCGATGCCGAGGGCGTGGCGGCGGCAATCCTGCGCATCGCCAACGACCGCATGGCCGGCGCGCTGCGGCTCGTGTCGCTGTCGCGCGGGCACGATCCGCGTGATTTCGCTCTCTTTGCGTTCGGTGGGGCCGGACCGCTCCATGCCTCCGCACTTGCCCGCGAGCTTGCCGTGCCGAAGGTGCTGGTGCCGGCGCGGCCGGGCATCACCAACGCGCTCGGCTGCCTCGCGGCCGATGTCCGCCACGACTACGTCAACACGGTCAACCAGCCGGTTGCCGATCTCGACATGGACCAGGTCAAAGCGATCTTCGAGGCGCAGATCGAGGAGGGCAAGGCCACCATCGCGCGCGAAGGCGTAGAAGTGAGCGACATAACCGTGCTGCATTCGGCCGACATGCAGTTCCTCGGCCAAAGCCACATCCTGACCATTCCGGTCTCCGGCATCGACGCGCCGCGCGAGGAATTCCAGACGGCCTTCGAGGAGGCCTACTGGCGCCGTTTCGAGGTCGAGCTTTCCGAAATCCGCGCGGTGCTCGTCAATCTCCACACCGCCGTCATCGGCAAACGCCGCGGCGTGCCGCACGACGCGCTCGCGCATGCGAACGGCGCCGACCGCGAGCCGGCCGCGCAGCGCCGGGTCTGGTTCGAAAGCGGCTGGGTGGAGACGCCGATCTACCGGCGCGAGCAGCTGCCCGCCGGCGCAACGCTCACCGGCCCCGCCATCATCGAGCAGCTCGACACCACCATCGTGGTCGAGCCGGGGGATAAGGTGGAGGCCGACAATCTAGGAAATCTGATCATTACGGTCGATGGAGGCCGCGCATGAGCACCACCCTCGATCCCATCGCGCTCGATCCCGTCACCCGGGCGGTCATCCAGAACGGCCTCATTCAGGTCTGCAACGAGATGGATCTCGCTTTCGTGCGCTC
>JARRKQ010000292.1:0-2649 GCA_037387885.1 Alphaproteobacteria bacterium | reverse complement strand
GCGCAAAATGCCCGGCCAACGCCTGGCGATGAATTATAGATTTTGCGTTCGCCGCCACTGAATTCAACCAGGTCAGCCTTGAACACCGCCAAAGTCGCGACTGGTGCACCGGTGTGCGTACGGCAACTTTGACAATGACAGTGGAGCACTCTGCTCGGCTCGCCTCTCGTCGAGTAGCGCACCGCGCCACACATGCAACCGCCGGCAACTTTGGTAGCTTCAGCCATAGGCGTGATCCTTCCCCACGCGTACTTAACCGTTACAAATTAGTTCGAACCTACCCCAGAGTATCGAGAGTCAAAAGCGGACCAGACTGGCGGCGTGTAGGAATGTCAGCATAGCGATCCAGAAGCGGACCTTGCCGCGGAACCGTCCTAACATCAGCGATCAGCGACAAGGCAACACTGCGAAGCCGAGAGAGAGGTTGACGGGCAAACCTGCACTATCCAACCATCACCACAGCAGCTCTGAACTTTCACACCATCCTCAAAGGAGGAACTGCCTCGCCATATTCCCCGAGACGAGGAGCCGACTTCGTTTCAGCAAAGGAACCGCGAAACATGGGATCAATCGGCACAGGAAGTGCGGACTGAGAATCCCCCTGCTCATTGACCAGCTTATGTGCAAATGAGCCTCGTTCTTTGAATTGGCAGTCGGCAATCGCCTCATCGAGTGTGGCGACAATACTGCAGCAACAATCATGACCAACAAATGCGCTGGACCAATAGGAGGACGACTTGCTTTTGATGATCTGCTGTATGGCGTGGATGGTTGCAGCGAGATCGGCGGAGTCGTCGCGCAAGGCCGGATCCAAGTCTATGATATCGCAGAACTTATCCCAAAACTTTTGCTCGATTGGCGCAGCGGCAACCATTCGATTGTCCGCGGTTTCGTAAAGCTGATAGCGCGGCGAGTTTCCCGCCGCTAGAGATCGGCGACACGATTGGACGCCCTGCACATGGCGTTCGCCCAGGGCCCAATACACGAGGGGGAAAAGATTTTCCGCCATGGCAATGTCGAGATGGCAGCCCTGGCCAGTGGCGTCACGTTGTCGCAATGCCATTAAAATATTGATCACTGCCGGATAGGTGCCACCGACGATATCGGCAATGAAAGTTGGCGGAATAACGTTGCACGATGGCAATCCCGTTGGCGCTAACAAACCAGCATCTCCGACGAGGTTGAGATCGTGAGCTGCCACGTGGCGCTTGGGCCCACTTTGGCCATAACCGGAAACCGAGCAATAAATCACGGCTGGGTTCAATTTTGATAAGGCTTCATACCCGAGACCGAGCCGGTCCATCACACCGGGTCGGAACTGCTCGATCAATATGTCGCACTTCGCCACGAAGTTCTTGATATGAGCAACCTGAGCCGGGTCCTTAAGATTCGCCACAATGCTTCGCTTGCCCCTATTGAGGAGCGCAAAGTTCACGCTTTCCTCGCCCCACAAGGGTTCATAACGGCGCATCCCGTCGCCACCATCCGGCCGTTCGATTTTGACTACCTCGGCACCCGCTTCTGCAAGCACCAGGGTCGCCAAAGGGCCGGGTAACAGCGTCGTGAAGTCCGCGATACGTAAGCCGTCGAGCGGGCGCATTAATCGCGCGCCAAGGAAAGGTTCGGTCCGCTGTCCGAGACCTCGAGGAAATCGCCGAGATCATCAAAGTTCAGATCCTCGTCGATCGCCTCTGCATTGGACTTGAACCGAACTGAGAGTGGTTTCAACAAACCTTGCTTGGTTGATTCGACCAGCGCGCGCTTCAATATCTTACCGCTGGCTGTGAGCGGAAAAGCCTCGAGCCGCAGAAAAAATTCCGGCATGTCGTATTTCGAGAGACCTTCGCCAGCAAGGTGTGTGAGGAGGTCGTGCGGATCCACCTCGCCGATCACGGCCAGGCAGACGCGTTCGCCGAGACGCTCGTCGGGAACGGGGAATGCAGCGCAGCGCGCGACCGCAGGATGCCGCAGCGCAAGCGATTCGATTTGGGCTGGATAAATGTTGTGACCACCTCGGATGATGAGATCCTTAAGGCGACCCTCGATACGAAGATTGCCAACGGCATCCATGACTCCGAGATCACCCGACATGAACCAGCCATCACGGTTGAAGCTCGCCTCAGTCGCCGTCTGATTGTCGAAATAACCGAGCATCAAGGCAGCGCCACACCCAGCAATCTGGCCGACCGCTCCCATAGGCACCTCTCGGTCGGGGTCCGTCGGATCGTATAAACGGACCCTGTAAGCACTCCCACCACGTCCACAGGTCGTGATGATCGTCTCGGTATCGTCGTCGGGATGCGTATACTGGTGCGAAGAGCATTCAGTCATGCCATAGACGTTCTGCGGCTTGATGCCTTGGCGCAAGAACGCCGCGGCAACCGTGGGCGGTATGGCGGCACCCGCCATGTAGAAGATTTCGACGCTGCCGAGTCGCCTGAGCCGACGCTGCCTCTGCTCTGCCAGGATATCCATGGCATGCGTCGGCACGCCCATGATGTAGGATGCGCCCGTCTCGATGATCCAGTCGAGGCGCGCCATGCCCGGTGGGGGATCATCGGTGATCAGCTTGCATCCAGCGAGTAGCCATTGAGCAACCGCGACCCAGGCGATGTGGTGCGAGAGAGGACTGTCTGGCGTGGCGAGATG
>JARRKQ010000291.1:2374-3201 GCA_037387885.1 Alphaproteobacteria bacterium | reverse complement strand
CGCATCGGTACTTGTCTGCGAATGGTGATAAATGGCCTAAAGACCAACTTGATCTCGATTGCCCGCTGCGCCGGATTTTTCGGAACTTTGCTCGCCGGAACGGCGGGCTACCCGGCCGACCGCCTGGCGCACGAACCATGGCTTAGCATGCCGCTATCCATAGATTCGCCCGCTCGGCCCTATTCGATAGCTGCTACACCGGCAGGCAAGGAAAACACCGCATCGACGGACTGGTCGGTCGACGTTTTTCCTTATCTCTGGCTCCAGAACACCGCCGGAACCGTGAGGAACGGCGACACGACGATCGATTTGACCGCGAGCTTCATCGATTATGCGCGGATCTCGGATGATGTACGGTTCGGATTTGTCAAGGCTGAATGGCGCTTCGGCAGATTTGGCGGATATGTGGATTTTGCCTATGGCTTGAACGGCATTGATATCGACGTTGGGCCGACGCGCGTCGGCGGCGTGACGGTGCCGCAGGTCACGGGCCGACTGGAGGCATCTCAGACGGTCATCGATCTTGTCGGCTTCTACAGAGTCTATGAGAGCGGAAAATGGGCGGCAGCGGATCGAAACGACCCTCTGCGTATTAGCGAGATATCGTTGGATCTGTTGGTAGGGGTACGCTACACGCGGCAGAAACTCGAGCTGTCGCTGAGCGCAAACGGGCCGCTCACGATCAAGATTGGGCCCATCGAAATTCGGCGTCCTCTGCCAGACACCAACATCAAGGAAATTGACGAAATCTTCGACCCGATCATTGGAGCTCGCGCAATCGTGCGGTTGGCGCCCAGATGGTCCGTTATGTTGCGCGGCGATGTCGG
>JARRKQ010000291.1:0-2367 GCA_037387885.1 Alphaproteobacteria bacterium | reverse complement strand
TCACCTGGAATCTGGTCGGCCTAGTCAGCTATCACTTCAAGGTGTTTGGTCTGGATGCAGACGTCGGACTCGGCTATCGCGGGCTCTACCAGCACACGATCTCCGGATCGGGCGCGGAAAAGGTTGTTTCTCGGATTACCTATCATGGCCCGATTTTCGGTGCGCGCATAAGATTCTAAAGTGTTTTGCGTTTAATCTGATGCATATCCGGCAGCTTTGAAGAAGTTCCAGCACTCTACCGTGTCGAAAAGGTTGCAGACATCGCCGACGGCGGCGATGAGCTGGTCGTAGGTTCTGGCACTGATGCGCCGCAGGTCGGCCTTGAGCTTTGCGAAGGCCTGCTCTAAGCGGGCATGGCTCAATCGCCGTCGTCATCAGTTTGGCATCAGACGTAGCGCCGGCGAGCTATGGCTCCTTGAGAACGGCAGCCATCTACACTGTCTTAGTGGTGGGCATCCTATTCACGGTGACGATCTTCTGGGCAGTGCTGAGCGTCACCGGACGTGTCCCCAGCATGCTCGGGCCGAACGGTATCGGATCCATGACGCGATTCATGGGTTGTCTGTTGATCGCAATCGCGTTGCAATTCACGCTACGCGGTTGGAAGGAATGGATTTAGAACGGCTAGACGGGCGCAAAATTCTGTGCCTAGCAACCGGCGCGAGGCAAGTCCACTTGAGTTAGCCCGGCCTGTTCGGCCCCGTCCACCATATTGCGGCTCATGCTGTTTATCGTATGATCTATTGCCATTGCGCAACTGTTGACCAAGTTTGGTCAGCTTCACTTGGAGTTGGTTGATTATGTCTCAGTCTAACACCTTGCGCCTAGGTTTCAGGTGTAGTGTCGCTATTGTCGGGCTGTGTGTAGCTGCGATTGCTTTGCCGCCAAGCACCGTTCTTGCTAAAGACAAATCTGGTGAGATCACGCGCGCACTGGCGGAGGCGCAAAAGCCGATCGGTAAGGCGACAGGGCACGTTGTCGCTAAGCGGAGTTACGAAGTCGCGACCAAGGTGTCGGGGATAATCCGGCGTATACATTTCAAACCAGGTCAGATCGTCAAAACCGGAGCGCTTCTTGTCGAGCTGGTCGACGATGCCGTTATCCACGAGGTCTCTGCGGCAAAGGCGGAGCTGGCGCGAAAAAGGGCACAGCTAAAAAAGGCTGAGTTGGAAGTGCACCGATACGAGCGGTTGGCGGGCCGCGGAACGGTCACACGCGTCAAATTGCAGGACGCGTTGATAAACCGGGAAATCGCCAGAGCCGAGTTGATGGCCGCGACTGCTGCCCTGAAGAAATCCGAAGTGACGCTCAATTGGCACAAGCTATATGCGCCGTTTGACGGTTGGATCAGCCGCCCGCGCACTACCGAAGGCGCCTACATCGAAGCAAAAGCCGACAAAGGCGTCTTAGCGACGATCATCCAGTTCGATCCGGTCTTCGTTCAGTTCGACATTCCGTATTCGATCGTGGCAAGCCGTCTCAAGGCCAATCGTGCCGAAATCGGCGTTACGGTCCTCCGCCTCACTTTGCCCGATGGAACCCGGTATGAGCATTCGGGCAGGACAGTATCGGTGGGATTCACGGTCGACAAGAAGACCGGTAGCGTTCCCGCCCTCGCGGAATTTCCGAACCCTAAAAGAGTGCTACTGCCCGGGCTCAAGGTCGTGATCGAAGCCTTCGCGCCGGCGAGGTGAATACCTGCCATCGCGGGTCCAAGCTTACTCTCAACGCCATAGATGGATTGCAATTCTTCGGCCTGACAACGGAAATCGAACAACCCGATCCTTCCGCTAGGGCCGCGCGGCGCGGCAAGTTACCCGGACGCACGATCGACCGAGCCGACGCAACGCCACTCATTTGTTGACCGTTAAGCAGCCCGTTTGAGCGTCGGGGCGGGCATGATCTTGGCGAAGAGGGCGGCCAGGATCGGGCGCAAGAGCATCTTCAGCGAGTTGAGGATGAGCGGGAAGTCGTAGCCGACGGCGCTCGGCACGGCGTTGGCGTGCAGCACGAAGCGGAGCTCGCGGCCCGCGCGCTTAAACTGCTTGGCATAGGTATAGCGCCCGGCCATGAGCGCCGCACGCTTGGCCAGCCGTACCAGCTCGTGGCCCATGTCGATGATCTGGCCGAGCCGTACCCGGAACAGGTCATCCGAGCTTTCCCCCGCAGACTTCTTTGGTCGCATCGCTGCCCTCCTCGACGTGAGGAGAGAATCACGGATCGGCGCGACGCGAAATCATCAACCGGTCAAAAGACAGCAAGGTTCGGAGGCCAAATCGCCGAAACCCTGCAAACTCGATTACTTCAAAACGACGCAAAAGCCAGGCACACCAGACGCTCGCCCATTCTTCACAGGCAACTCATTAT
>JARRKQ010000290.1:0-4824 GCA_037387885.1 Alphaproteobacteria bacterium | reverse complement strand
TTGTCCTGGAGCAGTCGAGAGATTGCGCCCACCACAGCCTGCTCGACCGGCTGCGCCGGCAACCGCCAGCCCCCATGGTCGTCTGAGCTGCGGTCCTTCAGGCATTTGGAGATGTAGTAGCGATAGCGCCGGCCCGCCTTGTTGGCGTAGGTGGGTACCAACTTCCGGCCTTCGGCGTCGACCAGGAGGCCGGCCAGCAGGCTCCCGGTCTTGGTATTCGTCGCTCGGTGCCGGTTCACGGCATTGCGTTTCAGCTGCTCCTGAACCCTCTCCCAGGACTCCCGATCGACGATGGCGGGATGCTCGCCGTTGTAACTCTGCCCTTTGTATGCGATCTGGCCGATATAGATCGGGTTCGACAAGACCTTATATATGTGGCCGCGAGTGAAGGGCTCCCCGCCGCATCTTTGGCCGTTGTTAGGCTTTCGGGCCTTGGTCCGAAGGCCCAGCCGGTCGGCCTCTTGG
The DNA here is from genome assembly GCA_037387885.1 of Alphaproteobacteria bacterium. Classification (GTDB taxonomy): domain Bacteria; phylum Pseudomonadota; class Alphaproteobacteria; order JAPULJ01; family JAPULJ01; genus DATKZM01. The sequence continues at coordinate 4,359 of JARRKQ010000290.1, read as the reverse complement.
TGCACAGACCGCACGTTGCCGTGCTCGAGATAGAGCTGGAACAGCGTCCGCACGGTCTCAGCCTCAGGCTCGTTCGGAACCAGCTTGCGGTCGACCACGTCATAGCCCAGGGGCACCACACCCCCCATCCACATGCCCTTCTTCTTCGAGGCGGCAATCTTGTCGCGAATCCGTTCCGCAGTGACCTCGCGCTCGAACTGCGCGAAGCTGAGCAACACATTGAGCGTCAATCTCCCCATCGAGGTCGTGGTGTTGAATCAGAAAGCGCGCGGGTCAGGCGATCCACCTTGTAGACCACCACGATCTCGACTTTGCTGGCCGCGATGTCGGCCAGCAGCCGCTGCAGAGCGGGTCGCTCCATGGTTCCGCCCGAGATCCCGCCGTCGTCGTACCGGGACTTCAGGCAGGTCCAGCCCTCGCCAGCCTGGCTTTTGATATAGGCGGTGCAGGCCTCACGTTGAGCATCCAACGAGTTAAAACCCTGATCGAGGCCCTCCTCAGTGGACTTACGGGTATAGACGGCGCATCGCAAGCGGCTCATGGCGCGCGACCCGGCCTCAGGCCAAAGAAGCGGGGCCCGGACCAGCGGGCCCCGGTGATGGCACGGGCAATGGCGGAGAGCGAACGGTGTCGCTGGCCGTTCCAAAGGAAACCGCTCTCCACCACATCGACCACGTGAGTGGTGCCATTCCAGGTGCGGATTAGACGGGTTCCGGTTTGCGGCCCAATCAGTTGGGCATCATTCGACGCGTTCTCGGCGCTGGATCCCTTGGCAGCCTTCCGCAGCCGGCGAACCAGGGCTGCCCTGGGACCACCATATCGCTTTATCTGCATCCGGTGCGCGATCGCTCTCATGAGCAAAGATCGGCTCATTCCCTTGGGTGCCTCCGAGCCATAGAGCTGTCGCCAGTGCGCCAGGAGCTCTGCCCGGGAAAGAGATGGGAGCTCGCCAATCTCGGCTTCGGTGTGGTCGTCGATGGCGGGCGGCATCAAGAACAGATGCGCCTGGGCATGGAAACGATGCGGTAGACCGTGGTGCCGGCATCGTTCGTGTCGCGGAAGATCTTTAATCCCTGTTTGCGAAGCCCCGTCAAGGCGGCACGGACGCTGTGCGCTTGCCAGCCGATCTTGGTGCACATTTGATCGATGGTCGCGCCCTCGGCTCGCCCGAGTAGTGAAATCAGAACGTCCTGCTTGGTCCCCGGGCGGATCTGCCGAGCCACCGTACCAGTTCGGATGGATCTCGCGATTCTTGCCTTTGTTTTGCGCGGGGTAGGTTGCCGCGCCTGCTTTTTCGTCTGTTTGCCTTTGGCGACAGTAGATCTTGCCATGGAGGAGTCCTCCGTTGCGGCATCGTGGCACTCACGATGCTTCCACCCCCGAAGGCCTCGCCGGCGCGCCGGTCGAGGCATCTGGGGCCGGAGGAGGCCCTCATTTCCCCTACCATGCACGCTCTCTTTGCCGGAGAAGTCCAGTGCAAAAATCCGGCATCTCGGTGGATGCGGGCACCGGCTCGGCAGAGGCGGATCGTTCCACCATGGGGGCCAGGGCATCAATGAAGACATAAAGACAATTGAGCGCTGGGAATTCGGATAATCCTCAGCACGGCCCTCCCGCAGGGCAAAGAAAATTAGAGGCTTATAATCTCAACCCGCGGCCGTGACCTTACCCATTTGAGAAACTGCGACAGGCTATCGACTTGGTCGTCGTATTTGCCAGCCTAAAACTTCGTTACTTCGTCCTGGAAGTCTGGCAACCAGGGCGCCGACTTGGGCAGGAATACGCGTCCGGCTTCAATCACGGCCGTCTGGGTTTCCATGCGCATTTTCTTGTCGCCTACTGGCTTGATGGCACGAGCGTAGATTCCTTCGTTCCGGAGATCACAGTAGAGCTGTGCGCCTGATCCGGCGTCTTCGATCAAGATCTCGTCCGGATTGTACTCCTCATAGAGGGCGACTGCGCGCTTCCGCAAATCAGTGGCGTTTCGGGAGTTCGGAGTAAGTCTGGAACCAGTCCCATTTGACAATTCCACCGCCACGCGGGGCCGGATTTTGCTGATACTGGGCCGCGAAAGCGTAGCTGCCCATGTCCTGCTGGAGCCTCATGAGCTGCTCGTAGGACTCGCGTTCGGGATGGAGGATATCCCCTTCTTCGCGAACGTGTACGAGATTGCGGGCCAAACGGATGATCTGAGACTCTTCTGCAATGGCGGGCAGGATTAGGTGTGTCCAGCCCCCTTGCTCGAGGAAGAACCCAACAGGATCATCCTGATGAACCCGCTGCTGAATCAGTATGATGACTCCCTCATTTTTGTCATCGAGCCGGCTCAAGAGTGTTCCCTGCAACCATTCAATCGTTCTGGCTCGTTGAATGTCCGACAGGGCATCGTCGGGCTTGAGAATGTCGTCGAGAATGATGAAGTCGCCGCCCCGACCGGTGAGCGTGCCACCGACGGAAGTAGCGAGACGGCCCCCTTTCCGGGTCGTCACGAACTCGGCCTGCGTGTTCTTATCCCTACCCAAGCGGGCTCGGGGGAATATTTGCCGGCATTGTCAGATTAACTTGGTCTGTTAAGCTGAAGATGTCGTGGTTGAGGTGTCTTGTGGCGGACTGGAAGGTTTAAGACCTTTGCAGAAGTAGTTTTTGCGCCTTTCTCATACGAGGAAGGGCGGGAAACGATGAGCCCAATCGATTACTCTGACAATGCCAGCTGGCCAACCAGAGAAGCGGAAATCAACCCAAATTTGCCGTTGACAATTGACGCCGTGAACGTTCGGTATCGGATGCCATAGCTGAACTGCTAATGCTGAGATCATTGTGGACCGCGGCAAACAACCACATTGAGCCACAGCCAACATGGACCCCCGATACACTCGAAATGAATGGCTCACCGACGGTGTGATCCATCTGCTCGGCGTTACCGGGTCGACAGCTGGCGTGGCAATATTGCTGGCGGCTGTGATCCCAACGCGCGACACGCTGTCAATTCTGGTAGCGATGACCTACGGCGCCTGTTTGATCGCCACGCTCTGGCTGTCTGCCGCCTACAACCTGGTCTCGCATCCAGTTTGGAAGGGCAGGCTTCGCCGATACGATCACGCAGCAATCTTCCTGCTGATCGCCGGCACATATACACCGTTCGCGGGTATCGCGATCGGTGGCGGTATGGGCTATCGACTTCTGTCTCTAGTCTGGATTGTGGCACTTGCCGGTATGTTGCTTAAGTTGCTGCGTCCCGGACGGCTCGAGCGAACTTCTGTGGTCATGTATCTGGTACTCGGGTGGGCTGGCCTTCCAGCGGCAGGGCTCCTTTTTTCGTCAGTCTCTACGTCGGTTTTGGTCCTGCTCGGCACTGGCGGCTTTCTCTATTCCATGGGGGTGGCATTTCATCTCTGGGAGAGCCTGCCGTATCAGAACGCCGTTTGGCATGGCTGCGTCCTAGCTGCCGCCAGTTGCCATTTTGTCGCGGTTCTAGAGACACTCACAAAATAATACGGTTCGGTGGTGATGTTCTTCTTTTTGATGGCAGATATCGGGCTGCCTGAAGATCATGCCGCTCCAAGTCTAGGATGGTCCGGCTGAAGTCCATTGGAGGCTCTGCCAGGTCCTCGATCTTTGCTCCACGTCAACCCACATACATTTGCAATATCGGGCAAGCTGAGACTCCTGCCCGTTCTTGGTTCTCTCTCAAAATAAAGGCACAAATATTTTTAGAAGCTCGTTATGGTAAAACCGCATTATATTTGCAAAAATATTTTGCTCTCTAAAATTTTAGGAAAAATATATTTTGCATACTATTGTAAAAGCCACAATTGAGGCTATGTAACAATAGGTGAAAATCTGTTTCCCTCAACATCAAAGGAATATCACATGTCCTTCAAGGACTTCTCCTCGGCACATAGTATTCCGGCCAAAAATAATCCCAACGAGACACCCAAAGACGTCCCAACGGACGGCCAACCATCGCCCGAATCCTCGGGAGCAATCACTCCGAAAACCAAAGGTCGGGTCGGCTCCGCAGGGTGAAGGGGGAGATCTAATCGACTATGGGTAAAATGAGACAACCACAGTCCAATTCTATTCGCCTCCTGCTTTTTTGGGCGGTTCTGGTAGCCAGTCCCGGCATCGCGCTTGCCCAGGGCAGCTCCGTTGGAATACCCGAGAATGCGCATGGGAGTACTTATGGCAGCGGCTGGGAGTGCGATGATGGCGACCGGCAGGTCGACAGGTCTTGTGTGACCGTCCAGGTGCCAGAAAACGCCCACCCAACGAGTCTGTCCTATGGGCCCGGCTGGGAGTGCGACCGAGGCTATCGCGAGGCCAAAGGGAGATGCGCGGCCGTTGTGGTGCCGGATAACG
>JARRKQ010000289.1:0-2965 GCA_037387885.1 Alphaproteobacteria bacterium | reverse complement strand
GGAGGCGGGGTCGTGCCCGAGGATGAGTTGCCCCGTTCAGTTCTTCTGGTTGGGCGCGCTCCTCGTTGATCCAACCAAGGTAATAGCAGAGCGGAGCAACCATGCCTAAAGCTGATAATCATGGCGGACGAAATCTCTGTCTACCGTCTCTATTAGTGGCCCGGAATTCAGGTGCGCGGGGAGTTCGTGCGTCTCGTTCTAGAGGATGCCGGAGCTTCATACGTTGACGTTGGGCGGATGCCAGAGGAAGAAGGCGGCGGCCCCCAAGCGATTGTCGACATCCTGCAGCGCAATGACATCGGTACGCCGCCGTTCGCACCCCCGATTCTGCAACACGGTGATCTATTGATTTCGCAGACGGCGACGATCTGCTGCTACTTGGGCATGCGCCACGGACTATCTCCGGCGTGAGAGCAAGGCCGATGGCAGGCGGAGCATCTGCAGATCACAATCGCTGACTTCGTAAGCGAGATACACGACATCCATCATTCCATTTCCGGTTACTTCGAGCGCGTTCTCGATCAGAACACGCGTTCAAATAGAAGGTGGCTTGTTGGCTTCAATTCCACGCACGTCGATCTGGCGCTCTTTCAAGTCGTCGCGGGCCTCAGGTACTGCCTTCCCAACGCATTTCGTGCCATCGAGCCGGACTATCCCATGGCTGCCGCGCTACACGACCGCGTTGCTGAGCGTCCGGGCATTGCGGCGTATCTGTCCTCTGATCAGCGGATACCGTTCAACCAAGATGGAATCTTTCGGCATTATCCCGAGCTCGATGCGCGGAACTGATATCCGCATTCTCTGTCGCCGTGAATTGCGGTGACGGCCCCGATCGCCTGTTTAGACGGTGCTTTCCGGCGTTAGCCTGCTTTTCGACGTATATGCTCGATCATCAGAAACGATCGTTCCACTAGCAGTCCGGATGGCCCTACGGGGCTGGGGGGCAGAAACTCAGGCGATGCGGCGTCACGCAGGTGTTGCGTCGACCCGTTGAAATCGTAGCCGGAATACGAGATTCGGCGTGGCCAATGCTACTGACGTCGTGGCTAGTCGATTGATTCAGAGAGATTCTTGCTTGCCAACAGCGTATTGCCGGAGTGTTGCATCGACCGGTTGAATCGGCAGCCGTTTTAAGTCATTCAGCCAGAAACTGGCGCGCTAAAATAAGATAGGTTTGTCTGTGGCTCATTGCGGCCTGTCAGAATCGTCCGAGTGGCATGTGTGGGGTACTCAAAAATACAATTACTATGATATTCGGACGTGCCGTCAATTCAGCGAAAGCACTATCAGTGAATCAAGGTAGTCCTGCGATTCTCAGCACCCTGCTTGTTGGCTGTTCACTGTTCATTTCCGCCGCCGCGACCGAAAGAGCAGCTGAGGTTAATTCAGACCTGATCTATCGCTACGACCAGTGGGACGTATTCACAGAGGAACCTCTCACCGGAAATCAACTTGCTGTCTTTTTAGAGCCCCAGGGGTTAACGAAGGCTCTCATGCAGAGTATCGCGCGTGAAATGGCTTTTTCGGAAACTACTTTCGTCTTCTCTCATGACGATGAGGATATTGATTTTCAGGTCCGCATTTTCGGGCCCAATCGAGAATTACCCTTTGCTGGTCACCCCACCATTGGGACTGCCTTCGCCCTTGCTCGTGCAGGCTCCATCATGCCGGGCACGGAGCAGGTTGTATTCAGTGAAGGTATTGGCCCGGTCATCGTGGAACTCGACTGGAATGGAAATGATCTCCGGTTTGCCTGGATGCACGACTTGGTGCCGACATTCGGCAAGACACTCGAGGATATCGACGGGATGGCCGCGGCCCTGGGAGTCGAACCGTCGGAGATGAAGTTGACTTTACTCCCGGTACAAGCAGTCTCTGGTGGCGCAAGTTTTCTTTTTGTCCCTCTGACATCACGCGCGGCGGTTGATCGCGCAGCAATAAATACAACAGCCGTCGCCGCAGTCCTTGAAAGGGCAGGCCTACCAAAGCTATCTGTTTTCATTTTCTCGACGGAATGCACAGATGACGGTGCCACGGTGTATGGGCGCAAGCTGGGACTTGATGGTCGAGAGGACCCGGCGACGGGAAGTGCTGCTGGCCCTTTAGGCGGTTATCTGGTCCATTATGGAGTGGTGCGCGGCAAGGAAGCTGGCCGCATGATAATTCGACAAGGCGTCCAAATGGGCCGTCCGAGCAGGCTGCATGTCCAACTTGGCCTGAGGGGCGATGAGATTAGTGAGGTGCGGATTGGTGGAAGTTCGGTCTTTGTAGGCGACGGCGCGATCACATTTCCAGACGACTGAGACGAATGCCCACTTGTCGCTGCTCATTTAAAGCCCACCCATCACCACCATATATTTCAAGCACTTACGCAACTCCTCCCGAAGTTCAGGATGGCCTGCCTGTTTGAACTGGTCCGGTTTATGCGGGCAGGTCAGTAGCAGAGAACCGCGTCCGGAGATTTCCTGACTATTCTTGCATTGCTTCGAGGCCTCCGTTATAGATTTCGGCAAAGACATGTCATGGCACGAGCAAAACGAGACCCCTCGGACACGAGATCATGAGCCTCAGCAGCCGTTGCATCTTTCGGATGAGCCCACCATTGGCTATTCTGTCGTTTCGCGTCGGCAGAAGCCAAACATGAATGTGGGAAAGCGCATTACGCTCCTCGCGGCATTGCTCGCCGTCATCGCTGTCGGCGCATGGTGGCTTATGCGCTCGGGCGACGGAACGAATCCCACACGCCTCATTCTCAACGGGAATGTCGATATCCGTGAGGTGCGTCTTGCTTTCAATGGCAGCGAGCGCATTACGGCGCTACATGCCACGGAGGGACAGACAGTAGCCAGCGGCGACGTGCTGGGAGCGCTGGACAAGGAGCGACTCAGCGCCGAGGTGGAGTTGGCCGAAGGGCAGCTGGCGGAAGCGAAGAGGATCTTTGAGCGGCTGGAGGCCGGTACGCGGG
>JARRKQ010000288.1:0-5711 GCA_037387885.1 Alphaproteobacteria bacterium | reverse complement strand
AGCCGCCAATCGCGACCGGGATCCCGGCCTTTAGGAATGGTTACGCGAGATCGACCGCGCGCGGGAACTGGTTCGATTGGACACCGACGAAGCAGATCAATCCTTTTCCGCTGGCCGCCTTGATCTTGGCCACTATGGCCTCGACTGGGACCACGATGTTGGTCTCGTCGTAAGCCGCAACCGCGATCTTGACATCCGCACCGAGCGCGTCCCGCTTCGCGGCATCCGCCACGAGCCCCCACAGGCAGGCAAGCGAGTTGGATGGCAATGACCCACGACGCCACTGGATCACGTATCCGTCGTCGTCGTAGTGGGAAGGTTTGATCAGTTCGACATGGAACGTGTCGGCGCGATCGTCCCTTTGTCGAACTGCCAAGTCGCTTCCCCCAACGCTTGATTATTACGATAACAATAACCTTAGCATCGTCTTGTCCGAAGCGCTCGCATTCTATTGCGATTCGCGTCTTCGCAGTAGGTGCATCGGTGTATAGGACGGTTGTGCCGCTGCCCCAGGGTTTGGACTGGCAATTCTGAAGAAGGGCTGCTGGCCGGCCAGTAAGCGCGCAACCTGGCGCTTCCGAGCAGACTCGCAAAATTGTTCCGCGCCGCTGGATGACATCCGCTTCGGGTCAGCAGCGGACGTCGGTAAGTACGTGACCGACGACCGCTTTTGGGTGCAAAGCGATATCATCTAACGCGGTCATTGAATTGGAGGCAAGAAGCCCCGTCACTTTTCGATCTCGGATGTGCCGCCTTCGATTTCCTCGAAATGCTGTCAGAAGAAAAGCCCCTCTTCCCAAAACGGGGAGAGGGGCCAAGCCAAGCTTCGGAGGATGTCCGATTATTATTCGCGCTGCCGGGTTCGGCCTCGCTTCTTATTAGACGCCTGCGAGCAGGGGCGACTGAACTACCTTACATAAACCACCACGGCGCGGTTCGCGCGCAGGCGCTTGCCCTTGCCGGTCGCCATGAGGGGCTCCTTTTCGCCCGCGGCACGGACCGTGATCCGGTTGGCGTTGATACCGGCCTTGACCAGATAGTCCCGCACCGAGGCCGCACGCTTGCCGGAAAGCTCTACGTTGTAGCCTTCCTTGCCCGTCGTGTCCGTATGGCCGACGAGCTCGAACTTTACAAATCGGCATTTCCACCTATTGGCAAACCTGGCGAGCGTCTGGCGGCTCTCGTCGCCAACCCAGTGCTTGTTGTAGCCGAAGTAGACGACGTCGACCTGGGGCTCATCCATCGGCATCTTCTGCAACTTGATGGTCATGCCTTCGGCGCCGAAGCCGAGGTTGATGCCCTGGGTGGTGGATTTGAGCTCCATGCTCACGTTGCTGTTCTCCTTCTTCATATTGAGAACGCCCCCGCCGACGACGACCGTCGTCTCCGCCTGACCGGCTGTGTACTTACCCTCGATGTCGGCGACCTTGGTCAGATTCTTCACCGCACCGACGGCTTTCAGCTTGGAGATACCGACCTTAAGGCCAGCGCCGAAGCCTTCTACCTTAAACGGGATCGCGCAGCCTTTGGCCAGGTTGGGAAGCTTGAGCACGCCGTTGCCGGACTGCCCGCCAACGCCCACCGACACTGTTGTCGATACGATCTCGACCATGGGCAGGTTCTGGCTTTGGGCATGGGCTGCCGGTACCGCCGCGATTAGAGCGGCAACTGAAGCTGCGGCAACGCAATAGCTGTGTGTGCGCATCACTTGAACTCCTTTCTGCAAATGTTGATGTCCGCCGAGAAGATCTGTTTTGACCAGAGAGGCGATAACATTACCGTCTCCCGCCCTCCTACCCGTCGTCACCCCACACTCCCCGTCGCTTCGAGTGCAGATTTTCTTGCCGCCTTGGCGGCATCGAAAATCGCTCGAGTATTTTTAGCTAGGCGAGAATTTCGACTCTTTTGATGGGCCAAATCGTCGCAATAACCTTGCCCGAACGCAGTTAGCCCAGTCGCAGTGCAGCCCCTCTGTGCAAGTGTCGGTGGCTACCAAAACCAATCAAAGCGGACCAATAGCCGCCGTCGGCTCGACGGACCTGCACTCGCGACAATGTCCGCGTGCGCACAATCGGTTACATGGAAATTGCGTTAACCCGTCCGCGGACGTTTTGCGCATAACGTTGTGACCCGGAAAATCGGGCCGGCGCATGTTCACAGGTCCTGCGATCGCTTTTCGACCAAACGCGAGCGGATATTCGAAAGGGCGCCGCTGATATCCGCAAGTGATCCATTGCGGACAAGGCCATCAAGATGCGCCAACGCGCGGGCGTCAACATGAAACGGCTGTCGGTGATCGGTCGCGGCTACCACTCCGAAGACAAGGTGCTCGGTGTTCCCCGTCATCACCCGATCGACCGGGGTAAGCCCAAAATGCGTGAGGCTACTCCGCCGGGCTCGGTTTCGCCGAATTTGACACCGCCACGCCGGCAGGTGGTGCGATCTTCGGTTCGGCGGATTCGACTACATAGTTCGGTGTCATGATCTGGACGCCGGCCTCATGGAAGACGTCCAGAATGTTCCGGTGCAATCGCGCGTAGAGCACAGGCATCTTGCTTGGATCGTTGCAGTAGACGTTGATCTCGTATGTGACGGCGAAATTGCCGAGCGCCTTCTGCAGCACGAACGGCGAGTGGTCGGGGTCCAGGCCTTCGGTGCGGTTGGCCGCCTCGATCAACAGCGCCTCGACCCGACGCCATGGCACTTCGTAGCCGATACCGACATTCGCATGCAGGATGAGACCTCTTTCCTTTGCCAAATCAGTGAAGTTCGCAACCTCCATGGTGGTAATCTGCGAGTTGGGGATGGCGACTGTTTCGTTTTTCCAGGTCCTCAAGCGGGTCACAAGCAGACTTCTTCCCACTACTTCGCCTACGGTTTCGCCCACTCGGATCCAATCACCGATTTCATACGCACGACGATACATGACTGAATAGCCTGCGACGATATTGGCGATGATCTATGTCGACGCCAGCGAGAGCACGATGCCCGAAACGATCGAAGAATCGCCCAATCGGACTCGAATTGAGCAAGGTGGATCACGCCCCGGTCGACCGCCCGGAAGAACATATGAATGAGGCGCAACACGAAGCGCACTAGAAGGAAAAGTATCGCGAGGAAGATCAGATTTGGGATGTTGTTCAGAATGGCCGCCAGGATGAACTCCAGTGGCGAGACCAGATACTCGATCAGCTTCCGCGCCGCAGGACGCGTCCAAGGAAACAGGCCGAGCGCATAGATCACGGTCACAAAAGTCAGCCCCACGACGACGGCGGTTCGCACAAATCGAACGGCTCCGTTCCAGACCGCGTAGATCTGGTCTGCACGGATCAGCCGAAAGGATTGGATCTTGAGCTCTTTGATCCTTAGCTTGTAGCGGCGATCCAAAACTCTGAGCAGCCGGCCGCTCCCGAAAAGGAATCCGGTAATGGCGAGAACGGCCAGAGCCAGCGCAATAGCGAGCCGGTATGCCCTGGCCCGCAGGACCTCGGGACTGCGTTCCAAGCGATACTCTTTGATGGCTTGGACTATTCGTTTCCGCTTGAGCGCCGCCAGCATACCGATTGCCACCGCTTCGAACTCAGCGTCAGCATCGACGATGGTGAGGATAGAGCGGTCGCCGACGACAATTCTTCGCTCCGATTTGCTAGCGACAATCTTTATCGAATCCGGCTCGATCGCCGTATTTCTGGCGATCTCTTTGATATTCTGCGTTACTCTTGTCGCTCTTACCGGGGCGGGAAACGCCGTCGTACCGCGCAGACGAAATAATAGCTTGCCATCGATTATGACTGGAGCGCTCAGGCGAGCGGTCGGCGAAGAAGCCGTCCTGCTCCCATTTGCCACCGGCCCTTCTGCCATGGCTGGCGACGCAAGAACAAAACCCAGCACTGCCGCCATCGCTGACACAAATTTCGTGAAAGCGCCGAACGCCGTTGCTCTCATTGCCGCACGCCTAGAACAGAGCTCTCTACTTATACCGACGCATAGTACTGAAAATAAACTGAGATTGCACGACATGCCGGGGCTGTGGCTGCCAACTGAGGCGCGTTGCAGCGGTGAAATGCAGCATTGATGTCGCCGATTTTGATGCCCACCCGGTAGTGGGTGCGCCGGTCCACGGTCAATGCGGATTCGCGTTCGACCATCGCGCGCTGTACTTCGGCTGCGCAGGCCCTTGACCTCCTCTGAGCTCGCCTCCCGTGCCGTGTCTCCTGCCAGGCGCTTCTTGCCCGCCTCCAGGCGCCTTCGACCAGCGGTAATAGACGTTCTGGTTGATGCCTTCCTGGCGGCACAGCTCAGCGATGCTGTCCTCGCCGCGCAGACCGTCAAGCACGATCCGGATCTTCTCTCCTCGGCCTGGTACTGGCGCCGCGTCGCTCGGCGAATGTCGCGGATCGTCTTCTCTCCTCCGCCCGTACCGGCGGCCCGTTTCTATCTCATCTTCGCTCCCTCGAAGGGCTACGATGAACCAGAAACTCCCTCTTAGCCAATCACATTAATCTGTCTCAAACGCGCGGACGGGGAACAGGCGGATACTGATGTTGGGCATATGAGGTCGGAGGCATCCGGAGAGGCTACTTAGCCAGCCGCCGCGCATCTACACGTTCCTGTGACAAAGCCTCCTCGGCCATTGCCAGCGCCACGAGTACACAAATCGTACCGTATAAAACGTGGGGGAGCGGCAGCAGAAGCGCCGTATCTCGCCATTCGATAATTCCGACGAGTCTTTGCCACCAAGCTGGTCATGACGACCTTGCCTTCGAACGGCAACAACTGGAACGAATACGTACACGTCTGCAACTGTACCGGTGCGATTTGTCGCACATTTACGCGAGTATCCCCAGCTGGCTATGAGCGAAAGTCAGAACACCCGGTGCGCGCCCAAATGCAATCCAATATCCGTGACGTGCTGGCGTATGACCTGGCTGACTTGGATGGCCGAGGAAGTCGGGCTATGAGGGCGGTTGTCTTGTCAAATGCTTTCCTCAATATCAGGCAGCGGCCCGCGATAGCCGCCATTGTCGTCGCAGCTTCTCTGCTCTTTGGTTTGAGTCCGATGACCGTTTTGACAGCCGCCCCCACGCTTCCGCTATTCGACGTGCATTTGCATTACAACGCGGAAGCTTGGAGGCACCACAGCCCCACAGAGGTCGATCGGATGTTGGCCGCGGCAAATATACCGCGGGCGCTAGTCTCGAGCACGCCTGACGACGGGGCCCTTAAGCTCTACCTAAAGAACTGCGCTCGGTTCCTTCCAATTCTTCGTCCATACCGAAACGGAGTTTCCAGGTATAATTGGCACCGCGATCAGCGGACCCCAGCCTATTTGGCTGCCGGACTCAGGCGCAACGTCTACAAGGGTATCGGTGAAATCCATTTCATTTTCGGTGCGGGTGCGGAGACCCCGACTGTGCAATCGGTTGCAGCGCTCGCGCTCAGAAAGCAGCTTGTCCTTCACGTGGATTCCCCTGCACTCGACATCCACACACTGTTCGGAAGCCACTCGAAGCTGCGGATATTGTGGGCTCACGCCGGGCACCAAAAGCCGTCGGCGGTTGGCAGAATGCTCAGTCGCTATCCCACCCTGCGGGTTGATCTCTCGTTACGTGCCAAAGACATAGCACCTGGCGGCAAACTCGATCCCAGCTGGCGCGGGCTTTTTGAGCGATATCCTGACCGTTTCATGATCGGGTCGGACACCTCCTCCC
>JARRKQ010000287.1:0-2514 GCA_037387885.1 Alphaproteobacteria bacterium | reverse complement strand
TGGTGTTTGGGGCGCTTATTCTTGCCCTGGTCAATACGACGATGGCCGATGAAACTCGGGGAACAGCGGAGCAAGCGCAGGCGTTGGTTGCCAAGGCGATTTCTATCTATGATGCGAAAGGCACGGTAGCTTTCGCGGACATGATGCCGCCTAATGAGGAGTTTCGCGACCGCGATCTTTATATTTTCGTTATTGGCTCCGACAATCGCACTGTGGCGCACGGTCGTGACCCTGGCCGGGTCGGCAACAGTATTGCGGCGTTGGTGGATTCAACAGGTAAGGCCTTCGGCAAGGAAATAATTGAGAAGGCCGATGAACAGGGAGTGTGGATTGACTACGTCTTTCGCGACCCATTGACCGAAAAGGATGTGCAGAAATCAAGTTGGATTGTTCGCCACGACGGTTACATATTCGGCTGCGGAATCTACAAACCGTAACCTATGCTGTAATTGGGGTCCGGTTAGCAGGCGCTTGGCCTCGCTCATAGCCAAAAGGCGAAATCCGAGCTGATAGGAACCTAAGGCACTACGACATTCCAATCTGGCGTTTTCATTCGGCGGCGGCTTTCGCGTGGCGTCTCGCACCCACTTGCCGCGCAATCTCGCCAATGTGTCGTCCATCAGTGCCGCAGCAGCCACCCCAGACCTGGATGTGCGGAAACCGTTGGGCGAGGTCAGCCATCTGCCCTCCCAATTCCTTGGGATCACCGTCTTCGAGATGACCAAGCTTGCAGAGCGACAGCGTGTCCATGGCGACGGCGTTCGGCATAAAGCCGCCAAGCCGCAGGGTCTAATCGCCCGGCGTGAGCGCCGGTTCGAACTCGGTTGGGTGGGTGCAATTGATCATGTAATAAGCTGGGGCGCTATCGGTCGCAGCGTCAACCTTCGAAATCGCCTCTTCCAGTGTCTCACCACCCGCAAGCCGCCCACCCTGTTTGACGAAGAATGATATCACGATGGGCATGTCCGCTGCTTCTGCCGCACGCGCGATGCCTATCGCTTCTTCCACGCTTGAAAACGTCATTGCAGTGATTTGGTCGGCTCCAGCCTTCTTGAAGGTTCGTATTTGCTCGGAATGATAATCCTCGGATTCCGCCGCATTTGGCGTGCGGCCAACATTATAAGCATCGCCGCGGGGTCCAATGGCGCCGGCGACGATCATTGGGGTTTCGGGGCTGTCATACTCGCGAGCAATGTCTTTGTAGATCTCGACCCCGCGGATATTGATTTCCTCGAGACCTTCGCGGGAATAGCCGATCAGTTCGCCCCAATTCCGGCTAGCGCGGTAATGCAGGCCTTCGTTGATCACACCGAAACCGTTGGCCACTGCCGCCTCGACGAGTTTCCGCTGAAAATCGGTCAGGCAAGCGACCCCACGTTCGTTATCAAGAAGCTCGAAAAGGCAGAAATGGCGAAATTCAAACCCGTCCACATATTGAAGCCATGTTCCGAGCCCGCCGCCGCACGTCATCTCTCGCCCTCTCATTTGTGGCAGCTTGTCTAAATCGGCCATGTGATCCTCCTTCGTCATCTCGGTTTCGTTCCCGTCCTCCGTCAATTTTGGATCTTGGACGTCTGAACCGGTTCGAGATAGTGGACCGACGGTGAACTAGCGTCGGTTTTGCCGATGCGATAGCGTGGAGCGGGCACGTCTCCGGACTGCTGGTGAAGCCTTGTTGATGGGGAATGGACGATGACTTTGTTGATGGATCGAACTCCATCCTCCAAACGGGAGAAAATCCTTGTCGCGGCCGAGCTCGCTCTCCTCGAGAAAGGCGTGACCGCGACTTCAATCGAGGAAATAGCTGCGGAAGTTGGGATTTCGAAGAATGGTTTTTTCTATCATTTTCGAAATAAGGACGAGCTTGTTCGAGGTGTTCTCGAACGAAATCTGAAGCTTGATGAGGACTGGCTTGACGGTCTGTTTGCTCAAGCCGATCGAACCACTAACGATCCGCTCATCAGTTTCCTGACGTTTATTGATTTGCTCGCAAGAGACGCGGAAGGTCTTCCGGACTTCCATCCCGGTTGCATCACGTCTGTTTGTTGTTATCAGGAACGATGGCTGAGTAACGAAGTTAGTGAGGCCGCGGCCAGGGTTCTGCTTTTCTGGCGTGACAGGCTGTTTGAGCGCCTTCAGCTCATTGCAAAAGTACACCAGCCGAAGATTGATGCGGACCTGGAAGATTTAGCCATCATGCTTACGGCTTTGCTTGATGGCACGATAACCTACTCCAAAGTCGTCAAGCAAAAGGAAGTCCTAGCGCGCCAAGTCCGACTCTATGGGAAATTGGTCGAGAGGGCGTTTTCGCAATAGGACTCTTAGTGTCCGCTCCGGGTCACGAGCGGAAGTTCCGAGAGGGCCGTGTGAACGTCTGCTCCTGGGCGAAGAACGGACAAAATCGGGGCCAAAGCCGACCTCGGCTATCGTCGGCTATCGAATGTCTGCTGTGAGGCGCAAAGCGGAAGTGCCGCTCGGCCCCTGAGAACTTCGGCTTTTAGCCAAGAGGCGACA
>JARRKQ010000286.1:0-2530 GCA_037387885.1 Alphaproteobacteria bacterium | reverse complement strand
GTAAGGTTTGCGTACTCGATCGCTGAGTTTTTGAAATCCGTCCAAGGGTTGCCGAAGGCGAAGATGTCGTACCAATCCGTGACATCAACCTGGCCTATCACGACAAAGACTTTGTTGCTGTTGAAGTGCTGCTCCCACTGAAGGTTCGTGATGCCCCAGCCATAGCCGTCGAAGACCGTGGTAGTGAGCGAATTGAGGCCTATTTCTGGACCGAGCAACAATGGAGCGATGCTGTCTTCGTAGGCGCTCCGATTTTCGATTCTCCAGACTAGGCTTCCGGTGTCTTTGCCATTTCGGTTCACCAGGGACCAATTCCCATATTGGCGGAACACGCCGCCGTAAGCAGATTTGATGTCGGTGATACTCGACGTCGACCACTGAGCCAGGGAATTATAGTCGAAGCCGAAAGCCAGTCCGCACTCATCTTGTACGTGCCTCTTAAATTCAAAGTACGGTTCAGTCGCTTCACGGAAAGGATTGAAGCCAAGGTGTGATCGCTTGACCTTGTCATCTGTCTTAAGCTGATTCACCACACTCGACGCGCTGCCGACAGAGTCAGGGATGGCTTGATAACCAGACTTGTAGAAAGACCTCCCCTCCTCCGCGCCGGCCGAGTTGGTGTCTATCGACAGAAGCGACACAGCGATCGCGCAAATGCTCGCGCTAGTGAGAAGTGTCCGATTTTGGTTTTCGGATCTGCACACGATAGATTTGAAAATCTGGCCACGTCCACGATTGTGTCGATATGATCGTTACCACACTCGCGGTCGCCGGACGGCTTTAATTTTCCCTAGTTGGGAGAATGTCGAGCAAGCCAATCATTCAGATCGGCCCTAGAAAATGGTCGAGGTCAAGAGTGGAGCGCACGCCGAGAACCGCACCATGCGTGTCGAGAAACGCTTTAGCCGCTCGGCGTCCTTCGTCGCGAAGCATGATGAGAAAATCCCATTCGGCATTGACGCGACGATGGCGCAGCCCCGCGGCCTGAAGGCGTTCAAGGCGCGAAGGTCGACGTGGTCGACCTGAAAGCGGGAGAGCTTGGCGAGACGCTCGATGAATTCCTCAAGCCGCATGCCGCCGCGATGAAGCGGTTCGCGGACGAGGCACGGCCCCTGCTGTCAGATGCGCTGTCCGCGCTTTGGACCAAGGCCTTTCCCATAGTGCTTCGGCCGCAGAGCGAGGATGGTCTCGGCGTCGT
Organism: Alphaproteobacteria bacterium; assembly: GCA_037387885.1. Lineage (GTDB taxonomy): Bacteria > Pseudomonadota > Alphaproteobacteria > JAPULJ01 > JAPULJ01 > DATKZM01. The sequence goes on along the minus strand of JARRKQ010000286.1, from coordinate 1,332 downwards.
CATCCTAAACTCAAACGCGGATACGCATTTCTCGTTCACCAACGCGCTCGGCATGGTGTCAGCCGAGCAAACGCGCGGGCTAAAGATCGCGTGCAACACCTATCCCAAAGCCTGCTGGATCGTCGCGCTCCACCATCATGTGATCGAGTATCCCTGGGCCGCGAAGGCGCTCTCGGAACGCGTCGGCACGACTCTCATCAACGGCAATTGGTTCATCCGCAACCTGAAGCCGTTAGCTGGACGCGCGCTTTTGATGCACGGCCATCGGCACATCGACTGGATCGGCGAATGCGCCGGGGTCCGGATCGTCTCCGCGCCCTCGCCGGTCATGGAGGCTACGAACGAGCAACCGACCGCGTTCTACGTCCACACCCTGGCGATCGACACGGAGGGCCGGCTCAGGTTGCGACAACCTGAACGCATCGTTGTTGACGGTGAGCCCAATGATGCGACCTCCTAGGGCCATGGACACTGGCAAGAGGGAAACCCCTCACCCTGGCATGTCCGCTGAGTGCCCTTTTGGGGTGTGCGATCACCCCGGCGGCACCGGTTGTAACGATCATGGCGAGTTCGATTCCCATGAGTTAGGATCGATCCGCAACCATCAGGGTTGAACCGGTCCTCGTAAGAGTTCGGCATTAAGAGAGGCGCCATGGCTCTGGCTGCGGGAGATTGCCCATCCACGTCTGAGGGACCGCTTGTCTATCGCCAATCGATCTGGACGCGAGCGACGCATTGGCTTTGGGCCATATCGCTGTTCTTCCTCTTGCTTTCAGGTCTCCAGATCTTCAACGCGCACTCGACACTTTCTATAGGCCAGCAGAGCGGCTTCGCGTTCGACAACGACGTTCTCAAAATGCGCGCAATGAGAACGCCCGATGGGCTGCGCGGCCGCACGTCAATACTGGGCTATGAGTTCGATACGACCGGCGTGTTCGGCGTGAGCGGCTCGGCCGACGACCCACAGATCCGTGGGTTCCCGAGCGCCCTGACGATCCCCTCCTACCGCGATTTGGCGACGGGCCGTGTGGTTCACTTCTTTTTCGCCTGGGTATTCGTTGCATCGCTCTTGGTCTGGTTGGTGGCCAGCATCCTGAACGGCCATCTTCGGCGTGACCTTAGACCGACGGGTCAAGATTTCGCTCGCCTGCCTCAAGACGTTGCCGATCACGCCCGGTTCCGCTTCCACCACACGGGCCGATACAACGTGCTGCAAAAGCTGAGTTACTGCGTCGTGTTCTTCGTGCTGTTTCCTCTCATCGTTTTGACCGGGCTGACAATGAGCCCAGGCATGGATGCTGCGTGGCCATGGCTTTTGGATCTCTTTGGAGG
>JARRKQ010000285.1:0-2544 GCA_037387885.1 Alphaproteobacteria bacterium | reverse complement strand
CGATATCCACACGATTGTGCCGGTGCGCGTGAGCGCCGCTTCGGGAGGCACGGCCTCCACCGCCGGAGGCAAATCGGCAAGAATGTGGGCAATCCGCCGTAGCGCCAAGCGGCCCATTGCGGGCGGAGACTCGCCGCCCAACAGGGCAATGCGTTCGCCGCCGCTAACAAGCAGCGAGGCAAGCGCAAGGGTGAGGACCGTTGCGCGGTCGATTTTGGTCGGCAAGTCTTTCGAAGAGGCGAACTGCATGCCGATGGATCCATCGCGCCAGAACCAAACGGATTCCGAAACTTCCCATTCGCGCTCGCGCACGAAGAGATGCTGAGATTTTGCCGATTGGCGCCAGTCAATTGCCGAGGAGGGATCCTCCATTGCGTAACGGCGAAACTGCCAAAAGGTTTCGCCCATTCCGGCTTTGCGGCGGCCATGGACTCCGAGAACGATAGCCGAAGCGAGTTGCTCCGCCGCGACAAGAAGCGGCGGCAGCGCGCTTGCGAGCGTCTCCGCTTCCTCGCGCACGGGATTCCATAGCTCGCTGTCGCGAGGCTTAACCGGGGCTTTCGACGTTTCTGCCATTTTCGTGCCGTACGGCCTGAAGAGTTCAGAGAACTAAGAACTGCGAAGGACTGCGTCTATCGATAGTCGTCGCAGAGATGGTCGATAACTTGCGATATCGTCGTGCCTTCCGCGCGCGCAGAGACGGTAAGCGCCATGCGATGCCGCAAAATCGGCTGCGCAAGCGCCACGACGTCGTCGACCGATGGCGCGAAACGCCCTTCGAGCAGCGCGCGCGCGCGAATGGCCAACAGGAAGGCTTGGCTCGCCCGTGGCCCCGGACCCCAAGCAACGAAGTTCTGAACCATTTCGCTAGCATCGGGATCGGGTCGCGCGGCGCGCACCAAACCCAATATGGCCGAAACCACCTTTTCGCCGACCGGCAAGCGGCGCACCAAAGACTGCGCTTTCAACAGCATGTCCGGGTTCAGCACCTCTTTGGGTTCGGATTCATCGCCGACCGTTGTGGCCAAGAGCATCCGTTCTTCCGAGGCACGATCGGGATAGCCCACATCGATCTGCATCAGAAAGCGATCGAGCTGCGCCTCGGGAAGCGGATAGGTCCCTTCCTGCTCAAGCGGGTTTTGCGTGGCCAAAACATGGAATGGACGGGGCAGATCGAAGCGATCGCCCGCGACCGTGACATGCCGTTCTTGCATTGCTTGCAACAAAGCCGATTGCGTGCGGGGCGAAGCGCGGTTGATCTCGTCGGCCATAAGCAATTGGCAAAACACCGGACCTTTGACGAAACGGAAACTGCGCTTTCCGTCTTCGGCTTCCTCCAATACTTCGGAACCTACAATGTCGCCCGGCATCAGATCCGGCGTGAATTGAATGCGTTTGGTATCCATTCCAAGCACGATTCCAAGTGTGTTGACCAACCGCGTTTTGGCGAGACCTGGAAGCCCGATCAAAAGACCGTTTCCGCCCGACAGAAGCGTGATCAGAACCTGATCGACGACCGCAGGCTGGCCGAAAATAATTTCGCAAATCGCTTCGCGTGCCTCCGCGAACTTTCCAGCAATTTCTTCTGCCCATTCTTCCGGCCGCTCGTTGGCGGCTGTGTTCGCGGCGTCAACGGCTCCACTTGTCATGCTCATCACTCGTATCCCTTCAAAAACGATAGCCTCATCAAGACTGGTGGCCTCCGAGCCACCGCCGGCTGGTGAAGCGGAACCCAAAGCGCCATACTTCATCTTGCCGCTTCAAGAACACTAAGCCTAGTGTCCACCCCACAATCATGGGAAGGCAATTTTATGTCTTTATGCCCATCTATGGCGCGACGCCTTGGCACCCATGTTGCCTCTCCACGGAGCCCCGCTCAAGGGCGCAGAAGGCAGGCCGGCTTCCACCCCAACGATAGTCACAGACATGTGCGAAACCCTTCCAAAACTTGAGAATTTGCGACAGGGAGCGCTGCTGGAGCGGATTGCGCCGCATCTGTCGACCGCACCTCCCAGCCTCCCAGCGACGGTCGGGAACCCCGCGGCAGTCCTCGTGCCCATCGTTGCGCGGCGCACGCCGCATGTCTTGCTGACCTTGAGGCCGGAGGAAATGTCGCTTCATGCCGGACAAATCTGCTTTCCGGGCGGGCGGTTTCAGAGCGGCGACAAAGATTTGCTCCAGACCGCACTCCGGGAAGCCGAGGAGGAAACCGGGATCTCGCCCGACTCGGTCGAAGTGGCGGGTTATCTAGACCCCTACGAGACCGTTACCGGATACACGGTCGTTCCTGTCGTGGGGCTCCTGGGGGAAGGGTTCGCATTGCTTCCCAACCCGCTAGAAGTCGTAGAAATCTTCGAAGTGCCGCTCGCCCATCTCCTGGACCCAGCCAATCACGAGCGCCGCAGCCGGGTTCGCAATGGCGCAAAGCGTGAATTTTACGCTATTCGTTTCGAAGATCGGCTAATTTGGGGAGCCACGGCCGGGATGATCGTGAATTTTTCTAGAAGGCTCGGCGGAAGATGATTCGGCGTCTCCTGTTGGATG
>JARRKQ010000284.1:0-2547 GCA_037387885.1 Alphaproteobacteria bacterium | reverse complement strand
CTCGTGTCCGCAATCCCTGATGAAGGTCAAAAGGCCGTCTCTCGCGATTGTAGTCGTCGCGGTATTCTCCAGCGGATGAAAGTTCAGCACGTCGTTATGCATCATCGCTTCGTCGAGTACTACCGTGACCTGGCGTTCTGTATCGTTGATGAGCGAAAACGGCGTGACCGATCCGGGCGATACGCCGAGCACCGCCTGAAGCAGTTCCGCCCGTCCAAAACTCAGCCTCCCGCTGCCGATTTTCGTATGTAATCTTTTCAGGTTTATGTCCGCGTCCTCCAGCGCCACCACCAGCCAAAGTGTCCCTTTCTTGCACTTCAGGAAAAGGTTCTTGGTGTGCGCGCCGGGAATGTTGCCGCGCAGTGCACGCGACTCCTCCCCCGTGAACAGGGGCGTGTGGTCGACTGTCGTGCTTTCGATACCGAGCGACCGGAGCCGCTGCAGCAGATCTTGGCGCGTTGCGGGCATTTGACCCATGGATTATGAGTTCGCGGTTGGCGCAGGATGTATAGTCCGGGGCAGGTGAGAAATCAAACGATCCAGGGTTCGAAAGGGGATTTCGGGGGCACATGACCAGGCCAGCCTTGAGCTTATACATGTACGGCCTGTACCTCGTTTCCGGGGCCGGCCTGCCGTTTCTGATCATCCCGCATTTCACGCTTGGCATGTTCGGCTTGACCGCTGGCGACGATATGTGGATCCGCTTCGTCGGCGTGCTCGCCGGCATCGTCGGCTCGTTCTACGTGGCCATCGTCCTCACGCACTCGCAAAAACTGTATTTCTGGACCGTCCCCACCCGCTATGTGACCGCAGCCTTCATGTGCGCCATGGTGGCGTTTGGAGAGGTTGGCGTTGCCCTGCTTATCTTCGCCGCTCTCGATGCGCTTAGCGCCTCGATTACCTGGGTTGCGATCAGGGCCGACGCGGCGGAAGACGACTTAGCCTGACATTCACCTTTACGTGTTACCTCTAGCATATTGCATTGCCGTGGCAGTTGCGCGATAAACGGGCGCTGCCGCGCAGGCGGCATACCCTCAATGGACATGCGGGCGTAGCTCAGGGGTAGAGCACAACCTTGCCAAGGTTGGGGTCGTGAGTTCGAATCTCATCGCCCGCTCCATTTTCTCCAAGACTCAAAAATGCCCGAAGGCCGCGGATTCTGTACGAATTCTGCGCGCGGCGCACATTGGCCGAATTGCCCGTAGACGACCCTGTGAATGGCTTCGGTTACTTCTCGGTTACACATACTTATCGTGAGGCGTTATTGTTTTGCCAATAACCGTCTGTCTTGTTCGTTGCCAGATGTTTTCGAACAGAAGTTGTGCTGAGCTAGTGGAGTATCTGGCTCATCTGGTTGCTCATTTTATGCGGCGGCTTTGCGGTGATGCAACCGCCTGGTTTCGATGGTCTGTCGTTTGATCCTTTCTCTTGTTTGCAGGACGGTCTGACCGCGTCCGAAGTAGACGTCGGCCGGTGTGAGATTGCTCAGGCTCTCGTGGTAGCGATGGTGATTGTAGTAATCGACGAATGCGGTGATCTGAGCCTTGAGGTCTCCAGGCAGGAAGTAGTTCTGCAGCAGGATGCGGTTCTTCAGGGTCTGGTGCCAGCGCTCGATCTTGCCCTGGGTCTGGGGATGGTAGGGGGCGCCCCGGATATGCTCCATGTCTTGGTGGTCGAGCCATTGGGCCAGGTCGCCGGCGATATAGCTCGAGCCGTTGTCGGACAAGAGCCGCGGCTTGTGGACGACCCTCGCCCGATCGCAGCCTGATGCCTTGAGCGCCCGTTCCAGGGTGGCGGTGACATCGTTGGCCTTCATGGTGGTGCAGAGCATCCAGGCGATGATGAAGCGCGAGAAGTCGTCCAGGATGGTCGAGAGATAGAACCAGCCCCAGCCGATGACCTTGAGGTAGGTGAAGTCGGTCTGCCAGAGTTGGTTGGGCCGGTTTGTCTTGTCCTTGAATTCGTCGGCCGCCTTGATCACCACGAAGGCCGGACTGGTGATCAGGTCATGGGCCTTGCGCAGGCGGTAGACGGAGGCTTCGGACACGAAGTAGCTCTTGGTGTCCGTGAACTGGACGGCCAGTTCTCGGGGCGACAGCTCGGGCTCGCTCAGGGCGAGATCGAGGATCCGAGCCCGCACTTGATCGGGAATGCGGTTCCAGACCCGGCGGGGCTTGGGAGAGCAATCCTCCAGGGCCTCAGGACCACGGGTCTGATAGCGATCGTACCAGTGATAGAAGGTGGAGGGCGCGATGCCGAGCTGTCTCAACGTCCGACGAACCGGCAGGTGGGAGCGCTCGACCAGCCGAATGATCTCCAGCTTCTCGGAGGCTGGATACCTCATTCTGGGTCTCCCCCATCCCCGATCATGCTTTTTTTCAGAAGCCGGATCTCCAAAGCCTGCTCGGCGACAACCTCTTTCAGTGCCTGGGCTTCGCGCCGCAGCTCCTTGACCTCCCCGGAGGACGCTTCACGGGCCGTATCCCCGGCCAGACGTTTCTTGCCCGCCTCCAGGAACTCCTTCGACCAGCTGTAATAGAGGCTTTG
>JARRKQ010000283.1:0-2555 GCA_037387885.1 Alphaproteobacteria bacterium | reverse complement strand
TAACAATATAGGCGGCTCCTACTAAGAACAATGGAAGTGCCGTTGCATCGTCGATTACCCAAAATCTACGGAGGCACCCAACCCCGCGAACCGCCAAGAACAGAAAGGGGACGAAAAGCATCACGATTCCAATAGTAGGCTGTTCCAAACGAACTACGCCCAAGTTAAAAAAGTCGGTCAAAGTTTCATGCCAGGACTGGTACCCTCCTAGAAGGTGCGCCAAAAGATTTGCCGGTATACGCAGAAGGTTGAAGCGACCGTCTTCGATCATCGCTTCAATGCGTGGCGAAACGCCTTCGACTTGAAGGACAACACCATAATGATCTAAGGGCGCCATCACAAACGGATCGCCCCACCTCGCGAAGTTCATCCAAAGAAGCAGTACACCAAAGAACAACAAAATTAGAGCCGGAGGAGTGCCGATTAGCAGCGCGTTCGTCATTACCACTTTGAAACTTGATTGCCCGCGGCACCGTGCCATCCATAAGGTGAATGCTAGACCGACAGTGGCGAGATAGAGGCCAATGGCGATTGTAGGGCGAGCATGCACACTAAGTCCTGCGATCAAAGCCAAGGTCATGAGGACGAGCTGGTTTGATTGGTTCCTGCCTCGCCAAAAGCGCATGACGACAAACAGATAAAGGATGGCAAGAAAAAGACCTACCGCCAATGGTTCGTGGTAGACCGATGCACTTGAAATCAAGATCACCGTAGCGGAATTTCCCCAACAGAGAAGTCCCGTGACCCAATACCAATTGGTCCGTAATTCCAAATCGAGAACGTCGGTAGATCGTCGGATGAAAATTATCGAAATCGCATGACAAAGCCCAGCTGTTGCAGCACTAAAAATAAATACAATCATTCGCGCTAGGTAAGTGGTATCAAAGTCAACGAATGGCAAGAACGGTAAACGCAATAAAGCTGGAAGAACGCCAAAATACATGTAAGCCGTTTCACCATCATAAAATCCTTCCAGTCTTATTGTTTCCGGATCAACAGATAACCTACCATCCAAGAGATTGACGAGATAACTGTTGTAGGCGAGACCAAATCTTTCCCATCCGGTAAAATCGAGTGTGCCGTTCGTCACTAACACCCAATAACTGAGCGCTCCCACCATGGTGGTGACGCACCACGGCAGCACGGCATCATTGTTTCGAGAAAGCGTGCTAGAAATTGCCATTTCACAGGATCTTGCACTTAGTCGTATCTTCGTTATCAAAGACCTCGACGCAACTCAGCTTGATTTCAAGCAAGTCGATCGAGATTTCTATCATCTGCCCGGATTGCTCCATAGCCTCTGTCCCTTGAGGCGGCGAGCGCAAAAAGAAGCTTGGTGAATTATGGTTAAAAGATCGTTAATCAAATAAACCCATACTAGAGAAATATGCGTTTTATTAGGACATCACGACGCTACGTCTGATCCCGACCGCTTCGCGATCAGATAGGGTCGACCAGCCGTCGTTCTCTCTTGGATAGAATGGCGGTCGATCTGACTTGTTGCGGCGGCAGACGAACGTATCATTGGCATTGTCTGCTATGCGATCCAGAAGCGGACCTTCCATATCGCGGGGATTGGCTTGAGCGAACGCTTCATCTTCCTCTGCCCGGTTGAGTGCTGACCCGAGGACACAGCGTGATAATCTCGATTTGGCCGTCGTGTGCCGTGCCCGAGGTCCGCGCACGACGGTTTGGCCCGGACCGCGGTTGCAGCGTCGGCGCGGGCCGGCACACACTTCATCACATTGAAAAGTGAATGGGCTCTACGGCCTTGAAGAACATAGTCGTTTTAACGGGCGCCGGAATTTCAAAGGAATCCGGCCTGGATACCTTTCGCGATCCCGACGGCATCTGGTCACGGGTCAGCATCGAGGAGGTGGCGACGCCCGAGGCCTTCGCCCGCGACCCGGTGCGCGTCCACGCCTTTTACAACGACCGCCGCCGCGGCCTGCTGAACGCTGCGGTGCAGCCGAACGCCGCCCACCTGGCGCTTGCCCGCCTGGAGCGGGAGTGGCCCGGCGAGGTCCTGCTGGTGACCCAGAACATCGACGACCTGCACGAACGGGCGGGATCGCGCAACCTGATCCACATGCACGGCGAGATCCTCAAGGCGCGCTGCGAGTCCTGCGGCAGCGTGGTCGACTGGCGGGAGGACCTGGCTGTCACCTCCTGCTGCCTCGCGTGCGGCGAGATGGGCGCCATGCGGGTCCACGTGGTGTGGTTCGGCGAGATGCCGTTCGCGATGGATCGCATCTACCGGGCCCTCGCGTCGGCCGAGCTGTTCGTCTCTATCGGCACCTCGGGCAACGTCTACCCGGCCGCCGGCTTCGTCGAGGAGGCGCGGATGCACGGCCGCGCCCACACGGTCGAGCTGAACCTGGAGCCGTCGGACGGGGCAAGCCTGTTCCACGAGGCCCGCCATGGCCCAGCGACTGCGCTGGTCCCGGCCTTCGTCGACGAGATCCTGGCTTCGGGATGGTGACGGCGCCGAAAAACGAAGACGGCGATCCCCTCGCCGCGGTGGTCGCGGCGGCGCGGGCCTGCCGAGTCTGCGC
>JARRKQ010000282.1:0-3873 GCA_037387885.1 Alphaproteobacteria bacterium | reverse complement strand
AGGCCATTGAGGGAGGAATCTATGCTCCTAGACGGGTGATCGAATGGCAGCTCCTGGCTGAGGCTGTCGAAAAAGTCGTCTCAAACGCGATATTCTAGTGTCCACTGATGGAAGGAGCGGATATTTGCCTGCCGTCTCAGTTTCTGCTGAGGCGGTTTGGCGCTTTCGTTCCATGAATTTGAGCGGTTTCGGGCATAGATCACGCGGCGCTCGGCTGTGGTGGCGGTATGGTACTGTGGTGAGCCAGGCGTTTGAGGTTCTGGACGGTAGCGATGAGCAAAAATTCGTCCCTCGCGCCCGAGAGCCCGCGCAATCTGAGCCTCACCCGCGAGAGGGCGTGTTTGACTTCACCGAAGAGCGCCTCGATTTTCTTGCGTTCTTCGCGGGACGCCGCATAGGCCTCGGTAGCCATCAAGGCTTGGGTGTAATCTCGTGCGTCTTGGTCCACGTCACGTGGGATCCGGCGCTGCGGTGTCTTGGGGCAGCACTGCGACTTCAGAGGGCAAACTTCGCAGTCTCGCTTGCTGGCTCGATAGTAATTCGTCCTGCCCCCATGAACCCTCCCGGTCGTCTTGAGGCTCTTACCACCGGGACAAATATAGAGATTGTTGTCCTTGTCGTAGGTGAAATCCGAACGTGAGAAGGTGCCGTCATCGCGCTCGCTCTTGTCCCAGACCGGGATATGCGGATCGATATTGCGATCGACCAGCCAACCGAGTAACCCGCCCGTCCCATAGGCAACATCGCCAGCCATATGATCAGGCTTGAGGTCGAAGCGCTCTTCCGTGCGTTCCACCATCGTCTCGGCAGCCTCGACCTCCTTGGAGATGCGCGTCGGCGTCGCCTCGACATCGACGAGTTCCCCGTGAACAACGCCCAAGGTCCTGATCAGGAATCTTTTTTCGGTTTCCTGAAGTAATCAGGATTGCAGGGTTTTGCGGGTTTGGCGTCGGAACCTTGCAATTTTTTGTGTTGACTGGGGGGATTCCCTGGAGGGCCGATCCGTGATTCTCTGGTCGCCTCGAGGAGGTCAGCGATGCGACCAAGAAAGCGGGAGAAGAGCGGGTCGGGCGATCTGTTCCGGTCGCGGCTCGATCAGATCATCAACATGCGTCACGAGCTGGTGCGCCTGGCCGATGCGATCGACTGGGACTGGCTCGACGGCGAACTGGCTGACCGGTTCAGCGATAGCGGGCGGCCGGGAACCGAGACCCGCTTCATGGTCGGCCTGCTGCTCTTGAAGCACATCTACGCGCTGTCCGACGAGGGCGTGTGCGAGCGTTGGGTCTACGACCCCTATTTCCAGTTGTCTAATCGCGGTTTGCCGGTCAAGCTCTCCTTCTTCGCCTCTACTCACCGGTTCACAGTTGTCTCCGAAGTCGGCACCCGGGCAGATAGCCTGAGTCGCTTCAACATGGCATCCAATGGTCTGGGGCGTCCCAAGAGTACTTCTCGTGCTTGTTCGGTCGGCACCATGGAAGTAGCGGGCTTCGCCTCAGCCGATCGTCCCGGTGAGGACGAGATCTCCCGTTGTGGACAGGATCGTTGTTTGCCTACATGGTGGCCTCCTTTGTTCGTGGCCAATGGAATGTCGCGCCCGTTTGCCAAAGTCGGTGAAGTAGGACCGCGAGCTTTCTGGCCAGGGCAACGCAGGCCTTTCTCTGTCCGGCTCTTTTCTGGATCCTGCGTGCCCAGCTTTTTAGAGCACAGGCGCGTCGCACCGACGTTAGGAGACAGTGGGCGGCTTCGTAGAGATACGTTCGCAACAGGCGATCACCGCGTTTTGAAATCCGTCCGCTGTAGTCCATCTCTCCGGATTGATAGCGTCTCGAGGTCAGACCCAAGTAGGCACCGACGGCCCTAGATTTGGTAAAGCGTGTCGGATCGTCGATCGTTGAGACAAAGCAGAGAGCCGTGACGGGCCCGACGCCGGGGACGCTCATCAATCGACGACAGATAGGATCGGCTTTCACGCGTGTGCCAACCTCCCTGTCCAACTTGTCCAGAGAATGATCCAAGGTGTCCCGGACGGCCAGTAGCGGTTCAGCGATTATGGTCAGAGTCGGGTGCTCAGTGATCTGTGTGCGGACCCGGCCTACGAACCCGCCTACGCCTTTAGGTAACCGAATGCCGAAGCTGCGCAGGAGACCGCGGAGCGTATTATCGATATCGCGCCGGTGCCTGACCAGCTGATCGCGGGCCTTGAGCAAACTGCGCCGCTCTTGTGCGCTTTCACTCTTCAGTGCCACCGGGAAGTAATCAGGATTGCAGGGTTTTGCGGGTTTGGCCTCGGAACCTTGCAATTTTTTGTGCTGACTGGGGGGATTCCCTGGAGGGCCGATCCGTGATTCTCTGGTCGCCTCGAGGAGGTCAGCGATGCGACCAAGGAAGCCAGAGAAGAACGGGTCGAGTGATCTGTTTCGGGCGCGGCTCGATCAGATCATCAACATGCGTCACGAGCTTGTGCGCCTCGCCGATGCGATTGATTGGGACTGGCTCGACGGCGAACTGGCCGACCGGTTCAGCGATAGCGGGCGGCCGGGAACCGAGACCCGCTTCATGGTCGGTCTGCTGCTCTTGAAGCACATCTCCGCGCTCTCCGACGAGGGCGTGTGCGAGCGCTGGGTCTACGACCCGTACTTCCAATACTTCACCGGCGAGGAGTTTTTCCAACACGCCTTCCCGCACGAGCGCTCGGGGCTCACCCACTGGCGTCAGCGGATTGGCGACCGGCTGGAGGTCCTGCTGCAGGAGAGCTTGCGGGTGGCGCACGACACCGGCGCCCTGAAGAAGGACGATCTGGCGCGGATTACCGTGGATACCACGGTGCAGCCGAAGAACGTGACCCATCCGACGGATGCGAGGCTGATGCTCACCGCGGTCCGGCAATTGGCCAAGCTGGCCAAGGCGCATGGCGTCCGGCTACGCCAGTCCTATGTCCGGGTGGCCAAGCGGGCCGCGCTGATGGCGGGGCGCTACGCCCACGCCAAGCAGTTCAAGCGCTGCAACCGCGAGCTCCGCTTCCTGCGCACCCGCCTCGGCCGGCTGATCCGCGACATCCGGCGCAAGATCGACGGCGACGAGCGGCTCGAGGAGGTCTTCGCCATTCCCTTGAGCAAGGCCATGCAGATCCGACGGCAGCGCCAGCAGCAGCGCGGCTGGAAGCTCTACTCCTGGCACGCCCCGGAGACCGAGTGCATCGGCAAGGGAAAGGCTCACAGGCCCTATGAGTTCGGCGTGAAGGTGTCGATCGCCACCACCAACCGGCGGGCCAAGGCCGGGCGCTTCGTGCTCCACGCCAAGGCGCTGCCCGGCAACCCTTATGACGGTCACACCCTGGCCGACGTCATCACGGAAACCGAAAAGCTGACAGGGCGCGAGATCGAGCGAGCCTATGCCGACAAGGGCTATCGTGGCCACGACGCGCCAAAGCCCCTGCGCGTCTTCCTCTCCGGCCAAAAGCGAGGCGTCCACGGTCAGATCAGACGTGAGCTGCGGCGACGATCCGCCATCGAGGCCGCGATCGGCCACATGAAGACTGACGGCCACCTCGGGCGCAACTTCCTCAAGGGCCGCCACGGCGATCAGGCCAATGCCGTCCTCACCGCCGTCGGCTACAACCTCCGTCTCATCCTCAACTGGCTGAGGGCTATCTTGTGCAAAATCATGAAGGCGATACTGAACGCTCTCAGCCAGCCGACAATCCCAAACCCGGCTTCTTAACGGTCAACCCTCTAGCCGATCGAGATTTTGCCCGCACTTTGGCGCTTCGGACTCACGGCAGTTCGACCAGGCTCACCGCAATCTAAGACTGGATGAGACGTGGCTTTGAGGGTTCACCTTCCTCAACGTCGGCATCGATCACTGAGCCAC
>JARRKQ010000281.1:0-2599 GCA_037387885.1 Alphaproteobacteria bacterium | reverse complement strand
GTGGCGCGCTCGCCAGCGGCCCGCTACCCTATCGCTCGTGCAGAGGCGGACGTATTGGGTCGGCGACCCGGCCAGGCGGAGCGTGGCCCGAAGATCGTTTTGCAGGCGAGTGCTGAGATATTCCAATGACCATTCGGGATGACGTCAAATACAGCGGCGAGAGAGTCTTGAACGCGGCGCATTCCTATTTTTACGACCTGCGCCACAAGAAGGAAGCCATGGCGGCCGTAGACGCAATACAAAAGCATAACTCACAAATACTCACGGACGAATTGAAGAAGACCGCGGACGAATACGCTGCGGAGATTTTCGGATCCAAATCTTACGCCCCGTGGCTCTACGTCTATTCCTTGATAAGGGGCGAATTCAAAGAAGGCTGGATACCCGACAACTTTTTTGGAAAGATCGTTAGCCCGAAAGTAAACAAGAAAATACGGGTAGCAGCAGAGTTCAAAACATTCTCAAATATCCTATTCAGAACAAACATGCTGCCTGACATCGGATATTATATCGACGGAATATTTTACGACAAAGAGCTTGCGCGGATAACTATTCAAGACCTTTGCGAGCGAATTTCTCCGACCGATGGAGAGGTCTTCGTCAAGAGGGATGGCGAGGGCCGCGGCGTTGGCGTGATGAAGCTGGCTGACCACGAGGTAACCGAGGATCGATTCCGTAGCTTCGGCAATTGCGTCATACAATCGCCGATCCGACAGCACGAGTTCTTCGACGACATCATGACCGGGTCCGTCGCGACCCTTAGAATCACGACCGTGAAAGAAAAGAACGGCAGCGTTTCTTTGCGCGCATCGTATCTGCGTTTTGGCCGGAAGGATACGTCGTGGATCCAGTCGGACAACTCCGTCAAAGTCGCCATCACGAGCGACGACGGGCATCTCGATTCATTCGGTTACACCGAAGATTGGCGGCGCTGGCAAAGTCATCCCGATTCGGGGTTTATCTTCGAGAACGCGCGCATTCCGAAATTCAAGGAAGCGGTCGAGGCCGGTTTGGAACTGCACAGGAAGGTGCCGCACTTCTCGGTGATCGGCTGGGACATGAGCATCGACCGAGACGAGACCGTGAAGGTTCTCGAGTGGAACTGCGGTCATTGCGATATCAAGTTCTCGGAGGCGACCACCGGGCCGTGCTTCCGGGGGCTCGATTGGGAAAAGTGCCGCGAAGCTTGAGTCGACGTCTCGGGAGCAACGGTCGAAAGTCTTGCCGCGGTGCCGTACCGCCGACGGCGACTCGCCCTTTTCCCCTTCAGACTTGATCCGACCTTGCCGGTCGGATGGAGCTGCGCCGCGTCGGTCGCCTTCCATCATGGCCAATTTGGGCAGGACGAAAAGATGTGTTGTCAGTGCCTTATTCCATCTGCCTCCCGTCAGCCGCCCCAATGCACTTCGAACCGGGTCCTCGCGCTTTGTCGGCTCGCGTCTTTGCGAGAGCGCCTGCGATCTGGACAAGGCAGGCGATCAGGCTCGCGGCCGAAATGAGGGTCCCGAGGCGCTCTTCCTCAATCGCCTGCCGACTGAGGACGAGACTGTGAGCGCCAATCGGGAGGTCTGCCTCCAGCATACCGAGCACCTGGATGGGCCGGTCTCGTAGGACGACCCACTTGCGACATCGACCAAAGACCAACCGGGATAATAGAAGCGGCGAAAACGCACCCGAACCGGCGTCCTCGCTTCGACCGCAATCTCCAGCTCGTCCAGATCCTGACGCGTGATCCTGACGGTGCCGTCGCCGGAAACCAGGCTGACCTCAGGGACCCGATCGAGTTTGTCGCGCAAGGGGCCGAAGCTTAGTCCTTCGCCGGACTCGACCAACCAAGTGGTGCGATATTCCGGGGCGTCGTATTCCCCGATCGGCTGAGCGCCCTCCGGATCCACGACACTCAATAGAAATTCGTGCAAGGTCATAGCGCTGGACGCATAGAAAATCCCGAAGAGAACAAACGGTACGCAAAAATAGACTTTGAAGACAAACCCGCGGCTCTTCCTCGCCAACACCTGGTCCAGCCAAACGGCAGCCACCGCCGCGGCGCAGAGATCGACGACGATGCCGACGCGCCAGGGAAACTGCACTTTCCGGAGAGGCTCGATGTGCTCCCAAAGAAGGCTCGACGGATAGGTCATCAGAAACCAAGCGTAGAGCAGAGACACGGCGCCGAAGACGAGGATGCGAGACCTCGCATGGCCCCTTACCCAAAGGTCGATCGCCATGTACGCGCCGGCCGCGGTCGTCATGAGGAAGGCGAACAGCAAGACGTCGGCGAAAGGCTTGGCATCGCGGCCATCGAGCCACAACCAGTTGCGGGCATCGTAGTGCCCGTCGCCAAGCTCCCACCACGCCGAAGCATTGATGTAGTCCTGCGTCGTCAAGGCCGGCACGAGGTAGGCCGCCGCGAGGCCGAGGCCCAAGACGACCGGCAGGACCAGAGCCCGCGGCACCGAAGAGGGCCGGTGTCGGATCAGGACGAAGAGGACCATCACCGGCGAGAACAACAGGGCGCTCGGTATATGCGCGTAGATCAGTGCCGCGTAGCCGGCCGCGGCGAGGAGGACGTGCCAAACGGACGTCGGAGCTTTCGTCA
>JARRKQ010000280.1:0-2602 GCA_037387885.1 Alphaproteobacteria bacterium | reverse complement strand
ATTACTATTTTTCACTACGAACGGGCAGCGCCCTTCGTCAGCATGAACACCGCCGCTTGAATCTACTCGTCCGACTTCTGCTTCTGATTATGCTTAGCCTGCTCATTTTCTATCTTCTCTTTCTGTTCTCTTCTTTCCATCTGTTTAGCTGCTTGACGCTTAACAAATTTATCCATGTTACTCCCGCGTGCCGTCGCCATGACTGGCGTTGCTGAGGCTCCTGACAAGAGCGTGGAAGCACCTAACATTACTAGAAGGTCGCGTCTGATCATCGTCTCAGCCCAAGAATTTTCGCTCGGCCATGCCGGGAAGCAGATTTACGATCAAGATACGGCTGAGACCTCGCTGTAGATCACAGGGCGCGAATCAATCCTAATAAGAACCTTACCGCAGCTTGGGGGTGGGGGATAGCCCTGCACGGACCAAGTGTATGTTGAAAGGGTCATGAGCAACTACTGTGGTTGCTTCCCGTTCAAGGCGGTATGGGGTCTGCGCCAATTATAGAAATGTTCGCTCCGAGCCTGTATCAATATATGGCATTAGACGATTGCAGCCGTTACAAACGGCTCGGAAGAATGGGCAACCTATCGCGACGGTTGGACTTTCCGTATTTTGTTCGAAAAGTCTGGGTCATTTATCGATGTAGCCGCGGGGTCTATGCGACTTTCTCGGCGTAACTCCTCGAGCGGAAGGGTGGTGTCTAGCCTACCGATCTCGTAGATCAGGGAGTCTGAATAACCGGGCAGTAGGCCACGGTAGTCAAAGTAGATATCCCAAAACGAGAGTCTTTCAGCGTACTCCAGGATGTTGGTCGTGCAGTTGTCCAGCAAGGTGTTGTAGAAGGCCGGTGTCCGGTAGAGGGCATTCATGGTTCCCAACATGCCCGACAGCAGCCACCGGATTTTTTCCGTCTCGACCTCGACTTCGTACAAGTAAACCCGCTCCCGCCGGACGTGCGTCCGCACACCGATAACGTCGCGCTCATCGGCCGCCAGGTAAATAAGTTCGTATTCGCGCAGCAGCCCGCGCAAGGGATGATAACTCTGCCCTTTCGCCTGACGTGCTTCTACCGAAATCGTCAGGTACTGCCCGTCTTGGAACCCGAAGCTTACAAACGTATGGGCCAACCCATAGTCAAAGAAGTGCGAGATTCCGTACCAAAGGCTTTCCAGTTTCGAGAGATCATATGTCCGATTCTCATAACGGGCTTCGCGAACGCTTCCGTCGGAATTGTATGAGAAATTTCGTAGGTCATTTACGATTAGGCGATCGCCCTCGAAATTGGCGCGCGGCAACACGGCATATTCGGCTTTCCACTCGCGGTGGTGACTCGGTTTTTTCGAGTACACAACCCCAGCCAGGACACCAAGCCCAATTAGAACAAAAATGAGAGAGAGCCGACCTAGCCTTTTCATTGCGTTCATTGCTGACCTGACGAACCCACGCACCGACTATACTGCGAAAACGGCTCTTAATGGCAAAACCGGGTCGTTCTTGCCGGCATCATCACACCGAACTCCTCAGCATGCTGACGTGGTCAATTGATCGGTCAGTTCATGAGGCTCTCGTCTGTGGAAAACCACGTGCAGCGCTCCTGAACGATCTCGGCGGGCTCGCCGTGGCCGGCCCCTTGAGCCAAAAGGCCGCCTACACGCTCGTCTGCCCCGTAACCGGTGTGCGCGGTCAAGGGGTCCGCGACCTCGCCGAGCCCGAGCAGCGAACGGACATTGGCAACGTTGATGGTGACGTTGGTGACTTCGGGGCAGAGCCGGGAGTCCACGTAGTGATCTACCCAATCCACCGGCAGGGGATAGCTCATGATGTCGTTGGGGTCGCTGAAGGCGATCATCTTCAAGGCCTTGACAAAGCGCCGGTCGGCGAAAGGCGAATCGGGCCCGCAGTAGTCGGCGGCCCGGCCGGTGACCTCCTTTGGTTCCTGGCCGGCCTCCAAGAGAGGGAGCTGGTTCGAGAGCATAAATAGCTGCACTTCGCGTTGCTTCAATGGCTCGGTCAGGCGCAGCACGTCCGGGTCGTCGGCCAGGCCGACGTCATCGGCACGGCGGGCGATGTCTTGCAAGGCGTCCATGGTGGCGCGGCTGCCTAAGCTGTGCGTGATGAAAGCGACATCGTCGATGGTCGCGCGGCTACCGAACTTCGCCCCGATTTCGCAGACTTGGCCGACCGTCTCCTCCGGCAAGTCGCTCCAGGTCGAACTCCACATCCAGCACATGGACTGGCTAATGGACGTCAGGATGGCGGTTCCTTTATTGCCGGCGAAAGCGATCGGGTCGGGGGCCACATCGTTCACGAAGAGGCGCATGGCGTGATTGAGCGAGGCGCGGCGGGTCCTGTAGATCTCAGAATTGTCAAAGGCAACTGCGTCTTTGGCCGGCTGGTTGATCGGCGACCAGGTTAGCTCGTAAAAGATGAGATCGCGTTTGCGATTATCATCGGTGAAGCGGACCAGATTCAGTTCGCCCAATTCCGCCTCGGGCATCGTCGGGGCTTTAAACACAATCCGCTTCGGGCGCGGGGAACGCACGGTAAGCCCCAGGGCGTGCGCCAGGTTGCTCACCAGCTCGGTTCCATGGCTGGGCGAGTG
>JARRKQ010000279.1:0-2627 GCA_037387885.1 Alphaproteobacteria bacterium | reverse complement strand
AGTGCCGGGTTGGTCGATTGGGTGACCGACTCGCCGAACGAACCCGCCAGCTTCTCGCCGCCGACGTCGAGGGTGCGCACCGTGATCGGGCGGCCTGCCATGCCCACGACGATCTGCATCAGCGAATCGTATTGCTCGTCCTCGCTCGGCAGATCGTTCCGATTCATATAGAGGAACTCGGTCCGCACCAAGCCGACGCCCTCGGCGCCCGCGGCGATCGCCTGGCCCACCTCGTTGGGCAGCTCCAGGTTCGCCTGCAGGCTCACCGTCTGACCGTCGCGCGTGGTGGCCGCCACGTCGCGCAGGCGGCTGAGCGCCCTGGCCTCGCGTGCCAGCACCGCGCGACGGCGTCGATAGGTGGCCACGCGCCTGGCCGTCGGATTGACGAAGACGAGGCCATTGGAGCCATCGACGATCAGCAGGTCGCCGCTGCGGATCGCGCTCAGGAGGTCGGCGATGCCGAGCACCGCGGGAAGCCCGAGAGACCGCGCCATGATCGCCGTGTGCCCCTCGGCGCCGCCCAGAACGCTGGCAAAGCCGCCGATGCGTTGCGGATCCATAAGCGCGGTGTCGGCCGGGGTAATCTCCTCGGCGACCACGATGCTGCCGGCCTGGAGGACGGCAAACCCGCGGTAGTCGCGCTGCACCAGCTTGCGCAGAATCCGCATGCCGACCTCGCCGATCTCGTCGGCGCGGGCCCGCAGATAGGCATCGTCGATCGCCGCGAAGTTCTCGGCGATCGCCGCGATCTCCGCCTTGACGGCGGCTTCGGCGTTGATCAAGTCCTGCTCGATGCGCCGCCGCACGCCGGTCAGCAGGCGCGAGCTCTCGACCATCTGAAGATGGGCGTCCAGCAGGAAGCCGAGTTCCTCGGCCGCCGCGCCGTGCAGGCTGCTTGCCTTGGCCTTCAGCTTCGCGAGTTGGCGCGACGCCTTGGTCACGGCCGCGTCGAAGCGCTCCTGCTCGGCCGCGATCTCGGTCTTGGCGATCGCGTACTCCGGGACCTGAATGTCGCCGCTCTCGCGAATGTAGGCGGGGCCGATCGCGATGCCGGGCGAGACCGCCAGACCTTCGAAGACCTGCTCGGGCGCGCGCCGCGCCGGGCGGGACCGCCGGGCGGCCGCCTTGGCGCCGGTCTTGCGCTTCGCTGCGGCCGACTTGCTCCGCGTTGATTTCGCCTTGCGCGCCACCGGACCTAGACCTCCTCGTCGAACCGGTTGGCAATCAAGCCGCTTAGGGCATCGAGAGCGGCTTCCGCGGCGCGCCCGTTGGCGCGCAGCTCCAACTCGCAGCCCGGAGCGGCGCCCAGCATCATGAGCCCCATGATCGAGGACCCGGAAACTTCGATGTCTTTCCTTGCCACCACGACCTCAGCATCGAAAGACCCAGCCAGCTTGACGAACTTGGCGGCGGCGCGCGCGTGCAGGCCGCGCCCGTTGACGATGGTGACGCGGCGCGAAACGGCAAACCCGGACGCAGCCGTCATCTATTCCCGCCCCCCTGATTACGAGGCCTGTTCGGCGAGCAGCTGGGAGGCCACGCTGATGTACTTACGGCCGGCTTCCTGCGCCTCGTGAACGGCCTGCTTGAGCGGTGCCTCACCGCGCAGGCTCGCCAACTTGATCAGCATGGGCAAGTTGACACCGGCAATGACCTCGACCTCGCCCTCGACCAGCACCGAGATGGCCAAGTTCGAAGGCGTGCCGCCGAACATATCGGTCAGCAGTACCACGCCGTCGCCGTCCTGGGCGGCCTTGACCTGCTCGATAATCTCCTTGCGGCGCTCCTCCATGTCGTCGTCGGGGCCGATACAGACCGTCCCCAACTTCTCCTGCGGCCCGACGATATGCTCGAGCGCATGGAGAAACTCTTTGGCCAAGCGGCCGTGGGTGACTAAAACCATTCCGATCATAGGGCAACCTTTCCGCCTTTTTGCCGGACGTTGTACAGCCAATTCCGGGGTAAATCACGGGCCTTGTGGCCGCACGGGATACGCCTTGTCGAGTTCCCGGTGCACCAGCGTGACCGGCTCGCCGCGGTCCGCAAACCAGGCTGCCAGGCGTTCGGCGATGGCGACAGAGCGGTGCCGCCCGCCGGTGCAGCCGAACGCGATGGTCAGGTAGTTCTTGCCCTCGCGGCGGAATTCCGGCAGCAGCGAGGCGATGAGCTCGGTGAGCCGGCCGAAGAACGGCTGCAAGCGGGGATCGGCCGCAATGAAGCGGTCGACGGCTTCGTCGCGGCCGGTCAACGCTCGTAGGTCCGGGGCGTAGTGCGGGTTGCGCAGAAAGCGCACGTCGAGCACCAGGTCGGCCTCGCGCGGCAGTCCGTTGCGATAAGCGAAGGAGGTTATGCAGACCGTCATGCCCTGCGCGTCGGGGGGCCTGAAATGCCCCGTCAGCACCTGGCGCAGTTCGGCCGGCGTGAGCGCCGAGGTGTCGATGACCAGGTCGGCCCGCGCCCTGAGCGGCAACAGCAGACTGCGTTCTGCGGCGAGTCCATCGGTGATCGGGCGATTCTGACCGAGCGGATGGCGGCGGCGCGCGCGTGCAGGCCGCGCCCGTTGACGATGGTGACGCGGCGCGAAACGGCAAACCCGGACGCAGCCGTCATCTATTCCCGCCCCCCTG
>JARRKQ010000278.1:0-3416 GCA_037387885.1 Alphaproteobacteria bacterium | reverse complement strand
CGCCCACGCCAAAACCGGAATACCCTCCGCTGCCGAAGCCGAAGCTGGTGCCGCTTCCAACGGTTCTGCCGCCTGAATTGTAAGCCCAGACTTCCGTTTCGCCTTCTTCGTCGCGGATCTCCGGTGGTCCCATGCAAGCGAGAACGTCCTCGCTGGACATTCCGACCATTTGTTCTTGTGCTTCGCTCGCGATTTGGGCGCGCTGAATGGCGCAACCGGCGAGGATCAATGTTGCAATACCGAGAATCCAGATCCTCATATGCCACCACTCCCGATATCGTGAGCGCCTGGTTGGCGTTCCGCGATCGATACGAGGTTCATTTTGAGAGTTAAGAATAAATGCACTGTTAACGCGTCCCTGCCGTGCGATACGAATGGCCCGCCCGCCAAATAGCTTGGAGGGCGGGCCTAATAGTCTTCAATTCAAGATCGCGATCTGAATGGCGCCGTTACCGTGATTGCCAGCGCTCCATCGCTTGGCGATGAAGCGATTCGGGCGGCAGTTCCGTCAGTTCCATACGATTTCCGTAAGGGTCGATGACATTCGATAGAATCGCGAACGTTCCGGCACCGCTGGCTCTTACCTCTTGGATATCCGCGCCCCGTTCGGACAATGTGGTGTACAGATTCTCCAAATTGTTCACATGCAAGCCAAAATGGGTAATGCCCGCCGGACGGTTTTCATTTGCGGGCCGCAGCTCCACGAACGTGTTTTGGCTCACCTGAACATAAACCATATCGAGCTCGCCCTCGTCATTGTTGAGCCGGAACGCCTCGGGAAAGCCCATCACGTCGGTATAGTAGGCAGCGGCTTCTTCAAGGTTGGGCACGTTAATGCCGACGTGGTTTACGGCACCGATATCGGGCGTACCGGACTGGGCGATCGCCCCGTGAAGTGCGATCCCCGAAAGGGCTCCGACAGCAAACAGAAACAGACCGCGCATGGTAGTTTTCCTTTCCTAGAAATGTGTCCCTCCAAACCGGCTGGGTCCGGCTCAAGCTGAAAATAGCCTCTTTCATGTGTTTGGCGAAAGTGGCGCGAGCGAAGCGAGGCTGCGCCTTGGTCCATGGGGCGCTCTTTGATTGGTTTTCCTCGGCCAGTTGCGTAGTATCCATAGTCCTTCTCATACTCAGTGTTCGCCAATTCTGGAGGCCTAGAGAGCCCGATGCTTCGTTCGCTACGAATTGGACTGGCTGGCACGATTGCCCTCGCGCTGTCGCTGGGCGCGTCGGCGATTTCATCGGATGTGACGGCACAAACAGTTTCTGAATCACGTATCGTCGGCCTCAGCGTGAGCGGAACGGAACCCGTCGGAAGTTTCAACGGCGTGGCTTACGTCCGGACCTATGGCGTGGTTCGAGGTGTGGTCGATTCCCATGAGGATGTCGTGGGTCTTGAAGACGTTTCGAAAAACGATCGCGGCATGCTCGAATATGAATCGGAGTTCGAGATATTCGCCCCCGCACCGGGAGAGCCCGAGAACGAAATTGCCTTTATCGATTCGGAAAACCGGGGCCGGCCCCGGACCTTGAATCTCGTCAACGAAATCGACGAGCCCAACCCGCCGTCACGTGCGGAATATCGCGACGGCCTCGGCAATGGTTTCTTCCAGCGCCACGCCATGACGTATGCCCGCGTGCAGTGGCAGACAGGTCTCTCGGAAGACGTTCCCGAATACGCACAAGGTGTAGGCCTCGTAATCTTGCGCGATTTTGCCCGTCTGCTTTCCGGCCGCACGGCGGCGGTTTCCGCTCCGGGCTTCGAGCACGGCACCTATTCCAAGCTGATCCTCGGTGGAAAGTCGCAAAGCGCTTGGATGGTGAACACCTTCGTTGCGGAAGGCTTCAATGTCGACCCCGTCACGGGAGAAGGCATCTTTGACGGCGCCATTTCGGTAAACGGTGTCGGCAATTGGATGGCGTTGAACAGCCTCGCGGAACGCATAGATGCCGAACAGCATCCCTACATCGTGCCCGATGCAAAGCCGCTCGCCTGGTTCGAGCTCATGAGCCGCCCGGAGACCGATCCCCTATTTGTCGATGTCGCGGCCTATACCGACTTTTATCGACTGCGCGCAGGGCTGACCTCGACCGCCGTGACGACGGCGCACTACCGCCGCTACGATATCCCCGCGCCGCATCGAATGATGCGCCCGCCATCGGGCGCGGCTGCGTTCGCGGGCTGCACAGAGGATCAGTGGCACGCGCTCAATCCGCTCGACATGTCGCCCTATATCCGGGCCATGATTGTCGCCATCGCGAAGACGATCGGCGCGAGCAGCGCGCGGTCCGCGGCTGACCTGCCGCCCAGCACCGTTTTTGCGCTGGGACCTTCGTCCGACGCGACCGAAACGTTTAATCCGCTGCCGGGGGTAAACGTCCCCATACCGCTTGTCGATGAGAATGCCTGGCCCGTAGGCGGCATCCGGTTTCCGGATTCCGACTATCCATTGGGAAGGCCAACACCCGTGTCGTTGCCGCCCGTTATTACCGATTCGATCGATATTACCTGCGGCAACCGCGGTCAGTTCCAACCCTATTCTTCCGAGGAGCTCGAAGCCAAATATGGCTCGAAGGAAGACTATCTCGCGCTTTATCGCCAAAGCATAGCGTGGTTTCGGTCGAATAATCGTCGTCTGGTTATTCCTAATCCCTAAGCTGAAGCTGTTCGCGCCATTCCGCCGGGATGAGACCCGAGACAAGCCCTTGTTTCACGTAATAGTTCCACAGTTTTACGGAATGCTTGTTCCGCCTGAAGGAGCGCTGGAACGTGGCCAATTCGCTTTCGGTGAGGGGCAAGACGCGGCCCAAACCCGCCGCACGGTAAAAAGTTTCCGCATTCTCCACGAAATGAATGCAATCGATGAGAAGTGCGCGCAGCGTCTCCGCGACGACGACTTGGCCATGAGCGCGGATGATCATGGCGTGATGGGGGCCTAACGTCTCTGCAATGCCACGGCCCAATGCCGGCGTGTTGACGTGGGCCGGGTCGGGCTGGACGGGAATGCCGCTTCCCCAGCGTGCCGCATGATTTTTGATCGGCTGCAAATGGAGGCCCTCGACAAGGCTGAAGGTGGTCGTCAAATCGAGATGAAAATGGGCGATGGCCCGAACGTCGGGGCGGGATTTGTATACCTCGCTGTGAATGAATCTCTCGCCGGGCGGACGTTCGGTTTCGCTTTCGTCGACCCTTCTTCCCTCGAGATTACAGACGAGCAATTGCTCCGGCTTGAGCTCGGCTCGGCTGTGATCGACAGGTTGGATCAAAAACGCATCGTCGGAGGGGAGGCGAACGCTTACATGTCCACTGTAGCCGACAATGCCATTTTGATTGAGCAACAAGGTGGCTGCCGCTACTTCGTGGCGGAGTTGTTCCTCATTGCTTTCCGGCAATATCGTGTTGTCGATCACCTGTG
>JARRKQ010000277.1:0-2676 GCA_037387885.1 Alphaproteobacteria bacterium | reverse complement strand
GCGAAATACGTCGGGGAGTTCAAGGACGCCAAGTACAATGGGCGAGGCACGCTTTATGCAGCAGACGGTACCGTAAAGCAGGCGGGTCGTTGGGAAAACAACGAGTTCCTTGGACCGTGAACGTC
The DNA here is from genome assembly GCA_037387885.1 of Alphaproteobacteria bacterium. GTDB lineage: Bacteria > Pseudomonadota > Alphaproteobacteria > JAPULJ01 > JAPULJ01 > DATKZM01. The sequence goes on along the minus strand of JARRKQ010000277.1, from coordinate 2,551 downwards.
GTTGATGCAAGAGCGCCTGTGCTGCCCGGACAATCATTCCCGCCGGGATCAGGCAAGCAGTTGTCTTTCAACACCGCAAAGGTTGTACGCGCTGCATTGATGGAGGAGGCCGTGCGGTATTTTTCAATCGCCCTGCTGGCTTGTATGTTTACGGCAAATTCCGCCGTGGCGGCTAATTATGTAACGGTGGCCGAGGCCATGAGGCGGTACGATCAGGCCGCCACCAATACCGACAAAAAGCTGTATGTTGTACTTTTTGGGTCAACATTGGATGGCCTCGAATGGGCCAATGCCTATCTTACAAGGAAAAGAAACCAGCAGCCTTTATATTGCACGCCCAAGAACCTGGCGCTGACAGCTGATCAGGTGATACAAATCGTTCGCAGAACGATGGCCAGCTTTCCCGAGATAGAAAATCAGCCAATCGGTGCCGGGATCCTCTTCAGCTTCCAAAAGACCTTTCCGTGCAATGAGCCATCCGGTGCGAGTCGATTGCCTGATGTGCTAAAGTCGGTAGCCGACCTTTCGATACTGGTGCGGCTCAAGCCGTCAGCGTATGACGGCCGACCGGGACAGGCGGAGCGTGAATGATGGCCAGAGTACGAAACATACCCTCGAGCGAACTGCCTGCAGCGGTTGCCGATGTGTACGAACGCTTTTGCGACAGCTACGGTCCGTTCCGCAATCAATGCGCGGTGTTCGCCCATGTGCCGGCTGCGCTCAATCACTTGATGAGCTTGCTGATGGAGCTCAAGGCGCAGGGCAACGTCAAGCGGCGCTATATTGAAATTGCCATCGTGGTCACCTCGCAGCTCAATAAATGCGAATATTGCGTGGCCCATCATCGTCCGGTGCTCGAGGTCGAAGGGCTCTCGCACCAGGGTATCGACCGGCTGCTGGCCTACGAGGATCATCCCGAACTCGACGAGGTCGACAGGCTGGTGGTTGAATACACCGCTCTGGTCACCACGAGCGCCAACCGTATCAGTGACAATGTGTTTGAACGCTTGCGCCAGCATTTCAGCGAAGCGCAGATCGTCGAACTGACCCTGCGCGTCGCGCTATGCGGGTTTTTCAACCGTTTCAATGACGCGCTGCAAATCGAGGAAGAAGCCGAGGCTCTGGCGATCGCGGGCGAAAATCTTCCTCAACACGCGAACAACTGACGGCCTTCGTACGCGCCGCTGTGCGGTAAAGCGGACACTGCTCCTGCATGGCCATAATGTCCGCTGATGCCCCAAAGCGGACAAACCTTGCAATCGCCGACCAAATCAGCGTTCCTGACTTAAACTGCGTCCAGCATTGATAGATTTCCGCCGAGTGTTCCGACCCGTACGGCGGGAAGAAAAGTGCCTCAAAGGAGGACACGAACATGAAGCGTCTTCTCGGTCTTCTTGCGCTTGCCGTCGCATTCTCCGCGCAAGGCGCATCTGCGCAAACACTAAAGGCAGTGAAGGACCGTGGCAGTCTCAATTGCGGCACCAATGGCGAACTCCCCGGTTTTGGTTTTCCGGATGCTCAGGGCAACTGGACAGGGCTTGACGTCGATGTCTGCCGCGCGATCGCAGCAGCGATCTTCGACGATCCGAAGAAAATAAAATTCGTCGCATTGTCAGCGAAGGACCGTTTCACAGCACTTCAATCGGGCGAGATTGATGTTCTCGTGCGCAATACAACATGGACCAGCTCACGCGACAGCAGTCTGGGGCTGATCTTTGCGGGTGTCGATTTCTACGACGGGCAAGGCTTTATGGTCCGCAAGTCGCTAAAGGTAACTTCGGCGCTCCAGCTGAACGGCGCTACGGTTTGCGTCGGTCAGGGCACGACTACCGAGCTCAACCTGGCTGACTACTTCCGCGCCCATAACATGCAGCTCAAGACCGCGGCTTTTGCGACCGCGGACGAGACTATCAAAGCTTATGACGCTGGCCGCTGCGACGCCTACACGACCGACGCGTCCGGTCTGTACGGCTATCGGTTGAGACTGGCCAACCCGGACGAGCACCTTGTCCTTTCGGAAATCATTTCAAAGGAGCCGCTCGGTCCAGTCGTGCGGCAGGGCGACGATCAGTGGCTTACCGTCGTGAAATGGGTTCTGTTCGCGATGATCAACGCCGAGGAGGCAGGCATTACTTCGAAGAATGTCGACGAAATGCTGAAGTCAACAAATCCCAACGTGAGGCGTATTGTTGGCATGGAGGGTACTTATGGCGAGCAGCTGGGGCTGACCAAAGACTGGGTCGTCCGGATCGTCAAACACGTCGGCAACTACGGCGAGGTTTTCGAAAAAAACGTCGGTACGGGTTCACCGCTGAGGATAAGCCGCGGCCTCAACCGGCTCTGGAGCAAAGGCGGCATTCTGTACGCGCCGCCGATCCGCTGAGAAGTTGACACCAACGTTGAACTGCCGCCGGCGCGCAATGTGCGCCGCGCGGTCTGATGTCCGCTTCTCTAATCGGCCGGTTTGGGTCAAGCGCTTTCAGACTGTCCACCGCTGATGTGTGGATGTCGCTCGCGGGCTCGTGCCTCTCTCCGGAATCGGCACCAGGGC
>JARRKQ010000276.1:0-2969 GCA_037387885.1 Alphaproteobacteria bacterium | reverse complement strand
GAGATGCTCTTCGCCCACCTGAAACGCATCCTCGGGCTTGGCCGACTGCGCCTGCGCGGACCCACCGGCGCCCAAGACGAGTTCCTCCTCGCCGCCACCGCCCAGAACCTCAGGAAACTGGCAAAGCTGTTTCCCCTGCAGGAGCCCACCGAAGCGGCTGCATAGCCCAGGAGCCGGGGCACAAACCAGCGCGCAACAACACACCCATGATCGGCCAGTTTTTCAACATGGCGTAATTCGGGGATTGGGTCGAGCCTGATCGATAGAGGGCGCTGCTCTCCGTAATCTGGCGAAGTTTGGCGTGAGCCAGCTTCAGTGCAACGAACGATCAGGAGAGCAGCTATGAAACTCTATGTTGGAATGGACGTGTCGCTCAAGGAGACTTCTATCTGTGTGGTCGATGGGCGTGGTAAGATTGTGTCTGAGGGCACGGTGGTCTCTGAGCCGGTAGCGATCGCCGACTTCGTCAAGGTGAAAGCGGCGGACCTGGTGCGTATCGGGCTCGAGACCGGCCCGACTACGACCTGGCTGTGGCACGAGCTGCGCGGCCTTGGCCTGCCGGTGATCTGCATCGACGCCCGCCACGCCAAGGCGGCGCTTTCATTGCAGATCAACAAGTCCGACCGCAACGACGCCTATGGTGTGGCGCGGATCATGCAGGCCGGCTGGTACAAGGAGGTCCAGGTCAAAAGCCTACCGTGTCACGAGATCCGGGCACTGCTGAATAGCCGGGCCCAGTTGGTCAAGGTCAAGCGCGATCTCGAGAACCAGATCCGCGGTCTGCTCAAGAACCATGGTCTTGTCATCGGTAAAGCGAGCGGCAAGGCCTTCCGCTTCCGGGCCGAGGAACTCGTTGCCGGGCATCGCTTGCTGCAGGAGGCCATTCGTCCCCTGCTTGGCATCCGCGAGAGTGTGCGCCGTGAGATCGCAAGCCTGACCCGGACGCTCCTGACCATGGCCCGGGAGAACGACGAGAGCCGCCGTCTCATGACGGTGCCGGGCATCGGGCCGATCAATGCCTTGGCCTTCTGTGCTGCAATCGATGAACCGAGCCGCTTCCGACGTTCCAGGAGCGTCGGCGCCTACTTCGGATTGACGCCGCGCCGCCATGCCTCGGGCGAGGTCGATTGGACCGGGCGGATCTCCAAATGCGGCGATGCCATGGTCCGAACCTACCTCTTCGAGGCCGCCGGCGTCCTGCTCACACGCGTGCCCCAGTGGTGCAAGCTCAAAGCTTGGGGCGTGCGCCTCAAACAACGCATCGGCTTCAAGAAGGCCAAGATCGCCGTGGCCCGAAAGCTGGCGGTCATCCTCCACCGTATGTGGCGCGACGGAACCGACTTCATCTGGTCCACCAAGGAGGCAGCGGCTTAGAAAAACAAGGTCCAAGCATTCCGCGAAAGCGGAGAGGATGTCCCTGTCGGGACGGCGGCGTCGGCGAGATCGACCGATTCTGTGCGAAGCCCAAATCGGGCGAGCGCGATTTCAACATTGATCCGCCAACGTCCTCCAACGCCATCATGCGGAGGGCATTGCCCCTACTGCGGAGAGAACAGTGAACCCGGCAGGCACATCACGGAGAGCTTGACAGCCAATCCCCGAATTAGAGAACAGCCTCGGCTATTCGCGGACGTTCCCTGGGATACCCGAGGAGGTCCGCTTTGCTCCTGATCCCCGATATGGGGGAGGGCTATTTCAGTTAGCGGATATTGAGGGGCCGCCAAGCCTTCGTGCTAATGGCCGCCAGTTATTCCTGAAGACCACTCGAAGTTAGCCGACCCTCAGCGAGATGCGCGTGGCTATCGGTAAATTCCATTGGGATGCCGCCCAGAACCCTGGATCTGCCGCTTGCCACTTCCGCCTGGCGAAATTCCAGGCCGTTGGGGAGATCAATTCGCGCTCGGTGGACCGCGCCAGTTACCGGATTCTTGAGCGGTCTCAATGCTGTTTCAATATAGTCCGGAATATTCAATTCTGCCGTCCGACTTTCAACGTCGATGGTTATTTCGATGGGCTTGAACAAGGGTTCGAGAACCGTCGTGCACATGGAACGGTAGATACTCAGCATAGTCGCGCCCTCGTCCGCATGCTCCCCTTGAAGGATGCTCACGAGTGCCTCACGCTGGGCAGTATTTGCACGTTCGTCAATGATAACTTGCATTGTACCGTTTCCCTGATGAACCGCGCCCGGCCACGCATAAATGGTTGCCGAGTTGAGCCCATCTAGTTGGATGTCACCGAAATGACCCTCGTCGATCCGCCATCCGGTGACAGCTTCGCAATTGCCGTGCGTCGGTAACGCGACGAATTGACACGGGCACCCATAATCGCAATTGCAGTTCGCGAAATGCGGTCCCTTGATGCTCCATTCGATTGACGCCATCGTCCAGCTCCTCCCTCTGCCACGCAATACGATTGCGGTCTTGTTCTGTTGTTCGGTCAGACTAGTGCGTTTCTGACCTCAGGTCATTATTCGTAACTGGGGTCGTGGTAGCCGGGTCGCTGTCCCACATGGTTCCAATGGCTGGCGGCACGGCGCATGCGGACCTGGCGCGGGCGCCGGGCAAAGCTGAAATGACAGCCGCTTTCGCGGAGCTGGCCGCACTGCTCGTCGAGGAGGGCTGCGACCTCATCCTTCTGGAAATGATGCATCATCCGGACCGCATGCCGTCCGCCTTCGCCGCGGCGACGGCAACGGGCTGTCCGGTCTGGGCGGGCTTCTCTGCGCGGCGGAGCGCGACGGGGCAGGTACTCAGTTTCGCGCCGGACCGAGATATTCCCTTCGAGGAGACGGTCAAAGTGCTCGCCGGATTCGACGTCGAGGCTGCAGGGGTCATGCACACGCCGGCCGATCTGATTGGCGACGCCATTGCCATCTTGCAGGACGTGTTCGAGGGCCCGTTCACGGCCTACCCAGACTCGGGCTACTTCAAACTGCCAGTTGGGCATCTTGAAGTAGCCCGAGTCTG
>JARRKQ010000275.1:0-2699 GCA_037387885.1 Alphaproteobacteria bacterium | reverse complement strand
GCGCCAACGATGTCTCAAAGGCCACATTCGCTCGGCGCCCGAAGTCCAGTTAGATCGGACTGCAGCCCTCCGGCCAATTAGGCTGAGAGTCAGCTCCTGGCTATTTGCGGACATCCTTCTCCAACGACGCGGTTGGCTGTCCCGGCTGTTGCCGTTGAGGCAGATTCGATCTGGATGGCGGGGGACCGAACGCCATATGCTTAGTTCGTAGACTGGACTCACGAATTTTAATCAGGAGGCCCTCTGAGAAACGCAGAGCGGAGACGTGCCATGCCGAAGAAGAGCGAAAGCGGCAAGACGCAGACACGCAAGCAACCGGCGCAACGCAACAAAGCGCCCGAATCCCACGGCCAGCATCCGGCATTGTCGGATATCGGCGGCGCCGTCGACGCAGCGCGGCGCCACGCGGACGCCGTTCAAACCCACACAACCGACGCGTTGAAGACGACCGTTCAGGATATTCAGAAACGTCAGAAGAAACTCCGAGACGATGTCGCCGCCATCGCCAAGAAGACGACCTTATCGGCGGAGGCCAAGGTCGAGGCGACACAGAAGGCCCTCGACGATTTTGACGCCTTCCTCACAAGGGTTGCCAGCGGAATCGATCGGCAAAGGGCTGCGCTCGGCGAGCAGGCATCGGCGCTCCGCAAGCAACTGGATAGCCTAAAAACCGACGCCGTCACGCGTACGGAAAAGGACTACGCCAAGGCTGAAAAAGCGGTCAAAGACTTCGACAAGTTCGTGGCCAAGACCGCTACCAGCCTTGAGAAAGACGTCGTGTCTTTTGTCGACCGAGCCGAGCTTCAGCTCAAATCCATGGGTGAAACAATCGCCCTTTATGGCGCGAAATCTGCCGAGATGGCGAGGGACGGTAGTCGCGGTGTTGCGGACCTATGGAAGGACCTCAAGCACAGTCAAAAGAACGCCCGCAAGCAGATCAACGCGTTTAGCAAGTCGAGTACTCGGGCCTGGAAAGACATTGCCAAAGGCCTCGATCGTGCCTGGTCTGAATTAGCAAAGGCGCGAAAAAAGGCGGCATCGCGTTACGCGGGCGCTGCCAATCGGAGTGCCGCGAAGCGGGTCGCCTCCGGCAAGGCAAAGCCGGTCGCCAAGGGCAGCAAGCCGGCGGCGAAAAAGCCGGCGAAGGCAGCAACAAAGACGCGCCCTAGCACTGGTCCGGCGGCGTCCTCGGTAAGGAAGGCACCTCCGGCCAAGAAGCCCGCGACAAGCCGGTCAAGCAGCTCATCACTCGCAAACCCGACGAAATCTTAGCGTTCGCACGATACCCAGGCGCCAGCGTGCTGATCGAGCGAGGGCGATCTCGATGGCCTTCGCAAGGCCGGACTGCACATAGTCTAGTGTGCGCTTTTGGCTACCAGCGGACATCCGGGGCGCTGACACCCGTGTCCGCTTTCCGCCCGAAAGCGGACTCTCTAAGGTGGTCGCAGGAGCCCGCAACCACCTTTACCGAACGATCATCGAGTGGCGCGGCGAACGGCCTGAATAGGTACAAATCCGGGGCCCGCAACCAGTGTTATTTGCACCTGGATTTTGCTCCACTAGGCAATGAGCAAACCCTTCCGCTTGGCTGATAGCGGACATCGCAAGCGCTATTTTCTATGTCCGCTTTCCGCCCAAAAGCGGACATTCTCAAACGCATCGGCAATGTCCGCTTATGACCCAAAGCGGACAAACTTGGCTATCGTTGAAAGTCCGACAATTCCTTGGGCTGCGCGGGCACCTAAATGCTCAAAGAGCCACGTCCGAAGTTCCCCCAACTAAGATGAAGTTTTCTGGCGTTTTGCGGCGTACCGCTGCTCGGCCACCGGTGGTGTCGGGCCTTCCTTAGGTTTGCCGACCGCTACCCACCTTGATGAAAAGCTTGGGTCGTCGCTGGTTCTGATCCTTGGAAGATCGTCGTGGATATCGACCCACGGGATTTGGCTTTCTACGCAAATGTGAACTTCGGGCGGATAGTCAGCTGGGTTGTCGAGCGTGGCGACCCGAATTGAGTAATAGTTGAGGTCCCCGACGACTGTGTAGATGCTGGTTCCACAATTCTTACAAAATACCCGCTCGGAGAGCTGCGATGACCTATAGAGCCCCGGAGCGGCGCCCTCAAAAGTAACATTTTGCTGCTCGAAGACCGCAACGGCATTGACTGGGGCGCCCAGAGCAAGCTGGCAGTGCCGACAATGGCAAAACGCTACCGTCACAGGCTGAGACCAAATTCTGTAACGCACGTCGCCACAAAGACAACCACCTGCGGTGATGGGTTTGCGCTTTTCAGATATCAGAAACGGCCAACCGACTGGCGCCTCTTGCATTTTGGGTTCATTCGCGTCCGAGCAGTAGACCCGCACTGGATCGGCAATGTTTTTGAACTTTCGATGACCGAGATCGCGGAAAGCCAGGTCGATCTTGCCCTTGACCAGTTCGTACACGGTTCCGGAGATGCAGATGCCTCCTGGCTCAGCGATTTCCTGGAGCCGCGCGGCTTTGTTTACGCCGTCACCGAAAACGTCGTCGCCATCAACGAGAATGTCGCCAAGATTGACGCCCATCCTGAATGCGATGCGGCGGTCTTCTTCGATCTCGGCCTCCCGCGCCGTGATTGCTTTCTGGATTTCCAGCACACAGGCCACGGCATCGATTGCAGAAGAAAATTCTATTAGAAGTCCGTCGCCCATGTATTTGAC
>JARRKQ010000274.1:0-2702 GCA_037387885.1 Alphaproteobacteria bacterium | reverse complement strand
CCCGGTCGCCGATGTCCTCGGCCGACCAGGCCCTGCTGGGCCTCCTGCCCGGCAAGGCTCCGGCCTTCCCAGCTCTCTCCAGGACGAGGCAGGTGACGGCCAGAAACTGGCGGCGGCTGATCGAGCCCTTCTGATAGCGCCGCAGCTCCTCCATACACTTTGGCCGGCGGATCGGCTGATTTTCCCTATAGCTCTTGGACATTGTCTGCTCCCTCCTTATTGAATGTTCGTGGTTCCATCCAGTTACACACTCATTCGATCGCCCCGCTTCCTCTCAGTTATCCGTCTAGGCCAAAGCGGCGGCTAGCTAGCCGATCAGCGCCCGACCACCCGACATAAAACCCTGAATATAAGCCTTTACGACCGTGGTATCCTGGTCGGCTGTCATAGCGCTGTGAGCGCTTTGTCGAGAGCATCCAACAAGATATCGGCGTGCTCCTTATAAAAAGGGAGCGGGGGGCGGATCTTGAGAACGTTGCCGTGAGGACCCTCGCGGCCCACCAAAACGCGATTTTCCCGCATGTAATTTAGAACGCGTTCCGTCTCAGCCTCCGCGGGCGCCAGCGTTTCGTGAACAAGTTCGACACCAATGAGTAAACCCTTGCCGCGTACGTCGCCAATCCAGTCGTGCCGATCCATTAAGCCAAGAAGACCTTCGCGCAGATAGTTGCCAGTGACGCGCGCATTCTCCATCAGTCCCTCACGCTCAATCACGTCAAGCACGGCGATACCTGCCGCGCAACCGACTGGGTTGCCCCCGAAGGTGCTGAAGAAGTCGGTCTGAGCGCCGAATTGCTCGAGAATCGCCCGCGTGGTGACCACCGCGCCGAGCGGATAGCCGTTGCCGATCGGCTTTCCCAGAGTGACGAAGTCAGGCACCACGTCATGAGTCTGGATGCCCCAGAAATGCGTACCGCTGCGGACAAAGCCAATCTGCACCTCGTCCGCGATGACGAGCCCGCCGGCTGCCCGCACTTTCTCCGACACCAGTGCAAGATAGCCTTTGGGGACATCTGGAATGCCATTGCTGGTGAAGCCGCTGTCGATCATGAAGGAGGCGAGCTTTAGTCCCGCTTTGGCGAGATCTGCGATTGCGCGGTCAGCGTCCGCCGCATATAGCACCGCCAGATCGGCCTGACCCTTCTTGTAGGGCCCACGATAGGGATCAGGTGCCATTAGTGTACGGACATGTGGCGGCAGGGGCCGCCTCGCGTGATCATAAGGCGTCAGCGCATCCATGGAGTCCGTTATTCCGTGATAGGCATTTTCCATGACAAGTGCGCCCTCGTTACCCGTCACCAACTTAGCCATGCGAAACGCCGCATCATTTGCTTCGCTGCCCGAGTTAACAAATAAGCAGGACCCCAATCCACCCGGCATCGTCGCCACCAGCCGTTCGGCATAATCGAGAACAATTTCATAGAGATAGCGTGTGTTCGTATTGAGTGCCGCTGCCTGTCGCGCGATTGACCGTGCAACATGAGGATGTGCATGGCCCACTTGCGGAACGTTGTTGTATGCATCCAATAAGCGACTTCCGTCAGCGCTGAAAAGCCAGGGTCCCTCACCGCGGACGACATGCACAGGTCGTTCATAGGAGAGCTCCAGTGTTGCACCCAGCAATTGTTGGCGCCGTGCGACCAGCGCAACAATATCCTCATCTACGGTCGGTTTGCTGGGCTTTGGACAATAAGGCGGGAACCTACAAGCCGTGCGAAGCTTTGCGCGCACGTGAGAGCGGCCAAGTGTCAGGAGCCTTTCGATCGCTGCATGGGCTACTGGCCCATAAGACTCCAGATATCCGGGCCCATCGGGGATGGTGTTACGCCAAGCAATGATTACAGCAGTTAGCGCGCAGCGCGCCAAAACGAGGTCGTAAAGCACGTCGATCTCTTCTTCCTCGAGCGGCAGGACCGAGTCATAGCCGGCCAGCAACTCGCACGTCGGCTCAACGATCTCCCCTCCCATAAATAGATCGGAAGCTGTCACCGCCGGATCGGTAGCCAGAGCGGTGTGGATCATATCGCCGAAATCCACGATGCCGGCGATCTGATCGGGTCCATCTGGGGATACGACCACATTGTCCCCATTGGCGTCGTGATGGATGATCTGTGCTCGTAAGCGCCCGAGACTAGGCAGCACGTTCGCAATAAAGTCGTCGAGCACGCGCTCCACCCTCTCGCGGTCCACCTTGCAGGCGATATTTGAGGTATGTACGCGCATGCGCCTTGACTGTTGCAAATCCCACAACAGCTCGTGACGCGCCGCAGGATGGCAAAAGCCCCTTAGCGCCTTGCCGAGTCGGGCCACAGCCATGCCCAGATTGCGCAGCAGTTCAGGTGTAAGCGGCATCTTACCCAGCTCGGTTCCGGGCAAATAGGTAAGCACGCGCGCGATATGCTGCGCGCCATCAGGTCCTTCGACCCAAGTGCAGGGCTGGCCCGCTTTCGTGCACACGACACGTGGTACGGGCACCCCGGGATCTACCTTTTGAATATGCAGCAGAGCCTGAACCTGCAAATTGATGACATCTGGATCTTCTCGGACATTTGCAATCTTTAGAACATACTGCTCGTCACCCGCCTGGATGCGAAAATTCTGATCGCGTTCACTAACAAGGGGGTTGAAATCACCCTCGAGCCCAAAAAAATCATTGGCAATGCGCCGAACCTCGTGTTTCGGGAAAGCAGGCGGACAGCGGT
>JARRKQ010000273.1:0-3317 GCA_037387885.1 Alphaproteobacteria bacterium | reverse complement strand
GGGTCAAGCCAGTCAGCAGTATCCACGACTCCCCAAACCGTTGCCGCCGTCACCGTCAACGTAAACAAGGCGGCGATCAACGCCGCCAGCAGCGCAACCCCGTCCTCCTCCAGATAGGCAAGCGCCAGCAGCATGATGACGAGGGCGGGCACATACTGGCTGAACGGTATTGGCAAAATCATTGTAAGGCCCAGTAGCAACATCACGAGTCCAGTCAACAGCTTTGTTGTCTGGAATGGCGTGGGCCAGCGTGGTCGGACCAATCGTTCAACCCACTTGAGCCGAGGCGAAACGAATTGGATGGCGCGAGACAACCGTTCAACGGATATGCTTCGCCGAGCAATAAGACGCGGAAGAACCGCGACATCGTGACCCAGAATCATTTGAAATGCCGGCCACGCAATTAGCGCGCCCACGAGCATAGAGGCGCCGGGGATGAAACCGATTACCGCCAGCACGAAGAGGATAAGACCAAATGACCGCGGGCCAAGCTGTTCGATTAACCAAGCGACTGTGACGTCTGCAGTGTCTGCATAATCCAGTAATCTTGAGAGATGGTCCGACGTAGGCACATATGTCGGCGATGTGGTGCAATTTGGGGTCAACGACACATCTCCGGATCAGCGGACCGTTTGGAGAATTACAGCCCCAATCTCACCATGAGGTTTCATAACTACAAATGCAACGCGCCAATGTAGTTGGCCGCATCGCAAATGAAGGCTGAAGGTGATCATCCGGCGACCATGTGACTTTACCTGTTAAACGTCCGCTACAAGATAGAGCAGCGGACGATTCCACTGAATACTGCGGCGCACAATGTTCACAACGTGGGCAATGTCGTGACTACGATCGGAAAGCTGACGTTCGCATCAGAGACCGTTAATGGCGAAATAGGGTCCCGCCGGCACAGCTCGGCGATACTGTCCTCGCCGCGTAGACCGGCAAGGACGATCCGGATCTTTTCTTCGGCTGAATAGTGCTTGCGCGTCGCTCGGCGGATCTCCTTGATGACTTTCTCCGCCGGCTCCGTCGGTTGACCAAATTTCTGTCTCATCACCACTCCTTGGTGGTTACGATGAGCCAGAAATCCTCTCTTATTCAAACCCCTAAATCTGTCTCACAGGTGCTGACGGCAGACAGTTCGTATTCAACGGGCACCTCCTGCACAGGCGAGACGCTCGATCTAATTGGCCGGGGCGTTATCCTTGAACACGTGGTGATATCCGAACACGCCCACCTGCTGACCGTCTTTCAGTGGCTTCGCTGTGATATACGAGGCTTGCACTTCCACACACTGACCAGGTCCGAGTGTCGTTTCATTGTCGTCGTAGTGAATGACGGCCCGGTCCTGGTCGTGGATCGTCTGACAAATCGTGTGATGGCCCGCCGATTTCGTGTGTACCAGCACCGTGTCTTTGCCAGATGGGGCCGTCGCTTGGTAGTCCGGCATACCGAGGTGATGTCTGGCCCACGCCCGTTGTGCCTCGGCTGCCTGTGGCAGGGCTACGATCATGATTGCGGCGAAACATCCGCCCAGAAGGAAAAGACTCTTGTTCATATCTTCGCTCCCCATTTTGGATCTTACTGTTCCAATAGAATGATAAAAGCAACTCGCTTTCAGGTTCCAATTCATTGAGTCATTGCGCCAATATCGAAGGCCATTCCACCTTACTCGCGCGTCCTGGCTCGCCAGGTCATGGACAATACCCGGGGTCAAAGGTGAATTGACTATCTTCTCACTTGGATCAGTCACGTTTGCTTTCGATCATTTCACTACTTTCGATCATATTACTAGACGTCTCGCCTGAGATAGGCGCTTTCCGCGCAGTCACCCCTTGTCGCCCTGAGATTTTACCGCCTCTTCGAGCTTATGGATATCCTCAGCACTCAACTTGGGACGATGGATGTCGAGCGTGATCTTCATGATCTTGCCGGTGAATTTGAAGGGCACCTGGTAGTCAGCGTCATTCACGCCCGTCAGGGTGTCCGAGCCGATGTCCTGCGACTCGTCCCAGGCAAGGGTAATCGGGATGGTTTTCTCCATCTTCTTGCGCGCGACTTCCTTGCCGTCGATGCGCATGACGCCCTCGCCAGGCTTGCCGACCCCGCTGAGGCTGTTGAATACTTTTCATTTTATATAAAATCGGCCCAGTCCCGCTCCCGCCCGAGCTGGACTCCTTTGCCGAGCCATCAACTCCGACCACTCCGGGCAGTCCGTCAGATCCCCCGGCGCAATACCGAAGCCCCGGATCCGGACCAGCCGCCCATCCATGCAGTCAGGACACAAGAGCAGCGCCGGATCTTCCGCGATCTGCCGCCACAGCTCCGTGTGGATCATCATCAGGTCGCAGTGGACCAACCCGCACTGCTGACACCTGTTGTGGCCGAAGTCCCGCCCCTCACTGCATAGACGTGGCAGGCCGGGCCATCGCATTTGATCGTATCGCCGAAGCCCCCGCCGGGTAAACAGAAGCTTAAGCCCCCCACGGCCTCGTCTTTTGGACCGTCGATTTGGCTGTTGCCTTCCTCGCGGGCGACTTTGCCCGCTTCGGCGCTGCTGCTTTCTTGGCTGTGGCTTTCCGCGCCGCCGGTTTCGCCTTAGCGCTTGGCGAGGGCTTCGTCCTCTCCCAAAGCTTAGCGAGCTCCCTATCGTAGGACTTCTTCAGCCTCGCGATTTCTTTCTTCCCAGCCTTCTTGTATGCAACCAAGTCTTTCTCAATGGCCTTCAGCCTGGCCTCAAGCGACTCCGACGCTTTCCTAACCCTGGCGAATTCTTTTTTGAGTGCTTTCCGAATTTTCTTGGCACTTGGCACGGACATACCCTCGCTGCTCAAAATTGGGGTGACGACGAACAGTCTCTATTAGAAACCAATTTCAGAAGGAGCTCCATGCATACTGACCCCTGCGCGGCATCCGGGCCGGATTTAATAGAACCAGGTATGGGCCATAGAAAGTCGTTAGGACCCATCCAACCTCGCAACTTGCCCAGCCGCCCGCAATTCGAAGACCAATGTTACCGGCGTAACATCAGCCCGCTCGACGTGCAGATGGCGCCAGAACATCGACTTTTCAAAGAGCCCGACAGCCTAGCTCAGCAGCTCATCACGAAGGCAGACTCCCAACCACCTTCCACCCAATTAAGGAATTCTGGGAGCCGGCTTGACGTAAACGCGACATTCGAACGGGCCAAGGACCAATGACTGGGTTCGGCCAGAAATGGTCGTTGACCGAAACTTGGCGAAATGTCCGCTCATAGTTCAGAAAATAGACATTCGAAATGATCTCTTCTTAGGCTAGCTTTGAGATCTAAGAGCGGA
>JARRKQ010000272.1:0-2707 GCA_037387885.1 Alphaproteobacteria bacterium | reverse complement strand
GGATCGAGTTCGACCCGAAGACGAGATCCATCTGCGTCGCCGTCCATTTGACGTCGCCGCTCTTGCGGTCGCGGATCTCATAGACGCCGTCGCCAACAGGCTTCCACGTGTAGGCCATGTCGGTCGGGGTCACGAAGAAGTCGTTCGTCAGCGCGCCTTCGCGATCGGTGAATACGCCGTGCTTGGTGCCACCGTGGTTGGTGCCGAGCGCACGCATGCCGCCGACCAGCACGGTCATCTCAGGTGCGGTCAGCCCCATGAGCTGCGTGCGATCGAGCATGAGCTCTTCAGGGCTGACGACATAGTCTTCCTTGAGCCAGTTGCGGTAGCCGTCGGCAAGCGGCTCCAGCGGCTCGAAGGACTCAGCGTCGGTCATTTCGTCGGTCGAGTCACCACGGCCGGGCGCGAACGGGACGGTGACGTCGACCCCTCCAGCCTCAGCCGCCAGCTCGATGCCGACATTGCCGGCCAGCACGATCACGTCCGCGACGCTGGCGCCGGCCTCCGCCGCGATCGGCTCGAGCACGGACAAAACCTTGGCCAGACGCTTGGGCTCGTTGCCCTCCCAGTCCTTCTGGGGGGCGAGACGGAGGCGCGCGCCGTTGGCACCGCCCCGCATATCCGAGCCACGGTAGGTGCGGGCACTGTCCCAGGCGGTGGCGACCATCTCGCCGATCGTCAGACCGCTCGCGGCGATCTTCGCCTTCACCGCATCGACGTCATAGCCAGTGCTGCCCGCGGGCACCGGATCCTGCCAGATCAGATCCTCGTCCGGCACGTCGGGGCCGATATAGCGCACCTTCGGGCCCATATCACGGTGCGTCAGCTTGAACCACGCGCGGGCGAAGGTGTCCTTGAAGTAGTCGGGATCGGCGCGGAACTTCGCCATGATCTCGGCGTAGATCGGGTCGACCTTCATCGCCATGTCGGCGTCCGTCATGATCGGCATGCAGCGGATCGATGGGTCCTCGACATCGGCCGGCATATCCTCCTCGGCGATCTCGACCGGCTGCCACTGCCGGGCGCCCGCTGGGCTCGTCCGGATATCCCACTCGTGGTCGAGCAGCATGTCGAAATAGCCCATGTCGAACGTGGTCGGATTGGTCGTCCAGGCGCCTTCGATGCCGCTGGTCACGGTGTACCGCCCCTTGCCCGTCTCGTTCGGATTGTGCCAGCCCAAGCCCTGCTCCTCGACCGGCGCCCCTTCGGGATCGGGACCCAACTTGCTCGCATCGCCATTGCCGTGGGTCTTGCCGACGGTGTGGCCGCCGGCAGTCAGGGCGGCGGTCTCCTCGTCGTTCATCGCCATGCGCGCAAAGGTTTCGCGAACGGCTTCCGCCGTCTTCATCGGATCCGGCTTGCCGTCGACGCCTTCGGGATTGACGTAGATGAGGCCCATCTGCACGGCGGCGAGCGGGTTCTCCAGCGTGGCCTCGTCGTTGGCGTTCGAATAGCGGTCCTTGGCGAGCCACTCCTTCTCCGAGCCCCAATAGGTGTCCTTTTCGGGGTGCCAGATGTCCTCGCGGCCGAAGCCGAAGCCGAAGGTCTTCAGGCCCATCGATTCGTAGGCGATGTTACCGGCGAGGATAATGAGGTCGGCCCAGCTGATCTTGTTGCCGTACTTTTTCTTGATCGGCCACAGCAGACGGCGCGCCTTGTCGAGGCTGACGTTGTCGGGCCAGGAGTTGAGCGGCGCGAAGCGCTGGTTACCCGTACCCGCGCCGCCGCGACCATCGGCGATCCGGTAGGAGCCCGCGGCGTGCCAGGTCATGCGGATCATCAGGCCGCCATAGTGACCCCAATCCGCCGGCCACCAGTCCTGGCTCTGGGTCATCAGGTCGGTGAGGTCTTTTTTCAGGGCGTAGAAGTCAAGCGACTTCACCGCTTCCAGATAGTCGAAGCCTTCGCCCATGGGATTGGACTTGGTATCGTGCTGGTGGAGTATGTCGAGATTCAGGGACTTGGGCCACCATTCGGTGACGGAATGTCCCTCTTCCGTGAGCGCCCCGTGCATTACAGGGCATTTCAGTTCTGCATTCATTTGTGTTCCTCGAGTGGTAGTGGCAGTAAAGTAAGATTGAAGGCGTATTCTGCAACGGTTTGGGTGATTTTCCCAATCGATTGCTTCTAATAATTCGATAGGTTTTGACAATAACTGTAATGTCGCTGGACCCGGGAAACTTGGAATAGACTGATTTTTGAATCACTCCACACTTTAATAAAGGTGACTAATAAAGGTGACGGCGGGATTAAAGTTTAGGCGCTGTACAGGGGCTGCTTAAAAGATAATCCCTCCGTCACCTTTTTTGTTTTTTACATTCTTAAGTCATCGCAGACAATGCCGTTACAAAGTCTGGGAACAAAGTAAGTACTTTTGGGTGGCAATGTTTTGCCCTTTTCAGTTAATTGGACCATCTGTTCGATCTCTACAGGGTGAATAAAAAATGCCGCAGTTCGGGATTTTCCAGACAGTTTCTTTTCAATTTCCTGCAGTGACTCTTCGCCGCTAAAGTAAGTGATACTTTTATCTTTTTTCACATTTTTTATATGCAATATGTTGTTTGATACTTCGTGATCAAATACCTGATGGTCGAGTATCACTCCATATTTCTGATATTTTTTCAGAATTTCAGGCTTCCAGCTCAGTTGATACCATTGATCACTGAGCAACATGGAAAGATCATGTTTCCCTTTAGCTTTAAAGGCC
>JARRKQ010000271.1:0-2718 GCA_037387885.1 Alphaproteobacteria bacterium | reverse complement strand
CTCACACCCGGCAGGAGTGTCTGGCGCGACACCAGCCCCCGGCCCGGCCTTGATCTCGATGGGTACCCCCATCAGCCTGTGCGGCTCGACCACATCATCGATCAAGTGGGTCACCGGTAGGCGCGAGACAATGATGTCGAGTTGCTCACCGTGTGCGGTGAGCTCCTTCAGGATCTCACGGCAGCGTTCCGCTTGGGCGCGCAGCAGCTGCATGTCCTCGTAGTTGGGATCGGACTCTCTGGTGTCGCGAAGAAGTTCCTTGGTGACGACGGCAATCGTGGAGAGCGGCGTACCAAGTCCATGCGCAGCGGCCGCCGCCAAGCCGTCGAGCGCAGAAAGCTTCTGCTCGCGCGCGAGCACCATCTCGGTCGCCGCCAAAGCTTCGGCCATACGTCGACCTTCTTCTGCCGTGCGCCAGGAGTAGAAGCCGATGAATACGATGCCCAAGACCACGGCAGCCCACACACCGATCCGGTAGAGCAGCGGGAAGTCGATCTGCGTGTCGTGACACCAATCAACTGGGTGAAGGATGGCACCGCCAAGGTCTGCGTGATGACACCAAGGAAGCGGGTAGTGATAGGAAACGAGCAGGGTCGCCGCGCCGATGGCGAGCACTCCGAGCGCAATCGTGATGCGCGGCGGCAGCGAGGACGCGGAGACGGTGACCGGCGCGATCAAGAGGAAGGCGAACGGGTTCTCCAAGCCGCCCGTGAGATAGAGCAAAGCCGCGAGCTGGATGATATCGTAGCCCAGCAGATAGAAGGCGTAGTTGTTTTTCAGACGCTGGCTCGCCGGATAGCGGATGCGCAAGGCTACGTTGAGCCAGGCCGACAGAGCGATGACGGCAAAACACCAGCCAATCGGCAGATCCATGCCGAGGCCCCAGTGGACCCCGATCACCGTCACGGTTTGGCCTAGCACGGCCAGCCAACGCAGGCGCACCATGGTGTGCAGGCGCAGACGGCTGTCGACTGCGCGCAGCCATTCGGGTGGATCCGTAACAGCGGCGGTTTGACTATCGTCGCGTGCGGCCATAGGTGAACCTTAGCATTCGGCGCGAAGCCATAATTCGGACAAAGCAAGCGCGCAGCGCAAGGAAATGAGCGAAATGGCGCAAAATTTCCCTGAAGATGGTGTTGGCGATGTCGCGCGCCTCCCCATCGCCGTGCGCAATCTCACCAAGTGCTATGGCACGGTTACGGCCGTCGATCACATAAGTTTTATGGTCGAGCCGAGGTCTACCGTCGCACTGCTTGGTGGCAATGGCGCCGGCAAGACCACGACTATCGCGATGCTGTTGGGGCTAATCAGGCCCACGGCGGGCGAGGTGCGCGTATTCGGCGCTGACATGAGCCGCAACCGCTACGACGTGGCGCAGCGGATGAATTTCCAGAGCCCTTATGTGGATCTGCCGGCCCGGCTGACCGTGAGGCAGAACCTCACGGTCTACGCGGAGCTCTACGGGATCGCCAACGCGGCCGAGCGGATAGGTTATATCGCTCAGCATCTGCAAATCGAATCGCTGCTCGACCGGCAAAACGGAAAACTCTCCGCAGGACAGAAGACGCGGGTTGGGCTCGCCAAGGCGCTGCTCAACGCGCCGGAGCTGTTGCTCCTCGACGAGCCGACCGCCTCGCTTGATCCCGACACGGCCGATTGGGTCCGGCGCAAGCTCAAGGACTATGCGAGACGCCGAAACGCCACGGTGCTGTTCGCCTCCCACAACATGGCCGAGGTCGAGCGGCTCGCGGACCGGGTCATTCTACTTCAAGCCGGGCGCATCATCGAGGACGAGACCCCGAAGGCGCTCATAGAGAGCTACGGTCGGCAGACCCTGGAGGATGTCTTTTTGGACGTCGTCAGAGGCCGCACGGTTGGCGCGGAAGACGCGATATCTCAACCCGAGAGTTTAGCGTCGTGAACGATATCCGCGTCATGGACGGTGCGGAGCCGCTTCTGCTGCCACCGGGCGGTGTCAAAGCTTCGCTGCGGCGCATGGCAGCGCTGGTTCGCCGCTACATCTATCTTTTGCGCAGCTCGGGCGTTCGCATCGTAGAGCTGATCTATTGGCCCTTCCTGCAGATGCTAACTTGGGGCTTCTTACAGACCTATTTGGCGGGGACGGAAAACCCGTACGCGCAGGCTGCCGGTGTCCTGATCGGATCTGTCTTGCTGTGGGACATTCTGTTCCGCTCGAAGATCGGCTTCTCCACGACGTTCATCGAAGAGATGTGGTCGCGTAATCTGGGGAACCTGCTGACAAGCCCCTTGCGGCCTTTCGAACTGGTGGCCGCGCTTTCGCTTTGGAGCATTATCCGGCTCTCCGTCGGCATGATCCCTGTCTCCATTGCCGCCTTCATCATTTTCGATTTCAACCTGCTCGACCTTGGCCTCGCGCTTGCGGCCTTTTTCTTCGTGCTGGTGCTGACGAGCTGGGCGCTGGGTCTCATCGCGGCCGGCGTGATCCTGCGATACGGACGTGGTGCGGAGGAACTCGCTTGGTCGCTTGCGTTCCTATTGCTGCCGCTCTGTTGCGTCTACTATCCCGTCTCGGTTCTGCCAGATTGGCTTCAAGTGGTGGCCCTGGCGCTCCCGCCGACGCACGTCTTCGAGGGCATGCGCTCCATCCTGTTGCACAACACGTTTGATTCGGCGGATCTGTGGTGGGCGCTCGGCCTGAACGCGATCTATCTCGTGGCGGGCTACGCCATATTCAGT
>JARRKQ010000270.1:0-4607 GCA_037387885.1 Alphaproteobacteria bacterium | reverse complement strand
GCCCGGCATCAAGAATCGCCAGGTGCTGCGCGTTCTGACACGCAACAACGCCGCCACTTACTTCGTGTGGCGTGGTCAATTCCTGGGATTCGAGTACG
Organism: Alphaproteobacteria bacterium; assembly: GCA_037387885.1. Classification (GTDB taxonomy): domain Bacteria; phylum Pseudomonadota; class Alphaproteobacteria; order JAPULJ01; family JAPULJ01; genus DATKZM01. The sequence goes on along the minus strand of JARRKQ010000270.1, from coordinate 4,509 downwards.
AGCTGATGAAGCGCTTTGCGGACAGTCAGGGCCTGCATCTGGAAATGGTCGTGCCGAGCCGTTGGGGCGATCTCATACCGACACTCAAGAAAGGCGGCGGTGACTTGATCGCGGCATCGATGACTATTACCGAGGAACGCAGAAAACAAGGCATCGCATTTACGACGCCTTATAACCTGGTAACCGAAGAGCTCGTCGCGCGTACCGACGAACCGGCATTTACAGGCGTCGAGAACCTCAGCGGTCGTACTGTCGTAGTAAGGCGCAGTAGTTCTTATTGGACAACACTGAGCAAGTTACTCGATCAGGGAATCGATTTCCGGCTCGAGGCGGCTCCGGACAATATGGAGACCGAAGAAATCATCTCGCGCGTAGCAACCGGTGAATACGACCTGACTGTCGCCGACAGCCACATTTTGAATGTCGAGCTCATCTGGCGCAACGACATCAAACCGGTACTCACCTTGAACGGACCCGTTTCTCACGGCTGGGCAGTCAGGGAAGGCGATGAGAAATTGCTCGCGGCGCTGAATGAGTTTCTCGCCAAGGAGTATAAGAGCCGCTTCTATAACCTCGTGTACGACAAGTATTTCCAGAATTCAAAGCGCATTCGCGATCATGTTGCCTCGCACCAGGATCACTCCGAGAAAGGCAACATCTCGCCATATGATGCCGAGATCCAGAAGTACGCCGAGCAGTACGGATTCGATTGGGCACTCATCGTCGCACAGATGTACCAGGAGAGCCGCTTCGATCCGAAAGCCGAATCGTGGGCCGGCGCACAAGGGCTGATGCAGATATTGCCCACGACGGGTGAGCTGTTCGGCGTCCAGGACCTGCATGCTGTGGATACCAGCATTCAAACCGGCGTGCGCTATCTGGCCTGGCTACATGAACGCTTCGAGCCGGAGCTCACCGTACAGGACCGCATGTGGTTCACCCTGGCGGCCTATAACGCAGGTCTCGGACACGTACGCGACGCAAGAAGCCTTGCGCGCAAGATGGGCTGGAATCCGGATCGCTGGTTCAACAATGTCGAACGCGCCATGCTGCTTCTGTCGCGGCGCAGCTTCTATCAGCTGGCACCCCACGGCTATGCGCGCGGCAAGGAAACGGTCGATTACGTGCGTGAAATTCGCGATCGATATAACGCCTACATACGACTCGCGAGCGCGCACTAGTCTGAGCAAGAAGCGAGACGAAATCAGACAGTGTCCGCCAAGATAAATAGAGCCTACAAAAGCAGCCTTTCCGATTGACGACCAAGCTCAGCTGCGGACACGCCGCGTAGCGGCTCGGCCCTCTGCTGCAGCGCCTTGTTGGGCGATTGTTGCACCCTAGCTTTGGGAATCTACGTTTGATTTGAAACGGTCACTCCATTCTTTTTGAGCACATCCAAAAGCTTGGGAATGTCATCGGGTTCAGGCGCCCCAGGTGGCATCGTCTCGCTGACGGCGGTAAACATTTTCGTGGCGAAGCCGCCCTGACCAGTGAATTCGAGCATCTCGCCGCCGTCGGAACCGTAACGAAAGCTGTGCACAGTATCGGCGGGCACATGCACGAGCGTACCGGGCACGCACATTTCTGTCTTGCCTGCACAGGTGAACTCGACGGTTCCCTTGAGTACGTAGAACGATTCATCCCAGTTGTGGCTGTGCGGCGGCGGGCCGGTCCCCTCGTCGCCTTGCTGCAGGGTTATCTCGTAGCCCTGCGTCGCTGCGTTCGACGCAAGCACGGTTACCTTGATACCAACCACATTCAACGCGGGCCTGTAGTCTTTCGGCGATACAACCAGTGGACAACATTAACGGACGACTTGTGCGACCTAACCACCAAACTCAGCCGCGCGGACGATTCGCCAAGGATAGCAGCCCGCGGGTATCCGCGGGGAGTTCCTACGTAAAAGTGGACACTCATAGGTTAGCAACATTGGCTCTCGAATTCCGCTGGTGGCCGATAGCCCAGAGCCGAATGTAGCCGCCGATGATTGTAGAAATTCACGTAGCTTCGTATCGCCGCGCGTAGCGTTTTGTCGTCATCGAAGGCGCGCCGATGGTACATGTCAGACTTCATTGACTTGTTCCATGATTCCATATGCGCGTTATCGTTCATCCGGCGAGGGCGATTGACACTCTGCTCGATGTGATTCCTGGTGAGCACATCACGGTAGGCGCTCGCCAGATACTCGACACCTCGGTCACTGTGAAAGATCGTCTCAGCCGATGGCCGCCTTCTCCGCACGGCATTCCTCAGCGCTCGCGCAGTCAGCACCGCAGTCTTCTCCCGACCATATGACCAGCCCAATATCCGGCGTGAATAGCGGTCCATCACCGTGGCCAGATAGCGCCAGTTCCCGCCCACCTTCAGATAGGTGATGTCACCGACCCACACCTGGTCGGGGCGTGTAACCTCGAGCTGGTGTACCTTGTTCTCGCCGCTGGCGAAGAATCGACCGAGTCCCGGTAAGCACCGGTACAGCTTGTGAGCACACGACTGAATGCCGTTTTCCCGCATTATCCGCTCTACACGGCGCCGCCCAATCGCCTCTCCTCGCCGCTGCAGTTCCATGTGCACGCGCGCACTGCCGTACGTCGATTCGCTCTGTCCGAATACCTCCGCGATTTGCTCCAACAGCTGTGCATCGTCGCGCTCGCGTTGACTCGCCGGCCGATTCCTCCACGCATAGTAACCACTGGGGCTCACCCCTTGAAGGCGGCACATCGTTCTCACGGGGTAGCCTTCTTTGTGCCGGTCGATGAACGCGAAGATGTCGCCTTTCGATTGGAAGTGAACTCGATCGCTTTTTTTAAAAGATCGTGTTCGATTTTAAGCCGTTCGTAGGCCTTCTTAATCTCTCGAAGCTCCTGGTGCTCGCTCTCAACGTCCTTCTCAACTTCGATCCCCTTCGTCACGATCTGCCCCTCCCGCGCTTGCTTACGCCAGCGAGACAACATGAAGGGATGAATGCAAAGCGACGTCGCGACATCTTGCACCTCAACACCCGACAGCTCGCTCAATCGAACCGCGCTCGCTTTGAACTCATCGCTGTATCGCTTGGTCGTCTTTGGTCCTGGTCTCGCCATTTCGACACTCCTGAACTGTTAGTTCAGAGTGTCCACCAAACCGTAGGAAGCGCCGCGTCCGCTGCAGCGCCTTGTTAGGCCAGCGTTGAACTTCAAAGCTGATGCTAGGCATATTTTGCTGCATGTCCACAGTGTGGTTTTATATTTAGCCGCTATTTCAGACTGAATTTTGGCATCACCGAGGGGTGATCTAAGCGCAGGGCGATGTAAAATTCGTTGAAACGCTCTCTGTCAAAGTTGTACCCACCATCGACTTTCGCCTGGAGCCATTCAAGATACTGTACGGCGCGGACTGAATCGTCCCGGAGGACATCTATAGCGAGTATTTGTTCGTAAGGAGTTTGGTTGAGTACCCACCCGTCGTCCGCTGCGAGCCGCTCTCTGAGTTCGTCTATATTATGAAATCGATCGTGGTAGGAGAGTACAAATTGCGAGAGGAAGGTGCATATAGAACCCTTAATCTTTCCAAGGTCCGATACGTCATCAATACCGCTCCATACAGTCTCGCCATCAAATCGCATATCTCGTTTCGGCGCAATATTGTACGAGTTTTGAAGAATAGTACGGTCCCAGGGCGTTACCTTCGTGCCTTTGACCTTCGCGATGATCTTTTCGACGTCACGATATTGTACGCCAAAGATAAATGAAAGCCTGTAAGGGGCACCACCTCCTCGTCTGGACGTGACGTCAATAACTATATCGTCGACAACTCCCAATTCGGATCTTCTAAACTGATGGTAGCTTTTGTAATAACGGAAGCCATCAACGGCAGATTGAGTGAGTTCCGCCACAGTGTGTGCAAGTTCGTCAGTGTAGGCCATTGTCTTGAGGGCCGGATCCCCGCCTATGTCCAGCCGGAATAGGCCTAACGACCAAGCTCAGCGGCGCGGACGGAGCGCCAAGGATAAGCAGCCAAAGCTTTTCCGCGTCCACTGCAGCGCCTTGTTAGGTGGCATTTTGGAATGCATTGAACCTTGCTTCTGCCTCCTTGAATCGCAATCTAACTTTATCAATATCCCAAGGGCTCTCGGACAATGTCTCGTGGTCCCATTCACTTCTCGGCTTTACTGGATCAAAAAAGTCTCCGCCGTAAACATGAATTGCCGTGGTCATTTTTCCGATTGGATTTAGGACAGAGTGAATGATGTTGGTGCCAAGAGTAGCGACTTCTCCGACTCCCAACGATTTTGCTCCTACCGCCTCGATGCTAGTTTCCGTTCGTTTCCAAAAGACGTTATCTTCGCGTCCCGAATATATTCCAACAACTGAAAACATTTGATGATTGTGTGGCATCAAACTCATGCAGGGTGCCCACGCGAAATTGATAATTGTGAGTTCTGGCGCCCTATATATAGGCATGATACCGGCATGTTCCGGTAGTCCCAACTCCGATACTATACCTGAGGGGTCAGAGACCGCAGCCGTA
>JARRKQ010000269.1:4084-5607 GCA_037387885.1 Alphaproteobacteria bacterium | reverse complement strand
CTCGCACAGCCCATATCAGTTTTGGGCGACCGAGATAGCGATTGTAGCAAAGCAGCTAACAATTAGCCCAAGTGGCAACCACAGCTCCCCGTCAGTTCCTCATTGAACAACGGGGAGCTGCTTGGTTGAGAGAGCCCCAAGAGCATGCGCTGCTCATTGGGCAACCGCACGCTCAATTCTTACCGGGACCGGTCGGCAAACCGTGTTACACACGGGCGAATGCTGCTCCGTGTAAGCTAAAAGGTCTTCCAGTTGCTCGTCGGAGCAATCGGCTCGGACGTTCAGCTTGATACGGATTTCCTCGTAACCCGGCGACACTGAGTCATCGAGGCCGAGTAGCCCCTGCAGGTCCATGTCCCCCTCAAGCTGAGTGGAGAGTTCCATTATATTGATCCCGCGAGCCATAGCGTGCAGGACGAATGTCGTTGTGACACATCCCGCCAAAGCATGCAGGAGGAACTCGACCGGGTTGCCACCCTCGTTGTTGCCCAGAAGGATCGGCGGTTCACCATTTGTGAAGACAAAATCCTCGGTACGGGAATCATCCTCGCGTCCAGCGCCATAGAAATCGCGGATGGTTGAGCGGTTCGTTCCGCCGCTGATCCACGTGTTTCTTGCCCGAAACTTGAACCGGGCCAGGCTCTTGTCCGCCTTAATGGCCTCGATCGTGTCATGGGCGGTCTGAACATCCAAGCCATTGATTTGGGTTGGTTGCTGCTCGACAGCTTGCAGGTTGGTCATCCTCAAATCTCCTTGATCAGCTGTTTTCACTTGTCCGTTGCATTGGCCAAAATCGGTCCGTTCGGCGACCGACGCCTGAAAAATAGAGATGGACATGCGGGCATATCAGATCGATTTTCACCAAAAAGGATCGTTTCGTGCCAAAGATTGGAGCTCATCGCATGGCAAATGAGAACGCACCGCTGATAGAGGCTCTGATCGTGGCTTTGCCCGAAACCGCCGGTTCTGCGTTATACGGCATGGTCGATGTGCTGGCCTCGACCGGAAACCTCTGGCAACAGCTCGTAGGGACAGAGCCCCCGCAACACCTGATTAGACCGAGAATTGTGTCCTTCACATTTACTCCCTTTACATGCGGAAACCGAATTCCGGTTACACCGGATGTTGGGATAGAGTCAGACCCCGAAGCCGACATCGTCATTCTTCCGGAGATGTGGCTCGCACCCGACGACGATATGAAAGGCCGCTATCCGGACATGCTTGACTGGATTCGCCGGCGCTATAGGGCGGGCAGCACAATCTACTCCGCTTGCTCCGGTTCCGTGCTGCTTGCTGCCAGCGGATTGCTTAATGGCCGGTACGCCACGTCCCACTGGATATGAGGATTTGTTCCGGAAGTGCTATCCGGACGTGCATTTCCGGCCTGAGCCAAATCTTGTCTTCGCAGATCCGGCAGGCCGCATAGTCACGGCCGGCGGAACCACATCCTGGCATGATCTCGCCATTCACATCATCTCCAGGCATTATCTCCAGGCATTGCAGTCCGGGAGAGGCCCTACGGA
>JARRKQ010000269.1:0-4021 GCA_037387885.1 Alphaproteobacteria bacterium | reverse complement strand
AGAGGATCACTATCGGGATCCTGGCGCGTTGGCCGCAGTTGTCGAGGCATCGGGAATCCCGGAGCGAAGTCTGAAGCGGCGCTTCAAATTAGCAACCGGTAAAACGTTGATCGGATTCATTCAGAATCTGAGGATAGAAGAGGCAAAGCGGCTTCTCGAAACTGAGCAGATACCGATCGAACAGGTGCCAACGCGTATCGGCTATGAAAGCCTTGCCTTCTTTCGAAGGATCTTCAAAAGAAGCACGGGCCTCACGCCAGGACAATACCGGCGAATGTTCCGTCCTGTTGTAAATTCCGACAGGACGCCGACTTCGATAGAAGCATAACCTCAATGGGGTTTTGCCAAACACTGGGCTGCAGGCATGTTTGCTTTGGGTCATTTGTGGACGGCTCGGTTTTGGCAAGGTGTATTTTTGAGGTGGTGCGAACTGGTCGAATGCTGTCATGTGTCCGGACTGTTGCTGCGGTGCTCATGGCCGCTTGTCGTGATGCGATCGGCGGGGGCCGGGTCCCAATCATTAGCACGGACTTGTGATGCGCCCTGACCCAAACGGGTATTCCCGACCCTCAGGTATCGACCGATGTTGCATTGCCTCACCTGTACCTCGCCAAACAGTTCAGGCGTTGTCAGATTGACTGTCATCAGGCGAGCTTTTGGCTGTCCGATCTCGTGGTCCATGCTGCAGCGGTTGCGTGCCGCCATTGCTCCAAAGACTGGGCGCGGAACTGACGAAGTGAACAACGGGAGATGAGATGGCGTTAGACGTTGAAGGCGTTGCAGACGGCGGCATTGGTGGAGAGAAAACGTTGTGCTGATCCTGGTGACTTGAAGCATTGCATGCGTCGTTCTCGTTGCCGAACGGGCAGATGCGAGGTCTCGGCGCGATTGTTTTTCCTGGCCCCGAAATCATGCCGCCTCGACAGGCCGAGATCGCCTAACGCGGTGCCATAAGACGGTAGCTTTTCGGTGACGAAGGCATCAGGCAGGACGACTTGTTTCTTCAACAGTTTGCGCATCAGTTTGAGCGCTGCCTTCTTGTTTCGCCTGGATTGTACCAGGATATCCAGCACCTCGCCTTCGCTGTCCACCGCCCGCCACAGATACATCTTCCTGCCATTGATAAAAACGAACATCTCGTCCAGGTGCCAACGCCCATCGGGGCGGGGACGCGTTTCCCTCAGTCCTTGAGCATAGGCCTGTCCAAACTTCGCCGACCAGCGCCGCACGCTCTCATAACAAGCGTACATGCTGCGCTCGGCGAGCATGTCTTCAACATCGCGGAAGCTGAGGGGAAACCGCGATAGGAAATCTGTTACTTCCGGGGAAAGCTACCGCACCAACCTGGACGAAGCCACTCAATTACCGTGACAATGCCAACTCGATACCATTTTCTGGCGATCCATTATGAATCTAAGGCCCCCTTTGCTCCCGAAAGCAGACCTAATTCAACCGAGCGCCTCTCACGTCCGCCATGTGCCATTAGCGGACCTGTTCACCTTTAATTGCTACAGCAATGCATCAGATTTCGCGATTGCCTTACCGTCATAAAGTGCTAGCCAACCTTTGACGACGCGATAGGCAAACCAGACGAGAGTGATCACTGCCATCAAGCCTGCGAGTAGGCCACCAACTGCCCATTCCAGTATTGCGGCAATAACCAGACCTCCTGCACTAAGCCAGAAAGTGCGGATGAGCCAGCGAAAATGACTGGGAAGTACTGTGTCATTCACAGCCGGATCACCTCGTCGGAGATAACAGAGAAACAGCCCAAATACGCCAGATACCAGCGTGACCGGCCATAGCGCGTATAGCAGATAGGCTATATGGCCAACACGCATCTGCCGTTCTTCAGCAAGTTTTCCTGAGACAGTCTCCGATTCATAGCTACTGGTGTAATCCTTCACCGTTTCAGCAAAATCCTTGGCAGTCTTCTCCATGGCAGCCGTAGCTTCTGTGGCAGCGGCGATAGCCGTTTTGGCTGACTTCTCAACGGTTTCCAGTGAGCGCTTAGCTACGCCCTCAATATCTTTTTCAGTCTTCTCTATTTGCTTCTTTGCGGCCTCGCTGAGCTTTTCCGCCGCCTCTGTAGCGGCCTCGCGTGTTGTCTCAAGTTTCCCTTCAACGGCTTCGCTTACTTTCTGACCTACGTCAGCGAGTTGTTCTTGAACCTTCGTGACGCTCTCACTTGTTGTCTCCAGCGCCTCACTGACAGTTTCACTAGCCTTCTCCCTTACGGAGTCAACCTGCTCCAATGTCGTGTCCGGGATAATGGCCGCCTTATTCTCAGAAGGCTCCCGACTCGTTGTTGCCTTCGGCGTTTTGCTAACGTCTTTTTGATCACGGCGTTTCGACTTTTCTTCTTCTTTCGATTCCGTTTGATCCGTTTCCTTATTCATTGGATACGCCCCTCGAAAAAAATCCTCGTTTCATGATCCGTTGTGCCGTCGTGATGATCTGATGATGGCACATATTGCAGCCCAAAAGTGAGCGTTTATCAAAACTGGCTGATGTCCGCTTTGGGTCAAAAGCTGCTGTAGCCGCAGAGCGGCTGGAGTTCGCGCTGAGCCGCGCATCCTGCCGTCGTTCTAGCCAGTCTCTGGTATCACGATGAGCGTTGCACCATCCGCGCTCGTCACCTTGACGCGCGCGCCTTCCGCTGTGTCGGGGCCTTCGACACGCCACAGCGAGTCCCCGATACGGATCTTGCCGTGGCCATTGGCGATGGCTTCGGCAACCACAAAAGACTTGCCGATGTGCTGCTGCGCCCGGCGATTGAGAAGGGGCCGTTCGGCCGCATCGTCGTCGGCACGCAGCAGCTTGCGGGCGGCGATGACGGCAATGACAGACAAGATCCCGAACATCACGAGTTGCCACTGCCAAGAGAGGTCGAAGATGAGCGCGACTCCGCCGACGACGGCGGCGGCAATGCCGAACCATACGAAGAAGATTCCGGGTGCCGCCAATTCGAGGGCGAAGAACAGGGCTGCGAGGATCAGCCAATTCCATGCGCCAAGATCAAAGAACACGGAAGAGATGCCGTTCATTGCGTTTCACCCTCAGCTCAGGTCCTTGGCACGGAACCGCGCGCCGAACCATTGCCTCCGGCGCCGTCCTTGAAGGCTTCGCGCGCGATTTCGGTAATGCCGGCAACGGATCCGATGACCGACGACGCCTCGACTGGCAGCATCAGCACCTTCTGGTTGGGAGCAGAGGCAAGCTCCTTGAGGGCATCGACGTAATTGTTGGCGACAAAATAGTTGATCGCCTGAACGTTGCCGGCGGCGATGGCTTCCGACACCATCTGCGTCGCCTTTGCCTCGGCTTCGGCTTCGCGCTCGCGCGCCTCGGCGTCGCGAAACGCGGCTTCCCTGCGCCCCTCGGCAGCAAGGATCTGTGCCTGTTTCTCACCTTCGGCTTTCAGGATTTCCGACTGCCGCAAACCTTCGGCCAGCAGAATCTCCGACCTTTTTTCGCGCTCGGCCTTCATCTGCCGGGCCATAGAGTCGACCAGATCGCGCGGCGGATTGATGTCCTTGATTTCGATGCGGGTGACCTTGACGCCCCAGGTCTGGGTCGCCTCGTCGACCACCTTGAGCAATCGGTGATTGATCTCGTCGCGCTGGGAGAGCAGCTCGTCCAGGTCCATCGAGCCCATAACGGTACGGATGTTGGTCATGGTCAGGTTGAGGATGGCGTTTTCGAGGCCCGCAACCTCGTAGCTGGCCTGCGCCGCGTCGAGCACCTGGTAAAAGGTCACGCCGTCGACCTCGACCATGGCGTTGTCCTTGGTGATGACCTCCTGGCTCGGCACATTGAGCACCTGCTCCATCATGTTCATCTTTGAGCCGATGCGGTCGATATAGGGAATGATCAGGCCAAGACCGGGGGTCATGGTGCGGGTATACCGGCCAAAGCGTTCGACCGTGTAGTTGAAACCCTGCGGTACGGTTTTTACGCCGGCGATGATCGTCAGAATGATCAGCCCGACGACAACAAGCACGAAAATATCAAAACCGAA
>JARRKQ010000268.1:0-2728 GCA_037387885.1 Alphaproteobacteria bacterium | reverse complement strand
CATATCAGAAACGTAGGTGACGAGTTCAGCGGCGAGTTCCGCGTAGCTCAACCACCTATTTTCTTCTTCTGTTCTTCGGCGCCACGAGCCCAGATGCACTTCATAAATACTCTGTGGTTTATCCAGGCCCAGAGCATCTTTTCTTGCAGCCATCCAGGCGCGATCCTGCCAGACATAGCGGCTTTGGTAAATCATTGAGGCATTGCCGGGCGGCGGCTCTGCGAACTGGGCGAAAGGGTCCGATTTCAGCGGCAGGAGCGCACCGGCTGCATCCTGCAACTCGTACTTATAAAGACTCCCTGCGCCGATCCCCGGGATAAAGATATCCCAGACTCCGATACTCTGGTGGAACCGCATGACATGTCTGCGTCCGTCCCAGTCATTGAAATCGCCGATCACACTGACGCGAAAAGCATTTGGCGCCCATACCGCGAAATGCACGCCACTGACACCCAGCACCCGAGCTACGTGCCCACCCATCTTGTCATACAGACGCTCATGCGTACCCTCGCCGATCAAATGCAAATCGAGTTCGCCAAGCGGGGAGGGAAATCGATAGGGATCTTCTATGTCGCAGGTCTCGTCTCCGGCCAGGTGTAGTCGCAAGCGATAGCGACGCCTGCGCCCCGGGAGCCGACCGACAAAGATACCCTCCGGATGCAGCTGCTCCATTGACGCGAGTTTCTTGCCTGCGATATCAACCAGCGTTACCGTCTGTGCCTGCGGCTGCAAGCAGCGCACGACCCGGGCTTGCGCTTCTCGATGCGGGCCGAGAACAGAGAAAGGATCACGATGTTGACCATGGGCAATAGCATCCCAGGTTGCGGCATCGGTATCGCGTTCAGGACCCATTGATGTCATACAATTGCGCTTCGTAAGCCGCCGCGCTGGTGTCCCAGTCGAACCGCATCGCGGCCGCTGACTGCTGCATTTGCCGCCAACGCTCGGTGGAGGACTTGCGCAGCTCCAGCGCTTGCGCGACCTTGGCGACGAAGTTGCTTGCCTGAACGCCGCTGGTGCGGCCATCAAATACGAAGCCGTTGACGTTATCGCTGACGGTGTCCTTGAGGCCGCCGACACCATGTACGACGCAAAGCTGACCGGCACGCATGGCAAGCATCTGACTGATACCACACGGTTCGAAACTACTCGGCATTAGAAACAGGTCGCCGCCTGAATAAAGTTGCTGTGCCAGCGATTCGGAATAACCTCGCAGAAACACAAAATTTGGTTGATTTGCCGCTGTCTCGTCCAGGTAAGTTTCGTATTCTGATTCACCGTTGCCAAGCATCACAAGCAAACCGGTGGGACCGAGCCGCGCGAGAATTTCCTCCAGCGCAGTGACCCCGTCAGCTGTCCGCTCTCGGAAAAGCCGGGTCTTTTGTGCCCCGACACGCCCTATGCTCGTGAGTAAAGTATTGGGCTTTCGGGCAGACAGCTTCGCGAGTTGTTTGTCGGCGAGATAATGTGCGGACCTCATTTGAATCTCGCGGGCTATCCATCTCGTGACTTCGGTACGCATGGCAGCGAGCAAACGGTCCCAGCCGGGCCGCCGCGCGCGTTTGGTTGGGTAGTTGCAGCCGTTGAGAATGCCGGTGAGGCGGCTATTTGCGTGTGCGTCTTGTAAATCGGCCTCCAGTCCCTCGCCGCCGGAATATCCGCGCTCTGGCACACTCGGTTCCAGGATTTCCCGAGCATACGTCGGTGACACCGTGTTCAGGCTGTCGGCCAGGCGGATGCCCAATGCCATCGGGTTGACGCAATCTCTCCAGCGCGGGTCCATAACGGCTTTGTGCGGATAATGCAGGCGCGGGAACCAGGCCCGCAACGACGAATGATCTCCGGCCAGCGGTCGAACACCCTGCAAAGCCAGGTTATGGATCGTAAATACGCTGCGAAATTTCTAGAGTTCCGCATAAGACGGCTCGAACGCTAGCAGTGCGAGAAACAATGCGGTTGGCCAATCATGCAGATGGATGTTGTGTGGCGCAGGCAGCGCACCGTCATTGAGCGTTGTTGCAGCAGCCGCACAAAAGAAGGCAAATTTGCTCGCATCTGTTGCAAACGGTGTGTCCGCTCCGTCGTCGCAGTAAATTAGGCCCGGACCATGCGGCGAGAACCGGGGATGGTCGAGCGCATAGTGCCGGACAATCGGATTGGGTCCCGGGACCTCGTAGAGATCGACGGTCTCGAGCGCGCCGCGGAAATTCACGTCGATCCTCGTACGCAGCGCCGCCCCCGGGAGAATCCCGAAAACGCCGTAGGCCGGCGTCAGCACGGCGATCTGTAAGCCCCGACTGGCCAGCGCGGCCGGCAGGTCGCGCACGACATCGCCGAGACCACCGACCTTGCCGCCTGGCAACGCGCCGTTTTCGGCAGCCAGAAATAGAATACGCTTCGCGGTGATCTTTCGTGCTCCGATCTAGCGAGTAACGTGGAGTTTTTGACCCAGCATGTCCGGCGTCACTAAAACGATGCCACTTGGAGTCACCCGAAATCCGCGTCGCCGGTCTTGATCGTGATCCTCGCCGATGACGGTCTCGTTCTCGATCATCGCGCCGCGATCAATGATGGCTCGTTTGACGCGGCAATGACGGCCGATTTCGACATCCGGAAGCAGGACCGAATCTCTGATCTCGCAGTAGGAATTGATACGGCAATTGGAGAACAGCAATGAACGTTTCACTTTAGAGCCTGAAACAATGCAACCTCCCGAGACAATCGAGTC
>JARRKQ010000267.1:0-2730 GCA_037387885.1 Alphaproteobacteria bacterium | reverse complement strand
CAGAGCACCAAAATTAGGCCGAAGTCGAGGGGTTTGACGGAGGTTCGATTCCTTGAGAGACCGGATCAGCTGCGAACCACTAGTGTTCTGACTCAGTCGGATACCCCAAAGCAGATTTGATCGAGTTTTTCCTTCGCGCGGCGTTCCCTGGCGAGGATCGTCTCGGCTGATTTGGTCCAGATGAAGGGCTTCGGGTCGGCGTTGTGGCGGTCGAGATAGTCGCGGATCGCATCCTCCAACTCGCCGACGCTCCTGAACACGCCACGGCGTATGCGCTTCGTCGTGATCTCGGCGAAGAAGCGCTCGACCAGGTTCATCCACGATGCACCCGTCGGCGTGAAGTGCAGGTGGAAGCGAGGGTGTCTGGCGAGCCAGGCTTTCACGTCCGGCGTCTTGTGCGTTCCGTAGTTGTCGAGCACGAGGTGCAGATCGAGGCTCTTCTTCGTCGCCCGATCGATCTTGCGCAGGAACTTCAGGAACTCCTTGGCACGATGACGCGGCTGGCAGTCGCCGACCACGAAGCCGCTTTTCACATCGAGGGCCGCGAACAAGGTCGTCGTGCCGTTCCGCTTGTAATCGTGCGTCATTGTCGCGGCACGTCCGGGCTTTAACGGCAGTCCCGGCTGGCTCCGGTCGAGCGCCTGGATCTGGCTCTTTTCGTCGACACACAGCACCAACGCCTTGTCCGGCGGGTTCATGTAGAGACCGACAACGTCACTGACCTTTTCCTCGAACTCGGGATCGTTGGAGATCTTGAACGTCTTGACGAGATGCGGCTTGATCCCGGCCTCGCGCCAGATCCGCTGCACGGACGTGTGGCTGATGCCCATCTCCTTGGCCATCGATCGCACCGACCAGTGCGTCGCCCCCGCCGGCGTCTCGGTCGCCGTCTTGGTCAGAACCTTCGCTTTCAGATCATCGGCCAGCGGGGCGCGCCCAGGCGGCCGCGTCTTGTCCCGCTTGAGGCCCTCGATGCCCTCGTCGGCGAAGCGTCGCTGCCAGCGCCAGACCGTCGTCTTGTCCTTGCCGGTCGCTTTGACGATCGCACTCGTGCCAAGCCCACGCGCCGAAGCAAGGATGATCTGCGCCCGCCACACCACCTTGGCCGGAGTGTTGCGGTTGGTGACCAGACGCTTGACCGCGCGTCGCTCACTGTCGGTTAAAGTGATTGTGCTGCTGCGTTGGATCATGGCAGCATTCTATCTGATTTGCCGTCTCAGCTGGAGCGAACCGTCAGTGACGGAACACTAGGGAACCTCTGAACAGGACGGCTTCAATCACTCAGGCAGGTGATGTGGCCGGGTTTTCGATGACGCGGCTGCTCAATTGAGCGCGAGTGGCCGCAGCCTGGGCACCTGCTCCTTCGATCAGGCGCACTTCAGCCGTCGTCTCGCCAGATAGAGGTTGGCCAGTGCCAGCAGCGAGAACACCTGCGCGCCGTTCTTGGTGATGCCGCGGTAGCGAACCTTGCGATAGCCGAACTGGCATTTGAGGACGCGGAAGATGTGCTCGACCTTGGCGCGCACCGAGCCGTTGCGGCGGTTGCGTTTCCTTTGTGAAGACGACAACTGCCGGCCCGGCTTGCGCTGGTCCTTCACGCCCCAGTACACACCGGCGCGTCGGGCCGCCCGTTTCTTGTTCTCGTTGACGTAGCCCTTGTCGGCGAACACGGCACGGTCATCCTCGCGAATGAGATTGTCCATGACCTTGGCGTCATGGGTCTTGCCCGTCGTCACGCCGGCGGTGTGCACAAGCCCGCTCCTGGCATCGACGCCGACGTGCGCCTTCATGCCAAAATACCACTGATTGCCCTTCTTCGACTGGCTCATCTCGGGATCGCGCTTGCCGGATTTGTTCTTCGTCGAGGGCGAAGCGGCAATCAGTGTGGCGTCCATGATCGTGCCGCCTCTGAGCAGCGCACCCTTGTCTTCGAGATGTTCGCTGACCGCCTCGAACAGCGCCTTCGTCAGCTCGTGACGCTCCAGAAGATGGCGGAAGTTGAGGATTGTCGTCTCATCGGGAACGGCGTCACGGCCAAGCTCGAGGCCGGCGAAGGCGCGCATCGACTGGATATCGTAAAGCGCCTCCTCGGCGCCGGGATCGGACAGCTGATACCACTGCTGCAGGAAGTAGATCCGCAGCATCGTCTCGAGCGGATAGGGCCTGCGGCCGTTGCCAACCTTCGGATAATGCGGCGCGATCAATGCGCTGAGCCGCACCCACGGCACGACGTCGTCCATCTCGTCGAGGAATACCTCACGCTTGGTGCGCTTCTTCTTGTTCTGGTGATCAAGTGTCGCAAAGCTGAGCTGTGTCACCGCACGCCTCCCCTCGAATCAATCTCGAGAGTGTGCCATGGTTCGGGCCTTGTTCAGAGATTCCCTAGCCTACCGCCAACATCTGGGCGGCACACAATTGAGACGATAAGAAGCCCCCGGAATATGGGGGATACTCCGAGGGCTCAGCAACACGTATGCTACGCCGGGGTAGAGGGCACGTTTGGGGACGAAACCGTCGGCGCCCGATAAGTGTTGCACTCTGACGATTGATTATCCAGTGCGATGTATACGGATTGTGGATAACCTGTGGACTGCGATTGATTGTGTCAATTCGCGGACGAATTGCGCTTGGCCTCGAGGCGCTGTAGTCGTTGAAGCGATGCCTCCAATACTGGCTGAAGGGGCCAGTCGGGGCGATCCAAACTCCCGTTCGCGCGATGGCGCCAAGCGG
>JARRKQ010000266.1:0-2747 GCA_037387885.1 Alphaproteobacteria bacterium | reverse complement strand
CGGTAAGCGAGAACCTGGCGTTCTTTGCCAGTGCTTATGGGCTGCCGCGCCGACAAGCGCGCAGCGCCATCAGCTGGGCCGTTGCGACGATAGGTTTGGGAGGCGTTATCGACGCGGGCGTCCGCAGCTTGTCCGCCGCCTTACGACAGCGGCTCGCGCTTGCATGCAGCATCTTGCACCAGCCAGCAGTTCTGTTCCTGGACGAGCCGACCTCCGGGGTTGATCCCCTATCGCGTTACCGCTTCTGGGACCTAATAAACGTGCTAGCGTCTTGGCAGACAACCGTCCTGGTCACGACTCATTACCTCGAAGAGGCAATCTACTGCCATCGGTTGGGGCTTATGTACGAGGGCCGGATGATCGGGACAGGCGACCTCCCAGGTCTTCGCCAGGGAATTGGTCAGGGCCCGGGAGACGGGGTGGAGTCCGTTTTTCTAGCATTTATCGAACGGGAACGACGAGCCATTGGCGCAGGGAGGAAATATACTTGAATCTTCGACGTATCAGCGCGGTCATCGAAAAGGAGACCAAAGAAGTTCTCCGCGACCCGATCACTATCGCCGTCGCTTTGCTCATGCCGATGGTCATGTTGTTCCTGTTCGGTTATGCCATCTCGCTCGACGTCGACGACGTTCGGCTCGGGGTCCTGGACCAGGACCGAACCCCAGCGAGCCGCGCCCTGGCCGACCGCTTCGTTCAAAGTGGCTATTTTCGTCTGGCGCGTACCTTCGCGACGACGGAGGAGATGGACGCAGGCCTGCAGCGCAACGCCGTGAAGCTCGCACTGGTTATCCCGCCGGGCTTCCAAGCGCATCTCGAACGTGTCGAGGCGGTCCCCGTCCAGGTCCTCGTCGACGGCACCTATTTCGCCACGGCCAACCTGGTGGCGACGTATGCTCAGACGATTGTCTCTAGCTTTTTGAAGGGCGACGGTTCTGCGATCGAGGTAGAATCCCGGATTTGGTATAACCCGGCCCTTCGGAGCGTGAACTACATCGTTCCAGGCCTCTTCGGCGTCATCCTCATGGCGTTCCCGCCGCTGCTGACCACGCTCGCCATTACACGCGAAAAGGAGACTGGCACGATCCAGCAGATATTCGCGTCACCCCTCACACCTGCGGAGTTCCTTGCCGGAAAGCTTGTCCCTTACGGGCTCATTGCCTTCGTCCAGATCGTGCTGGTCATCGGTGTCGGTTTCCTGTGGTTCTCGGTGCCGCTGCGCGGCAGCCTTCCGCTGCTGCTCGCCACCGGCTTGGTATACGTCTTCTGCACCGTGGGAATCGGGTTGCTCGTTTCGATGGTCACGCGCAGTCAGGTGGTTGCCATGCTGCTAGCCCTCATTGTCACCCTCATGCCCTCGTTTCTATTCTCCGGCTTCCTGTTCCCGATATTCACGATGCCATATCTGCTCCAACTGTACACACGCGTGTTCCCCGCACAGTACTTCGTCGACCTTTCCCGGGGCATTGTCTTGAAGGGCGCCGGCTTGCCCGAGCTCTGGCCGTCCGTTGTCCTTCTCCTCGCTTACACCGGTGCGGTCTTCGTCCTGGCGGCTTGGCGCTTCCGCAAGAAGGTGGCTTGAGATGTTGTCCAGCCTCGCCGGCCTTCTCATAAAGGAACTGATTCAGTTTCTTCGGGACCGTGTCATGCTGATTCTCATCCTCTGGCTCTACACAGTCGAAGTGGTGATTTGCGCCTATGCTTTGTCCTTCGACGTCAAGGGCATGTCCCTCGCCGTGGTCGATCTTGACCGGTCACCGGCGAGCCGCGAGCTTGCCGACGAATTCCTGGTGACTGAGGCGTTCGTATCGGCCGGACGTCCTAGCTCGCCGAGCGAGGCCGAGGTTTGGCTGCAAGAGGGCCGTGCAAGAGCAGCGCTGGTTATTCCCGAGAATTTCCAGCGCGATTTGACGCGCCGGGATCGACCAGTGGTGCAAGTTCTCCTGGACGGCACGAACTCGAACGTGGCGGCTCAAACGCGAGGTTATGCCCTCGAGATTATCAGCCGCTTTGCTGCTTCGTTCAGACCCGAAAGAGGTCCCCCGGAGGCAGGTGCTCTTCCAAAGGTGCGCGTCTGGTACAACCCCGATCAGACTTACACGTCGTTCATGGTGCTTTCGATGATTGCATTGGCGGCGCTCATGGTAGGTGTCATCCATCCAGCTGCCTCGATTGTCCGCGAGAAGGAATTTGGGACAATCGAGCAGCTTCGCGTGACGCCAATCGGTTTGGCTGAGCTCTTCGCCGCCAAGACCTTGCCCACCTTGATTATCGGGTTGCTCTCGGTCTTCCCAAGCCTGCTGATCGTGTGGTGGTTTGGCGTGCCCTTACGCGGCAGTCTGCTCCTGGTCCTCGGTCTGACCGCGTTATTTTTGCTGAGCGCAATAGCGATCGGGGTTCTCGTCGCCGCCGTATGTCGGACGTTGCAACAGGCACTTCTGCTCAGCTTTTTTGGCCTGTTCCCGATGATGTTTCTATCCGGCACCTTAGCACCAATCGAGAGCATGCCCGAGGCCTTGCAGTTCCTCTCCATGGCAAGCCCACTGCGTCACTTCATGGACATCATTTTGGGCATCTTTCTGAAGGGCACGGGCATGGCGGAACTTTGGCCCCAGGCTGTCGCCTTGATTGCGATCGGGCTGCCGCTGTATGGCCTGGCGGCAGTGATTTTCCGTCGAACTTGGGCGTGAACCGATCGGCATGACAGCCGTCACGCCTCGTTGGTCCGCGGCAGTCGCGGAGGGATG
>JARRKQ010000265.1:0-2747 GCA_037387885.1 Alphaproteobacteria bacterium | reverse complement strand
GACCGGCGTGCCGATCAAGTTGTCCGACACTCCCGGCGCCGACGATCGGCCACCCCCTGTCCTTGGTGAGCACACGGCAGAGATCCTGCGCGAATGGCTCGATATGGGCGACGCAGAAGCGTCACAATACCCGAGCGTTTTACTCTACTTGCTGCCGCAGTCCTCAAAGCGTCGTGATATCCTTTGCGTGACACAGGCACCTTCGTCAGCTTATCGGCCTCGTTTCGAGGCATGGTGATTTCATCACAGCCGTAGCGGAAAGACGTGACGAAAAGGTAATTCTTTTCCGCCGAAAACATGACGGTGTGCCAGTGAGACCGTTCGGTGCGAAATCCGGATCGAACGGTGCCAACCAACGAAGGTTGCGGGCGTGATTGGCAGCGAACTTACAGTCCAGTCGTCAACTTCAGGCGACACGCTTTCTATTGCCGGTTGGCGTATTCACGCGGCCACCCACCGAATCAGTAAAGGCGAGAAGACCATCAAACTAGAGCCCCGAACCATGGGGGTTCTGGTTTGCCTCGCCGGTCGCCCCGGCAAAGTAGTGAAGCGGGAGCAATTGGAAGCGGCAGTTTGGCCGCGGATGGTGGTTGGTTACGATGCACTGAGCAACACGATTAAGAAGTTGCGCAAAGCCTTCGACGATGATCCCAAACACCCTAGAATTATCGAGACTATTCCGAAGGTCGGTTACCGCTTAATCGGCGAAGTTAGTCACTCTCCACCCGACAGCGAAGCGCCGGTCGGGGCAGAGGCCGCGCCTAAGGCGCCGGAAGCCCCCAAACGCAGCTTTGTGGCGGGTGCCGCCGCACTCGTCCTGCTCGTCATCGGGATAGTGATCGTCTCGTGGTTGGTCCCATGGGAAGGAAGCGGGGAGAAAACACTCTCCCGTCCGGGCGGGCCATCAATCGCTGTTCTGCCATTCACAAATATGAGCGGCGACAAGGAGCAGGAGTATTTCGCTGACGGCATAACAGACGATCTCATCACGGACCTCTCAAAGATTTCAGGCCTATTTGTCGTCGCCAGAAACTCCGTGTTTGCTTATAAGGGGAAAGCGGTAAACGTTTCGGAAGTAGGGCGAGAGCTCGGTGTGAGGTATATCTTGGAGGGCAGTATCCGCAAGGCCGAAGACAGGGTTCGGATCACGGCACAGTTGGTGGATACATCCACCCATGGACATGTATGGGCCGAACGATATGACCGCGATCTCAAAGACATTTTTGCACTGCAAGACGAGGTAGCGCACGAGATAGTAGAAGCTCTTGCAGTGACGGTGTCAGAGGATGAGGAAGAGCGTCTGGTAAAAAGATATACCGACAGCGTTGAAGCCTACGATTACTACTTGCGGGGATTGGAATATTTCAGCGATCCAACGAGGGAGGCGAATACTTTAGCGAGGCAAATGCATCAGAAAGCCATTGATCTGGACCCGAAATTTGCAGCGGCCTATGCGCTCTTGGGCTTTAGCTACAGTCAGGAATGGACCATGGGTTGGAGCCAAGACCCTCGAACGCTTGAGATTGCCTTTGAGCACGCCAGAAAGGCAGTTGCTTTGGATGATTGGCTGCCTGTTGGGTACGCCATTTTAGGCGAAGTCTATCTATGGAAAAAGGAGCATGAGAAAGCTATCGCGGCGCAGGAAAAGGCCATCGCTCTAAGTAACAACGCCGCGGACCAGATTGCCGGTCTGGGGGGTATCTTGATTTGGGCTGGTAGACCAGAGAAATCCATTGAATTGGTAAGAAAGGCGATGCGGCTAAATCCGATGTACCCCATCGAGTATTTGTGGAACTTGGGTCACGCGAATTTCGTATTGGGTCGCTATGATGAGGCTATAGAGGCACTGAAAAGAATTCGCGACCGTAATCCAGATTATCTTCCGGCCCACGCTTATCTAGCTGCCAGCTACAGCGAGCTGGGACGGGACGAGGAAGCTAGGATCGAGGCGGCAGAAGTCAAGAGATTGAGCCCTCAAGCTTCTATCGAGACTTGGAAGCAACGGCTTCCCTACAAAGACCAAGCAATTCTAGAACGCCTGGTAGCCAGCCTGCGAAGGGTTGGGCTGAAATGATGTTAATAGCCAGTGCGACAGTTGCCTCCCCGTGAATTTGGTCATGGCAGAGGCAATCTCTGACTCACTTTACTAAGTTTGACAGTGCTTGTTCGATTGAATGTCCACTGTTAGTTCTGGCTCTCAGATCGGCGCTCGGTCCTGGTTTTTTTCGGTGCTTAAACCTGAATTCCTCCAATTTCCTATAACACGCCTTGCCCGCGCAACGTGTCTACTTGTGCCTCGCTCATACCGAGCCATTCGCGCAGGATCTCGGCTGTGTGCTCGCCCAGAACTGGCGGCGGTCGGTCGACGGCACCGGGTGTATCCGACAGCTTGATCGGCACGCCAGTTACGCGGATCGCTCCAGCCTTCGAGTGCTGCAATCCGACGACCATCTCGCGCGCCAGCGTCTGTGGATGCTCGCAGACTTCTTTGACCGATTGAATGCCGCCGCTGGGAATGCCGCGGGCGCGCAACGCCTTGATCCATTCCTCAACGGTTTTTTGCATCATCACCGGTTCTAATACGGCGCGTAGCGCATCTGCATTTTCCACACGATTCCGGTTATTGCGATAGCGCGGATCCTCAGTCAACTCTTGCAACCCCGCTTCTTCGCAAAAGCTGCGGAACAGTGAATCGTTGCCGCAGCCGAGATTGAGGTAACCGTCTTTGCAGCGGAAGGTTTCGTAAG
>JARRKQ010000264.1:0-2751 GCA_037387885.1 Alphaproteobacteria bacterium | reverse complement strand
TGGTGCAAGAGGGTTTGGCCGATGAAAACTTGCCGCTCGTCGGCCAGTGGAATGGTCATTGGTTGAACGCTCTCGTTCAACTTTTTTATAAACGGAACTACGAGCAAGCGCTTGAAGAGGCCAAGATCACAGTTGGCATCGTACCCAACGATTCCGAAACCCTCGCACACGTCGCGCTGGTCGCGATATATGCAGGAGACTCTGATCTTGCTCTTGAATGGATTAACCGAGCAATTAGCCGTGAGCCACACGTTCCAGGTTGGTACTATTTGCACCGTGGACTTGCTTATCACCGCAAGGGAAACTGTGATAGAGCTTTTCAAGAGTTTGAGAAGGTACCTTGGCCCGCATACGATAAGGAGGCGGCATCCGCTACGTGCTATGTGGAGCGTGGCCAGCTAGACAAAGCGCAGGCGGAGTTGGCGGAGTTGCACGACAACCACCCCGGCTTTACTACCGCGAGCCTGCGACTTCGCCTTCCATACAAAGACAATGAATTTTCTGAACAGTATTTTGCGACCCTCGCTAAGGCGGGACTGCAAAAGTAAGTGGACAAGTTACCACTCGACGTAAGGGCCGAAAGTAGCGGCTCTCCGTGAGCGAGGCGAATGTCCACAAGGGGTTTTAGGCGAGGAAATCGGAGCCGACTAGTTTCTTCCGCGGGGTCGGAAAGCTGACGCAGCCTCCACCAATTTCATTTGCCCCGCAGAAATCTACCGGATTTTTTGCTTTCTTACGCACAAGCGGATACGGGATGGGACGCCCTACCTAGTCGCCTTTGTAGCCAGGAAGAGACATTCGAGCATTGTCTCTGCAACGTGGATTTCCCCGTCCGCGACCGTTAGTCTCCTGACGGAGGGAAATCGAATATGGAGCGCCGTCTCGCCGCCATTCTTGCTGCCGATGTGGTCGGTTACAGCCGTCTCATGGGGGCTGATGAGGAAGAGACGCTTGCGACGCTGAATGCCTACCGTGAGGTCATAGACAGGCTGGTGGTCGGCCTTCATGGCCGCGTGTTCGGTAGTGCTGGCGACAGCGTCATCGCAGAATTTGCAAGCCCAGTTGAGGCGGTGCGCTGCGCGGTCGAAATCCAGCGAGAAATCGAAGCCGGTAACGCCAACCTGTCCGAAGATCGCCGTATGCACTTTCGCATTGGAGTCAATCTCGGCGATGTGATGGCGGAAGGCGACAACCTGTTCGGTGACACAGTGAATGTCGCGGCGCGGCTGGAGGGGTTGGCAAAGGCTGGCGGCGTCTGCGTCTCGGGCACGGTTTTTGATCACGTCCGCAACAAGGTTGGACAGGAGTTTGAGGCCCTGGGCGAGCTGCAGGTTAAGAACATTAACCAGCCCGTTCGGGTGTATCGCATAACGCTGGAAAGTGACGTTGCCGAGAGCGAGGCCCACAGAGCTACCGCTATCGGGCCTGCCGAGCTGAAGCTTATACGGAAGCCCGCTATCGCTGTTCTCCCCTTTGAAAACATGAGCGGTGATCCGGAGCAGGAGTATTTTTCCGACGGATTGGCCGAAGATATTATTACTGCTCTCTCCCATTGGCGCTCCTTCCCAGTCGTCGCCCGAAACTCTAGCTTTTCCTATAAGGGCCAGAACATCCGCGTTCAGACGGTCTCCGAAGAGCTCGGGGCGCGCTACATTCTGGAAGGCAGCGTGCGAAAGGCCGGGAGTCGCCTGCGGATCACCGCCCAGTTGATCGACGCGCAAACGGGCCACCATGTCTGGGCCGAACGCTTTGATCGGCAGCTGGAGGACGTTTTCGATATTCAAGATGAAATCACGAACCGCATCGCGGCCACAATCGTGCCCGAGCTCGAGCATTTTGAGCACAGGCGCTCGACGGCAAAGCGGACAGAGGACTTAAACGCTTGGGATTATTATCTGCGGGGCATGGAAACCTTCCATGAGGAGACCTGCGAAGGCACTGCATCTTCTGTTCGCATGTTTCAAGCGGCGGTCGATCTGGACCCAAACTATTGTGACGCCTGGGCGCGACTTGGCTGGGCTTACGGAAGAATTGTCATGCTCAAATGCGGCGATGATCCAGACGCCACACTAAGGCTGGGTTTTGAGGCCTCGCGCAAGGCTGTGGCACTGGATTACAGTTCAGCAGAAGCGCACATGGGTTTGGGAGAGTGCCATATCTGGGCTGAAGAAACTGACGTGGGCTTGGAAGAAGCGCAAATTGCGTTGGAGCTAAATCCCAATTTTGCCATCGCGGCCATGTCCGTCGGCAACCGCCTCGATCTCGTAGGCCGGGCCGAAAAAGGAATCGCCGAGATGGAGCGCTCATTGAAACTCAACCCACGCGACCCCAACCGCTGGCGCTACATGGCCTATCTGTCACGCGCCTATATCGGCCTGGAGGAATACCAAAGGGCCGCGGACTGGGCACGGCAAGCAGCCCGGCTGCGCCCGGATCTTCCTGAGGCTTTGTTTCGCTGTGCAGTCTGCGTCGCCCACTTGGACGATGTGGACGAGGCAAAGGCATTACTTGAAAGGTGTAGGGCCATCGATCCGGACTACCTGTCGAAGATGCGCGACTGGTGCCCCTACGCTGACCAAGCGAGAAATCAACACCTCCTTAGCGGCCTGCGTCGGCATGGATTGTTTCCATAAGGTCCGAACGTAATCGCAGTCGGGAAAATTGTTGCAATGTCTCAGTTGGGTCATAAACGGCCCCTCTCGGTAACATGGAGGAATGTCCGCATTGCGATCCAGAAGCGGACCTCGCCGC
>JARRKQ010000263.1:0-2752 GCA_037387885.1 Alphaproteobacteria bacterium | reverse complement strand
CTTCTCCGTATTTCATGAGGGCGGGCTCTAGCGTTTCACTCGGCCAAAAGTTCGGAAAGCCGATCTCCTTCAGGCAGGACTCATTCCAATACAATCCCGCGCGAGCCGGCGAATGGCCGGCCTTCACCGCGCGCGCGACCGCGACGATGTCAGTCGATTGGGGATAGACGTAGAGTGTCGTAGGGTTGTCCTGTACCATCGCCAAAATCCACTCGGAATCCGCCGCAGGCCAGCTGGTGCAGCCATTGCTACGGTTGGCGCCGTACTCGATTAGCTCGCCGAACGGCACATAACCCTCGTCGTCCGCATAGGGGCTCTCCGGAGCTTTCATTCGACAAACCGCCTTCACAATCACACCCGGATGGCCACCAATAGCGCGCGATCTGGCGTTTGCCGTGTCGCCCTCGCCGTCGAACTGCAGGAAAGAGCGCATCAGGGGGACGAGCTGTCCATCCGAGGCACGATAATAGCCTTTGAACGACGTTCTGATCTCTGCCGTCACATAGGGCCCGCCAGTCGTCAGATTGGAATTCCTCGCATTGCTGAAGTTCTTCGCGCAGCGGAGGTCGTTCGAGAAATCCGGAACTCCCTCGAGATTGCTGCCGACGCCGTGCCCCGAGGGAAGCGCCTGGAACGATTGGTTGGCTTCGCAGATAACATAGAACCGGCGCCCAAACCCGGCGGGGCGCGTCGCGTCCATGGCGAAATAGCAGGGATTCTTGATCGCGCCTTTGCGCACTTTTTCGAAGTACAGCGTGCGCGCCCGCTGCAAGACTATGGCCGCGATTTGACCTTCGCCTGGACCGACATGGGGTCGCAGCCACGGCGGAATGTCAGACAGTTGCTCCGCCGCAAGCGATTGGGCCAGGCCCAACTCGGCGATGACGACAATGCTAAGGCCGACGATTTTTAGGAAAAGCGATCTCATCATCAGGCATTTCTCGTGTGGGCCGCGAAGTGAGTTGTGGGCAATGGGCTGCGGGGCGCCACCGCGGTCATGAAAAAGCGGTCAGCGCAAATGGGACGTTCCAGCTCGCGAGTCTCCCTTTCAAATCGTCCTCGCGAGATACTCGAAGTAGGAGAAGCCATCGTTATCAGGTCGTTTCGCTGCCTCTTAAGGTGGGACTGTCTCATCAGGAATATCGAAACGAGGCCGCTGCGAGGGCGGTGAGCCAGTAATACTTCCCAGATAGTCCAAGATCGCATCGACCTGCTCCGTCGAGAATTGGATCTGCGGCATGTCCTGATGTCTCGAGCCCATCCCCTCTGCAAACCCACTCTCTAGTTGTTGGATAGGGTACTTTAGATAGACCTCGCGAAGTGGTGGTGCCTTCTTCAAAGGGCTGTTGCCCGTTGCCCCGATGGAATGACAGCGAGCACAGTAGTATTGGAGAAGCGATGCGCCGTAGACCACAGTGCGGTCTTCGCCTTTAGCGATTGAAATCTCCGTGAGAATTAACACCATGAGTGGAAGGAGCACAAAGCGACTCGGCATTATCATGTCCGACCTTCCTCAAGGAATTGACAGGTACTAGGATAGAAAAGCCATCAGCCGCATCCATTGCGCTCCGTCAGCCATCCTTCACGATTTGTTCCGTGATAATGCCGCTTCCGCAAGCGCAATCTGCTCTTTCACGCGCAAGAAGCTGTCGGGTGTTACGGATATCGAATCGATCCCATGCTCGACCAGAAACCGTGCGAACTCCGGATGATCACTCGGGGCTTGACCGCAGATCCCGGTATGGCGGTTGGTCTTCTTCGCGGTCGCCAGGAGTCGAGCGATGGTGTCAGTAACCGCCGGATGGCGCTCGTTGAACAGGCCGCTCAAGCGGTCGCTGTCCCGGTCAATGCCGAGGACGAGCTGTGTAAGGTCGTTGGAGCCGATAGAGAAACCGTCGAAGCGCTCGGCAAAAGCCTCGGCGGCGACGACGTTCGATGGAATCTCCGCCATAACGTAAACTTGAAGCCCGAAACTCCCGCGCTTGACACCGTGATTCACCATCTCCTCGAGAACGCGATCGGCCTCTTCGGGAGTGCGGCAGAACGGGATCATCATGATAATGTTAGAGAGGCCAATCGTCTCGCGCGCGCGGGCAATGGCGCGGCATTCCAGCCCGAAGCCTTCGCGGTAGTCGGGATGATAGTATCGGCTCGCGCCCCGCCAGCCAATCATCGGGTTCTCCTCGTGCGGCTCGAAGGCAGCGCCGCCGAGAAGCTGGGCGTATTCATTGGTTTTGAAGTCGCTCATGCGCACGATAACCGGCTTGGGATAGTGCGCTGCGGCAATCCGGGCGATGCCACGCGACAGTCTGTCCACAAAATACTCCGCCTTGGTGTCGTAACTGGCGGTGAGACGCTCAATCTCGGCGCGGGCAGCTTGATCAGCAACCTCATCAAAACGTATCAAGGCCATGGGATGAACCTTGATGTGGTTCGAGATGATGAACTCCATGCGCGCGAGGCCAACGCCGTCCGCAGGCAAACGCCACCAGCGGAACGCGGCGGAAGGATTGGCGACGTTGAGCATCGCCTTGGTACGCGTTCGCGGGATTTTACTCATATCCATCTCGATTACGTCGATTTCGGCAATGCCTCCATAGACGTGGCCCTCATCGCCTTCCGCACAGGACACGGTGACGTCTTGACCGTCGGATAGTTTCTCCGTAGCGCCGCTTGCGCCAACGACCGCGGGAAGACCAAGCTCGCGGCTGACAATGGCCGCGTGGCTCGTTCGACCACCGTGATCGGTCAC
>JARRKQ010000262.1:0-3440 GCA_037387885.1 Alphaproteobacteria bacterium | reverse complement strand
TCTGTGATTTGTCGGCGGTTTCACACGTCCGCTTTCCGCCCAAAAGCGGACATCGACGGCGCCATGATCGATGTCTGCTTTTGACCCTACGCAGACATTGGCCGGAAAAAATCTTCCCCGAAAATCTAGCTCATTAACAACCATGGTAACTGCCTAGTTTGTTGATCTGGCGATTGCATGGCGAACCGCCCTCGGGCATGATTTTTCACCGCGTCTTCCGGGGCGACGCCGATGGAAATGCACCAGGTCCGCTATTTTCTCGCCGTCTGCGAGACACTCAACTTCACCCGCGCGGCCGAGCAGTGCAACGTCGCCCAGCCGTCGCTGACCCGCGCCATCCATAATCTCGAGGAGGAGCTGGGCGGCCCCCTCTTCCGCCGCGAGCGGCGGCGCACGCACCTGACCGATCTCGGCCGGCTGGTGCAGCCGCATCTGGCGACCATGCTGGCCGAGAGCGAAGCCGCCCGCCGCGAGGCGCAGTCCTTCGCGACGCTCGATACGGCGCCGCTGCGCCTGGGCATCATGTGCACGATCGGGCCCACGCGGATGATCGGCTTCCTCGCCCGGCTGCGCGCGAAGGTACCGGCGGCCGAGCTCACTCTGCGCGAGACCGGGGGGCGGATCTTGGTCGACGAGCTGATGGAGGGCGCGCTCGACGTCGCCATTGTCGCCCTACCCGATCTGCCCGAGCGCTTCGATACATACCCGCTCTTCAGCGAGCGCTACACCGTGGCGTTCGGGCCCGGCCACCGCTTCGAAGGACTGAACGCGGTGACGCTCGCCGACCTCGACGGCGCCGATTATCTGATGCGGGTCAACTGCGAGTTCCCCGACCTCCGCGCCAACCACTACAAGCTGGCCGCGCCCAAGGTGAACATCGTCTACAGCAGCGAGCGCGAGGACTGGATCCAGGCGCTCGTCGTTGCCGGCATGGGCTGCGCGGTGATGCCCGAACACTTGCCGATGCTGCCAGGCATCGGGACGCGGCTGCTGGTAAACCCGGAGATGAGCCGCACGGTCTCGATGGTGACCGTCGCCGGGCGCCGCTTCTCGCCCGCCGTGTCGGCCCTCGTCAACCTCGCCAAGGCGCACGACTGGGCCGCCGCGCGCTGAACCTGCGCAAAGGCCTCGGACAGCACCCGGTTGGCCTAGGCCAGGATAGCGTCACGCTATCGAATCGGGAGCGCGTCGGTATTTCCCTCGTGACCGGATGATGCACCAAACTGGCGCTCTGTGGGCGGGCACAGTCCCGCACAGTTCATTCCAGAGAGCACCGGCATGCAGATCCGCAACTTCAGACTGTTCCTTCCCCTTTGGCTGATGGGTCTAGCCGTCCTTACGGGTCAAAACGCGCTCGCCGCCGGCGCGGCGTGTCCGGCACAGTGCAACGGCGTTGTGAAAGTACGGAGCGCCTATGCAATGGCGGAAACCATCGCACGCCTGCAGGCAGACATCCGCGGCAAGGGCATCACCTTCTTCCTTACCGTCGAGCAGTCGAAGCTGGCCGGCGGCGCGCGGCTGCATCCCTCCACACTCCTGATCTTCGGGAACCCGGCCCTGGGCGCACAGTACATCGCCGCCAATCCCGACTCCGGGCTCGATTGGCCGGTACGGCTCCTCGTCTACGAGCGGCCGAAGGGCGAGGTCTGGGTCGCCTATACCGACTTCGCCTTTATTGCCCGGCGGCACGGGCTCGACCCCAAGCTGCCGATCTTCCGCACCGCCTCGGCGGTGATCGCGTCCATCGCGGCGAGCGTCGCGCAGCCGAAACACTGATGTTGCCAGGCGGATGCCGCCCGCTCGATGCCCATGCGCTATCGAAACGGAAGCCAAACGATATTTCCGCTCCGACCCCGGATTCCAGATGATTCCCTATCGATGCGGCGGCCATTCCGGTCAGCGCCGCGCTAAACGAAAGGGAATTTCCGCCATGCAGTCAGTACCCAACCCCGGCCGGTGGTTCCGGCACAGCGTGCTCCTCGCGGGCCTGTTCGCGGCGGCCGCAGCGCTGACCAATTCGCCCGCTCAGGCCGGCAGCTGCCCCGCCGACAAGATGGCGCCGGGCGTGCGCAAGCCAGTCAGCGTCGGCAGCGTCGGCGAGTCGGTGCGCGTGCTTGCGAGCGTCGATCTCGCCAAGGAGTTCAAGGGCGGCGCGGGCCGTCTCCTGCGCATGCGCTACCTCGAGATCCAGCCCGGCGGCACCGTCGGCTGGCACTATCACGGCGACCGCCCGGCCCTTATCTACATCCTCGACGGCACCATCATCGAATATGCGAGCAACTGTTCGGTGCCGATCGTCCACAGCACCGGCGAGGTCTCCCGCGAGGCGGACAAGCTCAGCCACTGGTGGAAGAACGAGACCAACAAGGTGGTGCGCCTGCTCGCCGCCGACGTCTATCACGTCGGTCCGTGACCCCTTGGGTCCCGCTACCCACCGTCACTGCAGCCCGGCTCTCGATTGGACTGTCCCATGCTGTTCCCACGCCCCAGGTCGGGGCTCCGAGCCGGCCGGCGACGCGCGCCTTCTGGCACAACGTCGTCATCGCGCTCATCAGCTTCGTCACCCTCGTCGACCTGTTCGCGGTCCAGGCGATCCTGCCCTCGCTCGCCCGCGCCTTCCGGGTCACGCCCGCGGAGATGGGCTTCGCGGTCAACGCCAGCACCATCGGCATGGCGGTCGCCGGCATCGCCGTGGCCCTCTTGAGCCGCCGCATCAACCGCCGCATCGGCATCTGTGTGAGCCTCGCCCTCCTTTCGATCCCGACCTTCGCGCTCTCGCTCACCCACGACCTCACGGTGTTCGCGGCGCTCAGGATCGCCCAGGGGCTCTGCATGTCGGCTGCCTTCACGCTCACCATGGCCTATCTCGCCGAGCAGGGCTCGAGCCATGACACCGGCAGCGCGCTCGCCGCCTACATCACCGGCAACGTCGCGAGCAACCTGTTCGGCCGCCTCATGTCGGGGACGGTGACCGACATGCTCGGCCTGGCGCCCAACTTCTACCTCTTCGCGGTCCTGAACCTCGCCGGCGCCGCGCTCGTCTACTATTCGCTCAACCGCTGCAGCTCCGCCGCGCCCGGCGCGAGTGCCGGCTCGTCGCTCGGCGCCTGGGGGGCGCACTTCCGCAACCCGGCCCTGCGCTCGGCCTTCGCCATCGGCTTCATCATCCTCTTCGCCTTCATCGGCGTCTTCACCTACGTCAACTTCGTGCTGGCCAAGGCGCCGATCGGGCTCTCGCCGATGGCATTGGGCCTCGTCTACCTGGTCTTCATCCCGTCGATCCTGACCACGCCCTTTGCGGGCCGTGTGGTCCAGCATGTGGGTCCGCGCCTGGCCTTCTGGGTCTCGCTCGGGGTCGCCGGGGTAGGCTTGGCGCTCCTCGTCCTGCCGAGCCTGATCCCGGTGCTGATCGGTCTCGCCCTCGTCGGCGCCGGCACCTT
>JARRKQ010000261.1:0-3306 GCA_037387885.1 Alphaproteobacteria bacterium | reverse complement strand
CCTACGCCAGCAACGGCCTCATCATCGAGTTTACCGGAGCCGGGACAGTCCAAAGGTACAAAAATACGGCTTATCGCGAGAACCTCACCAGCACGTTCATAAACCGCAACTCATACGCGGCATATGCCGGTATCAGCCTGGTCCTCGTAACATCACTGCTTGCAAAAAGGTTGATTGACACGGAAATAAGGGCGCCTCGACTGGCGACACGCCTTGTCCTCGTTGTCGAGCAGATTGTGACGCATCATTGGCACCTTGCCGTTTCGTGGTTCGTTGTTGCGACTGCGTTGTTCATGACCGACTCTCGGGCCGGCATCCTTGTCGCAATCGTCGGCCTGGTCGTGTTTTTGATAGCAATGGGCTTCTCGCGAAGCATCTCTTCCCGATCGGTCCGGATATTCGCGGTGTCGATCATCGCGGTCTCTATTGCCGTGGCATGGGTCAGTGGCGAAGACCTTAGACGCAGGCTCCTCGGAGGTACCCTGGGCAACGATAGCCGTTTCGCTATCTACGAGCTTACGCTCGATGCGATAAGCGATTCCCCCGTTTTGGGGATGGGATACGGTACGTACCCTCAGGTGTTCGAGCTGTATCGATACGATCGATACGAATTTCTTCATCCCGCGAGAAAGGCGCACAACACCTATCTGGAGAACGCGCTCGAACTGGGCATTCCAGCAGCGACTCTCCTAACGATCGCCGTGCTCGCGATCGTCGGCATGTGCACTGCTGGAACACGTCGACGTCGACGCGATCCCGAATATGCAGCCGCCGCCGTGGCGGTCAGCGTTTCGCTTGGGCTGCATTCTTTGATCGATTTCAGCCTCCAGATCCCGGCGGTGGCGGCAACCTTCGCATTCCTTCTGGGTCTCGGGTGTGCACAATCGTGGAGCACCCAGCCGGCACGCCGGTTCGGCGCGAGGCAAAGTGAGCAGATCCCGGGAACACGGAGTGATCAGGCTGAGGTGCCTATGCAATAAGTGTGGTGCATCGTTCAGCCGATTTCCTATCCGTAGCCCTACACGCGTTCCGCCTGGACACGAACGCGATTTACAGCAAGCGATGTTCAGGTCCGTTGCACGCCGCTGATCGCCTCAACGAGCCTTCCGTCGCTTGAGTGCTCTCTGGAAATCCAGCAAATCGCGTGGGCGCCTGGAAAGCGCAACCTGAAAGGGCAGCACCGTACGAGCGCGTGCCGCCAGATCGATGACCGCGTTCCGGGATACGTTTCGCCAAGCATAGCGGATCTGGCGATACACACTCTCCCGCTCGCCCTCGGGGAAGATATCCCAAAGCTCAAGGCACAGTCGCAGTCGAGGAATGACAAGATAACGAACCAACGGGCCCGTAAAAAGCGACATTCGTGTTGCCGCCAATGCCCCTGGACGATCGGCTTTCGTATCAAGCCGAACAACAGCAAGCCACCGCCAGCCATCGGCGTTGACGGGCGAACGCGCAAGGCCGGTCGTGAGCAGGCCTTCAATACGCTTGGCTTCATCACTGCCCGCTGAAAGCGCGGTCGAGCCGCGCGCCCAGCCGAGGATCCGGGTATAAGCGTGATCGACAAGGAGTTGGCCGCTGCCGCCCCAGGCTATCGCCTGCTCTTGGGCGCGGATCAATCGCCGATGCGCTTGCTTCGAAGGAAGCTTACCGTGGCGGAGCTTTGCTAGATCCGCCCGAGCGGTGACCAGATGAAGATGGGCAATCGTGAGCGGCGCCGACAAAAAGAGGAGGCCGAAGGCCAGCCCGAGCGCAATTAGGAGAAAAGCGAATCTGGCCGCCGTCACTGTGTGTCCGTTCCCGATCAGGCTATGCGACACTAGTCATTGTAATACTTCGCGTATTTCTTGTGAAAGTAGCCCGAATCCGCAAATCCGTAATCCGCATGTTTGCGGATATCGACGCGCGTAAGCACCATGCCGGCAACCCGTGCGCCAGCCTCGGTGAGTTGCTTGGCCGTATACACAGCGCTTTCCCTGCGGGTTTTGGCCCAACGAACCACCATGACCACGCGGTCCACCATCCGCCCGAGAATGCGTGCGTCGCTAACCGCCATGACCGGCGGCGTATCGAGGATCACCAAGTCGAACTGCTCGGACAGTTTGCCGATCAGTTCGCGCATATGTTGGGACGCCAACAGGTCCGGCGGATTGGGGGCGGGCTCGCCGGCACAGATAATGTACATTCCCGAATTCTGCTCTTTTCGAAGCACGTCATTCATGCTCGCCTGTTGGGCTAGCAGTTCGACCAGCCCAGGCGCCCGATCTAGCTTTGCGTTTTCGTGCTGAACCGGTCGGCGGAGATCGCAGTCGACGAGCACGGTCTTCTTTCCAAGCCTGGCGCTGGTCTGCGCCAAGGAGTAGGCAAGCGTAGATTTGCCTTCCTCGGGCGATGCCGCGGTCACGACAATCGATTTGACGGGGTTATCTACGTCTGCCAGAGCGAGACTAACCTGCAAGTTTCGGATGGACTCGGCGTAGGGCGACAAAGGTTGCTCTCTCAAATAGCGTTGCAGATCGCCCCTTTGTTTCTTGCTGCGGATCTCCGGCACGAGCCCGAGAGCGGGCAGGCCGGAATGCGACTCCACCTGCTCTGCGCTCCGGAAGCCCGAATCCAACCGCTCGATTAGCACCAGCAGGATTAGGGCAATCACAATGGACCCCGCAAACGCGAGCCCAAGGAACAGAGGCTTGTTCGGAAAATACGGCCGAATTCTGAAGGAGCGTGCGGTTGGCCGTCGCCTCACGGTCGAGGGCTCGAAGTTTTACATTCTTTTCATTGAGCGCAGCAACGCGTTGCTCCAGACGCTTCAGGCTCTGTTCGAGGGACACCTCGCGTGCCTGCGCCACACGAACCTCGCTTCGTATACCCTCGACGATCTTCCGAACTTCCTGCTGTATCTTGCGCCGAAGATCGGCGAGTTCTGCGCGAACGGCAATCATCTTTGGGTGCTTCGGACCAAATTCCGCACCGAGCTCGGCCATCTTTCCGATCACCGTCGATTCGCGCGCCCGCAAGACTTGTATGAGCGACGACGAGAGCACTCCGCCAGCAGATTCGATGCCGTTTCGGGACTTGAGGAGGCGCTCTATTTGAGCGAGCTGAGCCTCCGCTTCCGCTCGCTTGGCTCGGGCAGAGACGACTTGGTTCGACAATTCAGAAATTTGCGATCCTGCGGTCGTGAGGTCGTCCTTGCCCTTGATCAATCCGTGCTCGCGGCGGTACGCTTCGACGGCCCTCTCTGACCGCTCAACCGTTTCGCGGAGCTGCGTTATGCGGCCACTCAGCCAATTCGTGGCGCGTTGA
>JARRKQ010000260.1:0-2813 GCA_037387885.1 Alphaproteobacteria bacterium | reverse complement strand
CGCCAGTATCCAGGCTGCTCAAGGCCAGGACGACGACGACCCGAACATCTTTCAGTTACGCGCCCAGATCGATTTTTAGCCTTTGGCCCTGTTGCCAGACGCCTGCTGATCTGGGAATTGGCATGCAATAGGAAGCAACTGACAGTGAAAATGAATCGAGTCTCTGCATTGGAACAGGGCTGGTGCTGGCTGCGCGTATGGTGCAAATATGCGAACGACCCGTATGGTATGGACCCTGCCGTTCGTTGAGCGTCCGCGTAGGACCGGAGTTGGCCGGTAGTCGCCGACCAGGAACGCCCCATCAGCGTAACCGGCCATTCTAAGCCGTTATTGTTCCGCGAGCGCCAGATCTGATTTCATGGGATTATCGGCAAACCGCGCCTTCCACTCGCGGGGAGTGAGTTCGAGCACCCGACTCGCCGGGTGGATGCTGATGCGTTGCAGCACATCGACCAGGTACTTGTAAGGATTGATGCCTTGTAGCCGGCACGTCACCAACAAACTCTGAATAATGCCTACCCGTTCGGCACCGATTTCGGTCCAGCAAAAAAGCCACGCCTTTTTACCCATCGGTATGGGACGCAGGTTACGCTCCAGATGGTTGGTGTCGATGGGCACATCGGGATCGGCGAGGAATACCTCCAGACTCGCGCACCTTGCCTTGGCATACTGAATGGCCTTGGCCAGTGGGTTGCTCGGTAACAGATCGGGCCGATGACACTGGGCGTCACACCACTGCCAGAAGGCCTTGACCACCGGTTTACTGTGGGCGGTGCGGTAGTGGCGTTTGTCTTCGCCGTCGAGTTGCCGCTCGCGGATAATGGCCTCATGGCGGTAAAGTGCGCCGATCAGCGCGAGCGCCTCGGCACTGGCCGCTGGCTCACTCGCCTCGGCCTGCTCAAAGCCGCGGCGTGTATGCGCCCAGCATTGCGCGTGGATGACATCGTCCTTATGCGCGGCATAGGCCGCATAGGCTTCATAACCGTCGCTCAACAGCGTACCGCTGAAATTGCCAAGGAAGGCTTCGACATGCGGGTGTGCGCGACTCGGCGCATAGTGAAAGACGATTTCATTGTCCTCACCATAGATCGGCCAGAAGTAGGCCTGACGCAGTTTTCCCTTCTTCTGCCGCCCCGCCTTGATCGGCGTCTCGTCCATCGCCAGCACCCGGCTTCGCAGAATATGTGCCGCTTGTGCCGCGACGATCGGGCGCAAGAGATCGATGCTCCGGCCCGCCCAGGTCGTCAGGCTCGAACGACTGACCTGTATCCCACATTGCTCGAGCCGCTGGTGTTGACGATACAGCGGCAAGTGGTAGCAGAACTTGTCGACCAGCATTCCGACCAGAAAGCTGACATCCACAGCACTTTTCTCCAACACGTTGGCCGGCGCCGGCGTGGTGACAAGGGCCTGATCGTCAAGCCGCTTGTAGACCTGACGGCGATACTCAAGGATGGTATAGCTGCCCGGGCGTTGTGCCAGCCGGTAGCTGACTTTCTCGCCGATGACCTCGCGCCGGTCTTCGGGGATGGCTTCCATCTCGGGGTCCTTGACCACGATCACCTCGCGTGGCACATCCTCACTGAAACGCAGACCCGTATCATTGACTGCCGCATCACGAACCTTCTTGCGCCGTTGGTAACTGATCGTCTCGGCGGGTGCCTCAGTCGGGGGTGGCGGCGTCGCCACGCCCAGGGCCGCGAGCAGATTGCCCTGCACGGCGGGATCGAGGTCAAGACGCTTTTCCGATTTCTCACCAAACAGCTGGCGTTTGAACCATTCGAGTTGTTGTTTGAGGGTCGCGAGCTCGGCGCAAAGTTGCGCGTTTTCCCGCTCCAGTTCTGCGACCCGAACCGCTGCCGACAAGATGACTTATCCTTTTGTTTTATCGCCAGATATTTTACTCGATACCGACCCTTCATGCGACCTTTTTATAGCGCTTTCTCTGCCTTTTTATCACCATGTCGACCCCTTCCAGCAGGGCCAGGAACTCCATACGCGACAGCGCGCGTTTATGACTTCCAGGCTCTCCCAGACATGCAAATTGCCCCGCCTCGAGGCGCTTGCTCCAAACCGCATAACCGCCTTCTTCAAAAGCCAGAATCTTGATCTGGGTACGCCGCCGGTTGATAAAGCCAAACCACTCGCCGCTCGTTGGATCGCCGCCCAGATGATTGCGCACCAGGGCGGATAAACCATCAAAAGAACGGCGCATATCGGTCGCCTGCGTGCACAGCCAGATGCGCTGTGCCGGCGAGACACTCAGCATGCGCCTTGCCTCAGGCGAAGCACCACGCCACCACCGAGTTCCAGCTCCACATCCCAAGGCACTCCACTCGGCTTCCTTGTCTGCGAAGCCAACTCGACGAACATCGAACCCTCGGTATTCGGCGCGACTGCATGCGAATCATCGCGCAAGCGCTTCCGCCAGCGGCTGAAGGTGCTCAGCTTTAAATTCCGTTCGGCGCAGAACCGCTCGCGGCTCTGGCCGCTTTGCGCAAACTCTGAGAAGATTTCACGCCACTCTTCCGCGCTGCGCCAAATCCGGCGGCTGTTACCGATACGCCCCGTCAATTCATCCATCGTCTTCCTCCATCAGTCATCGACAACGTGATGGAGTCAGCATAGGCAGATTTCGCGCGATGAAAAGAACGGCCTAAAATGGCCGGTTACGGCACTACTGGCATCTACACTGACACAGGAGAGGTGGTCGTCGATGACAGCGGGGAGCTAGAATTTGCAAGCAACTACATCGTGATAAACGATAGCGGCACAGTTGCTTACCTGGCACGTCTTGATGATGGCAGTACAGG
>JARRKQ010000259.1:0-2818 GCA_037387885.1 Alphaproteobacteria bacterium | reverse complement strand
ACAGTATGCCGTACGGCGCGGGTGGCAGGTAACTAAGTATCTTCCTCAATCGTCCGTAACAACTGCCGGGTGACCAAGGTCGTAACGGCCAATCCGGGGGCGTGTCGTTGACAAGTGGCGAAGGTCCGAGAATCGGAGAAGATTTTGCATGCTAAAGAAAAATCCAGGTGAAGCCGCAGGAAGTCCGTCTGGCACTCCGGTTAAGCCGGCGGAGATTTTTTCCGAAAAGACTGTACCAGAGCCGGGCTTGGAGGCTGAGCCGCAGGCGCACCATCGTCTGGCCGAAATGCGCCATGACCCGGAAGTGATCCGTCGCGCCTTCGAAACCGGTGAGTACCCGTACCAAAGCAAAATGGGTACCGCCGCCTACGAAAAGCGGAAAGCGAAGCTGCAGGCGGAATTGCTCAAGGTGCAGCTCTGGGTCAAGGAGGCCGGGGTTAAGATCGTAGTGCTCTTCGAAGGCCGCGATGCGGCCGGCAAGGGCGGCACGATAAAGCGTTTTATGGAACACATGAATCCGCGCGGAGCGCGGGTTGTGGCCTTAGAGAAGCCGAGCGAGGAAGAGCGTGGGCAGTGGTACTTCCAGCGCTACATAAAGAACTTGCCCACCGCCGGCGAGATCGTCCTGTTTGACCGTTCCTGGTACAACCGAGCCGGGGTCGAGCGAGTGATGGGGTTTTGCTCACCGAACGAGTACCTGGAATTCATGCGCCAGACCCCCGAACTCGAGCGCATGCTGACCCGCAGCGGCATCAAGCTATTCAAGTACTGGTTCTCGATTACCCGCGAAGAGCAGCTACGGCGCTTCAAGTCCAGGGAGATTGATCCACTCAAACAGTGGAAGCTTTCGCCCATCGATTTGGCGTCGCTACAGCACTGGGATGAATATACTGAGGCGAAGGAAGCAATGTTCTTCTATACAGACACCGCCGACGCACCGTGGACCATCGTTAAGTCCGACGATAAGAAAAGAGCACGCCTCAACTGCATGCAGCATTTTCTGTGGTCATTGCCCTATCCGGACAAGGATCTAAAAGTCGTACACAGTCCCGATCCGCTAATCGTTGGACAAGGTAGCCACGTCGTGCACGCTAGTGAGCACATCCTAGGCAAGAGTTTACATCCCGACTCGCGCAAGAAATGAAGATGGCGTGAACCGGAGCTGTACTTGACGCTTTCGCGCCATCAACTCGCATGCGGGCATTGTCAGAGTAAATTGGCTTGAGGCTCCTCACGAGGATCCTTAGCGTCCGGCGATGTGCAATCCATTCCGTTATTTCAACAGCTCGCCCGAGGTGATCCGCCTCACGGTGATGATGTATGTCCGCTATCCGCTGTCGCTGCGACAGGTCGAGGATATTCTGTTCGAGCGCGGCATCGACCTCTGCCACGAGACGATACGGTTCTGGTGGACTCGCTTCGGTCCGATGTTCGCCGCGGAGATCAGGAAACGACGCCTTCATCATCGGTCGTTTTCGCACTGGCGCTGGCACCTGGACGAGGTGTTCGTCAGGATCAATGGAGAGACGCATTATCTCTGGCGTGCCGTAGACCACGAAGGCGAAGTGCTTGAGGCTTTCGTGACGAAACGCCGGGATCGCATGGCTGCGTTGAAGTTTTTGAAGCGTGCGATGAAACGCTATGGCCGGCCCAAGGCAATCGTGACGGACCGGCTTCGATCTTACGGCGCCGCGCTAAAGGTCATTGGGATTGTGGAGCGTCAGGAGTGCGGTCGCTGGCTGAATAACCGGGCTGAAAATTCCCACCAGCCGTTCCGACGACAAGAACGAGCGATGGCGAAGTTCCGAGACATGAAAACTCTCCAAAAGTTCACCGCCACCCACGCCTCAATCCACAACCACTTCAACCACGACCGCCACCTCAACCGCCGCGACATCTTCAAACAGAACCGCGCTGCCGCACTCGCGGAATGGCGTCAGCTTGCAGCCTGAACGCTTCAGATCAGCACCCTTCGCAGGCCCGGTTAGATTTGTCTGACAATGCCCGTTGGCTACCTCCGTCCCTAACCTAACAAGCGGGAGGAAGCTCTTTCATTGCAGGGAGGAGCGCAGAGCGGATGAGGTTTTCGGTATACACAGCCATTGGCGGATGTCGTGGCGTTCACTGACTGGTGCGTAGAATCCGGATCGGCGCACCAAGCGCCCCCACAGTGGCCTCCATGACTCCGGGCCTTTTCTGCCCCGCCACGCCTCGTGCCAACACCTGGTGCATTTCTGGTGCGATCTCTGCGAGTTGAGCAAACTTGCCGTGATGGGCGGGATCATCGGCTTTGACGGCCGTCATATCAATTACAACTGCACCGAGAGCCGCGAGCTCAGCATCGTTACTATAATCTCCTAGACGCGATTTTCCTCCAGCAATAATACTTGAAGCCCGCAGCGCCTTATCGTCGCGGGACACGACGATGAAAAACGGCTTCCGAGGTTTTCCGAATCGACGCATTTGCGCTTTGAACACATCGATATCAATGTCCGCGTCTGCCAGGATCACCGCCCCTAACTTACGTATGGGTGGCTTATTGGCGGAAATCTTGATTTGGCGAAGCGCCTCTACTGTCACCCAGTTACCCATGGAATGTGCGAGGATATCGATCTGTTCGGCATTGCTTGCAAAGACCAATCGCAGCGTATGCTCGAGGTCATCGCGAGCTGCTGTCGCACTGTTGGAGTCGTAGACATAATCTGTCAGCTTTCCTAGCGACGCCCAGCTGAATAGCACTGGAACACCAGGAGCGTATGCATCGTGCGCAACTTGCTTAAAGCTATATAGCCCTTCCGCGAACATCGTATTGTAGCCG
>JARRKQ010000258.1:0-2822 GCA_037387885.1 Alphaproteobacteria bacterium | reverse complement strand
ACTTCGCGAAGGCCCAATCGGTTGGCTCGAAGGCGATGACGCGGCCTTGCGAGCCCACCAGCCGCGCGAAGTGGAGCGTGTGCGCACCCACATTGGCGCCGATGTCGAGCACGGTCATGCCGGGCCGCACGATCGCCTCGTAGGCGCGCACCGTCTCGGGCTCGAAGGCGCCGAGCAGGTAGATCGAAAAATCGATGCCCTCGTTCAGATCGAGCGCCCAGGTCAGGCCGCGCCGCGTGACCGTCGCCTGCGGTCCCGCGCCGCGCAGCCGGCGGCCCCACATCACCGGCCGTTGGGCGAGCCGGGCGAGCGCGATCTTGGTTTTGGTGGTGAGCATGGGGCGACGGGG
Organism: Alphaproteobacteria bacterium; assembly: GCA_037387885.1. Taxonomy (GTDB): domain Bacteria; phylum Pseudomonadota; class Alphaproteobacteria; order JAPULJ01; family JAPULJ01; genus DATKZM01. The sequence goes on along the minus strand of JARRKQ010000258.1, from coordinate 2,473 downwards.
CCGACCAGCGCGCCTCAGAACGCCTTCAGCTTGCGGAAGGCGAAGACCACCATGCGGATTAGCAGCCAGCCGTGCGAAAAGCGCGAGATTTGCGTCTCGCCATAGCTTCGATCTGCGTAACGCACTGGAACTTCAATGATTTTCAGGTTCTGCTTTGCGGCACCGAAGATGAGGTCGAAATCGCCGAAGGGATCGAAGTCGCCGAAATAGTCGCGGTCGGCCGCGATCCTCGCGTATTGCTCGGCGCGCAGCACCTTGGTGCCGCAGAGCGTGTCGGTGAAGCGCTGGTTGAGCAGCCAGGAGAAGATCCGCGCGAAGGTCCGGTTGGCCCAATAGTTCAGGACCCGCATCGCCCCCGGCTGCATCGGATAGACAAGACGCGTGCCGTTGATGAAGTCGCCCTTGCCGCTGGCGATCGCATAGTGGAATTTCGGAATGTCCTCCGGCGGCACGGTGAGGTCGGCGTCGAGAATGAACAGCACGTCGCCTTTCGCTTCGGCAAAGCCCTTGCGGACGGCGTCGCCCTTGCCCTTGCCGGGCTGCTTGAAGACCTTGATGTCGCGGTCGGGATGGGCCGCCTTGACGCGCTTGCATTCCTCATACGTCCCGTCGGAGCTGCCGCCCTCGACATAGATGATCTCGAGCTCGTCGGTGAATTTGGGCAGGCGCTCGACCGCCGGCTCGATGTTGCCGCGCTCGTTCCGGCAGGGCACCACGACACTGGCGGACAGCTCTTCGGGCGCCACCGAACGCATCGGCCGCGCCACCACATAGTGGCGCAGGCACAGGCGGCGGATGCCGCCGATGGGCGCGATGAAGCGGTTGATCAGCGTCCCCAACCCCAGCAGGCGCTTGGGCACCAGCATGCGCCATTCGCGCTTGATCGGCTCGAAATCGGCCAGATGCAGCAGGTTCAGGATATCGGCGCTGGTCAGCCAGTTGAGCTCCGGCTGCGGCATGCGAGTGCCGATCGCCTCGGCGAATTTGAGCGTCGGCTCCCAGATCTTGGAGTAGTAGACGACGACGATACGCGTGTCGTGATGGCAGAGCGCATGCAGGTTCGCGAGCGTGGTCTGGCAATCGTCGAGCCAACCGATCGTGTCGTGCAGCACGATGTAGTCGAACGGCCCGGTGAGGTCCGCGAGCAGATTGGGGTCCTCCACATCGCCGACGATGAAATCGTGATCGGGGTAATTCGTCTTGGCGATCTCGATCATTGCCGGACTGAAATCGACGCCGACGCCGCGGCCGGGCCGGAGCTCGGCAAGCAGGCGGCCGGTGCCGCAGCCGAGTTCGAGCACGCTGGCCCCGTCGGGGACCAGGAAGCGCATGTACTCGAACTCCCGTTGGTAGTGATAGGCGTTGCGGGCGATCCAGTCGTCGCGCGCGCCGGCGTGACGCTCGACCAACGCCAACGCCTCGGTCTTGTGCTTGGACGGCGGCAGCGCCGGAAGCCGCGGCGCCTCCGGGCGATTTTCGGAGCGCTTGGGCCGGCGCTTCGCGGTCCGCTTGGCCGGCTTCCTGCTGGCGGAAACCTTCGCGCCCTCCGGATCAGTCGTTTTTGTTGTTCGTGCCATTCGCGCCATTCGTCGCCAGGAAAACCAGGCCGCCGGGAATTCCAATCAAGACATTGATCAAGCCGAAAGCGACCGAGAGGACAAGGGCATCGGCCGCCGCGACGCCCACCAGGGCGAAGGCCGCGACCATCGCCCCCTCCCGCACGCCCCAGCCGGCGATCGATATCGGCACGACCGAGATCAGCATGACCGGCGAGACCAGAACGAGGCACTCGACGTAGCCGACGCCGACGCCGTACGCAAGGGCGAGACCATAGACGATCGCGGCGGTCATCATATGGCCGATGACGGCGGCCCCCAGCACCGGGACGGCGTGGCGCGTCTGCAGCACGATCCGCCGCAAATCGGCGATCAGCGTGCCGATCCCGCGGACGATGCGCCGATGCTCCAGGAAAGCCGGCACACGCCGGATGGCGAGCACGATCACGATGCCGACGACCCCGATGCCGAGGACGACCGAGAAGGCAATCACCGGCTGGCGGTCCTCGGCCACGCCGAACAGGATCGGCAGGGTCACCAGGATCAAGAGAACGATGCCGATCAAGGCCGTGATGCGGTCGATGAGAACGCCGTTGACCGCGGCCCCCAGCGGCGCGCCGCGGCGCGCCAGGCGCCAGATGCGCATCGCATCGCCCCCCATGGTCGACGGCAGCGACTGATTGAAGAAGAGGCCGATCATGTTGATGGTCAGCGCCTCGCGCAGCCGGATCGGCCGGCCGAGTGCCGACAGCACGCGCCCGAACCGCCACGCCACGACAAGGATCTGAACGACGGCAAGAAGAAACACGCCAGCAAGCGGGCCTGCATCGGGCGCAAGCAGTCGGTCCTTGAGCGCACCCAGCTCGATCTTGGACAGCAACAGCGCGATCAGGCCCGCGGAGACCGCGAGCTTCAGC
>JARRKQ010000257.1:0-3741 GCA_037387885.1 Alphaproteobacteria bacterium | reverse complement strand
CTTCGATTTCGAGATGTACGCGCTCGGCTGACAGGGGAGCAAGGTTAGCAAGCTCGTATCCCTCCAGGATGTTCAACATAACCAAAGCCGTCACACCCTGGGTGTTGGGCGGTACTTGGTGAATGTCGAAGCCGCGGTAATTTGTGCTGACGGGCTCGACATATTCGCCCCGAACCTCCGCGAAATCTTCGACCGTGTGTAAGCCGCCATGCTGTTTCAATGTAGCTGTCATGGCTTCGGCGACAGAGCCGTCATAGAATCCTCGCGCGCCCTGGTTTGCTATAGAGGCTAACGTATCCGCCAGCTTCGGCTGGTAGTGAAGGTCCCCCTCTGCCGGCACCCGATCATTCGGCAAAAAGACAGCCCGGGACGGTTCACGGGAGCGAAGCAATTCCGCAGCCTCGAGCCAATCATGACGAACGCGTGCATATACTGGATATCCATGCCGCGCGTATTCGATCGCCGGCTTTAACAAACGGGCAAACTCCAATCGCCCATGGTCGGCGTGCAGCTGTGTCCAGGCATCGATGGCGCCCGGCATAGTCACTGAATGGACGGAATCAGCGGCGATATTCTTCAGCCCAAGCGCCAAAAGTCGTTCCAAGGTTGCTGCCTTTGGCGATCTACCGGAGCCATTGAACGCGATGACTTGGGACGAGCCCTTGGGACAGAATAGGGCGAAGCAATCGCCGCCGATGCCGGTCGACTGCGGCTCGACCACTGCTAGGACCGCTGAGGCTGCAATGGCGGCATCGACCGCATTGCCGCCGTCCCGCAGCGTCTCGATGGCATGCAACGAGGCCAGAGGATGGGATGTCGCGGCCATGCCGTTCATGGCATGCACGGCTGAACGTCCAGGAAAATGAAAATCGCGCATACCGCAGCCTACGCCAGGCAGGACAATCGCGCGATGTTCCTCGATAGCGTCCTTCCAGACGTCGATCCAAAGAACCTCAAGCCAAAGAGCCACGCGCAGTTGATCATAAACGCGCCGGATTATTTCGATGAGCGGTCCATTGCCCGTTGCCTCCGCTATGACCTCGTGTACCTTCAGCCCGAGCTCGAGCTCCTTGGCGTATGTTTCCGGCGATCGTGTATGCGCCGAGTCGAGAGCTTCGATTTCACTCATTACGCCTTGTAAACGTTCGAAGTCAGAGTCCGTCGCGACTTCCGCGGCAAGCTCGGCGGCGATCGCATCCAGCCCTTCGCGAACTACGAGAAGATCACAGACTGCTTCCATGTCGAAGTTTGCAACGGAATAACCGCTATTCGGTCGACCGACGACCAGCCCTTCCCTCTCCAATTGGTTAAGGGCTTCTCGGACTGGCGTCCGGCCGATATCGAACTCCTGCATGAGTCGAGTTTCCGACAGCCGCTCACCGCGGCGAAGGTTGCCATTGAGGATGTTCGCCTTGAGTGTGTCGTAGGCCCTTTGGCGTAAGGTGCCCCGCGCAGGTCGCAGGTCTCTTGCCATTGCGGGCGCCGATTTCCTACTCATTTCGCGAGTCCTACCGGCGCCAATCGACGCTTTGTCAAAGTCGGATCGAGATGTGCGTGCAGGCGCATTTCCACTCGGCGCGCGACGAAGATGAATCCGTATACGAGAACGAGATACAAGACTGCGGCGATACCAAAGGCCTCATAGTACGTGAAGTACCTCGAACCGATGACACGGGCGACGCCAGTAATATCCATGATTGTGATGATCGAAACCAACGATGTCGCCTGGATCTGATAGACCACCTCGTTCGTATAGGCGGGCCAGGCCAGCCCGATTGCTCGCGGGAGTATGATTAACCGCAGCCGACCGAATCGTTTTAACCCCAAGGCTATAGCCGCCTCGACCTCGCCTATCGGGATCGACTGGATAGCTCCACGGAGTATCTCGGATGTATACGCTGCAGTGTTGAGAGTCAGAGTGAGCAGCGCACAAAACCACGGGTCGCGAAAAAACACCCATAGCCCCAAACTGTCGAGCGCAACCCTGAACTGACCGCTTCCGTAGTAGATCAGGAAAATCTGGGCTAGCAGCGGTGTACCACGGAAGAAGAATACATATGCGGTTGAAGCAGCATATAGCATTCGCTGTTTTGAGAGACGCATCAATGCGATGGGTATGGCCACTAAGAAGCCGATCATACAACTGAATACCGCCAACTGGATGGTGAGAACGGCCCCCTCCAAGTAGCGCGGCGCATTTTGAACAATGAATTCAAGCATTAGATGGCACCGTCCGCGACACCGCGGCGCGCCCAGCGTTCCATCCCCGCCTGACCCCACATTGAGATCAGTGTAATGACGAGATACAGCAGGCACGCCGCGAAGAAGAATGTGAACGGCATGCGGGTGGACCGCGCCGCGATATCCGCGTTACGCATGAGTTCCGGCAACTGGATGACGGATATCAGGGCCGTAGCCTTGACCAGGACCATCCAGACATTGCCCAGACCTGGCAAGGCGTAGCGGATCATCTGAGGCAGCACGACCTTGCGAAATGCCAAGACGCGGTTGAGGCCAAGGGCTGCCGCGGCATCGCGCTGTCCAGAGGGCACCGCCAGATAGGCCGCGCGATAAACCTCGCAGGCAAAGGCGCTATAGATGATTGTCAGGGTGCCGATACCGGCGACGAAAGGATTGATCGATAGTGCGACCTTAAAGCCTATCGCCGCGGCCGTATCTTGTATCAATGTCGGCACACCGTAGTACACGAGCAGAAGGAGCACCAGTTCCGGTATGCCGCGAATGATCGTTGTGTAGAGCTCAATGACGGCATGCAGAAGACGCGCATGCGATAGCTTCCCGATAGCGGCGACGAGTCCCACGACGAGCGTGCACCCCATCGATGACAGGGACACGATGATCGTCATACGGACGCCCTCAAGAAGCAGCCATCCGTATCCTTGAAGATCAGGCACGCCGCGATCTCAATTCCGGTTAGGTGACGTATGCGAAAAAGCCGAGGCGATCGAACCAGATCGCCTCAACTGCTTGCTCAATCATCCACCGTACACGTCAAATCCAAACCACTTGTTCGAGATCTCTTGATAGGTGCCATCCTCGCGCATCTGGTGGATCGCCTTTGAAAAGGCGTCGGCGATGTAGGCGTCTTCCTTGCGAACGCCCACACCTGCACCGTAGCCGAACCATTTGACGCCGGTGTACTCGGGGCCTCGCATCTCAAACCCTTCGCCACCTGGCTTTTTCAAGAATCCATCTGACGCCGCTACCACGTCGGCCATAATCGCGTCCACACGGCCGGCTTGAAGATCGAGGTAAGCCTCATCCATTGTCGCGTAAACCCGGAGGTCGATCCCCGGCATTTCTTCCCTCATGAAGCGCTCGAAACTGGTGGCTCGTTGGCGCTTGCCCGCTTTAAACAACTTCGCCTGCGCAATGACGTCCGCCGGCTGAGGCGGACGCAGAAAAGTTATATTTAAAGTCACGGTCAAGGTGTGTTCCACAAGCCCGATACGGCTCAATACTGCCGCATACATGGCCAGGTCCGCCAGGCCCATCATGACCGGGCCTGAGATAGTGCCGCCTGGACGCAGAAAATCATCCCGAAAGGGCAATTTTAATGTGGCGGTGCCATCACCGAGTTCACGTACGGTAATCCCCATTTGCCCCGCGAACGGCACCTTCTCCTTGGCAAGCGCTTCAAACTCCAGAGCGGTGATCCGCGACATCAGGCTCCCTCACCACCGATCTCAATCACGGTGCGGCCCACAACTTTATTTTTTA
>JARRKQ010000256.1:0-2847 GCA_037387885.1 Alphaproteobacteria bacterium | reverse complement strand
CGAACCCAACGTTAAAAGCCGCCAGACCACCAGTCAGAGCGGCTCAAAAATGTCCGCTCCTATCAAAAGCGGACACGAACACGGCGAGAAATGCCGACTTTATCAACGGAATCGGTCATTAGCAGACATCAGCTGTGACTTCGACGGTGTCCGCTCTTAGGGGCAAAGCGGACGTGCCGGTTAGCCGCGAGGATGTCCGCTTATAGCCACAAGCGGACTTTTGAGTGTTATGGCCCTATTGCGGTTTTAGTGACCATTCGATCGCTTCTTCCAGGCGATCATCACCCCAAAAGAGTTCGTTCCCAACGACGAATGTGGGCGATCCGAATATCCCCAGACCCGACGCTCTTTCCGTTTGGGCTCGCAATGCATCCTTGATGTCTTGCTGATTCGCGCGAGATCGGACGTCGTCGGCATTATCAAAGACAGCACGCAACGCACCATCGAGGTTGGACTCCGTTCCGATGGGCTGCCCTTTTGTCCAGTGTCGACGAAAGACCTCCTGGCTAAATTCACGGCAGCGTCCAAGTTGGTCAGCTACCATGCCCAACCTCGCCGTCAGTAGCGTGTTGGGTGGATAAACCAGCGGCTTTCTGTACTCGATTTTGAGCCGCTCCGCGCGGCGCTCTAAATCCCGCCACATGTATGTCAGCTTTTTTGGGAATGGCAGGAACGGACCTTGCTTGAGGCCTGCTTCCATCATGATTGGCAGTAGCAGGAAAGGGCGCCAGACAACATCCACACCCGATATCTCAGCTGCGGCCGGCAAACGCATTACCGACAGATATGTGTAGGTGCTGCCATACTCGAACCAGAATTCGATCGTTGGCTTGGGCATCAGGCTTTTGGTACGCCAGCGGCGATCAGGCCATCCACAAACCGGTCTACGACCTGTTTCTGTTTGAACATCGGATTCCGCCGGACGTCGGCAGCAGAGAATCTTGGCATCAACTCCAGCAACTTTCGCTTCGCCGCAGCTGCGCCCTCTGAATCGCCCGCAAGGGCCAAGCTCGCCACGAGTACTGCATAAGCGCCATACCAGTTGGGGCGGGCTGAGAGATACATCTGCGCCGCCTCGATTGCTGCGGAATAGTCGGCCGCCGCAAAGTGCGCGTTGATGGTTGCCATCAGCCGTTGAAAACGATCGGGGTCGCGCGGGCTGATGTGGTCGGCGGACCTTGAGACTTCCAGGGCTTCTGAGCTACGCCCGAGAAACGCAAGGGCGTTTGCCAGCGTGCCGTATGAGGTGGCGAGGCTGGGGTCTAACTCGAGCGCCCGCCGCGCGGACTGAACAGCTTCATCGTACTCTTCGCTGATGAGGTGAAGACTGGCTTTAGCATCGAAGCCGAGCGGGTCGCTGACATCATGCTGTAAAGCCTGCTCGACTGCAGTATTCGCTTTCGCCAGTTCCGCAGTTCGACCCTCGCCCCACCTGTTATATGCGGCGCCTATATGGCACCGGGCGAGCATCGCGTATGCCGAGGAGAATTCGGGGTCCATCCGGATCGCCGCCACTAACTCTCCAATTGCCGACGCAAAGGACGCTCTCGTCATCCCGTGCATCAGGGCCTGTGCCCGCACGAAGTGATCCCACGCTCCAAGGCTCTCGGTACCACTGCGTTTTGTGCGCTCAATCTCGGCTCGGGTCAGCTCCGGCCTGATCGCTGCCGATACCTTGGCTGTGATTTCGTCCTGAAGATCGAAAACGTCCCTCAGGTCGCGATCATACCGATCTGCCCAAATTTGAACGTTCTCTATGTCGTCAATCAATTGGACTGTGACGCGCAGCTGATCGCCTGACCGACGCACACTGCCGCGCACGATGTAATCGGCATTAAGGCGATCTCTAGCACCTGGGGGGAACTCGGTGAAATTATCGGAATGGGTCGATCCGCTGGCGACAACTCTAAATAGTCGCGACCTTGAAAGTGTGGTCAGCAAATCCTCGGATATACCCGAGGCAAGATAGTCTTGTGACCGATCGTTGGATTGATTTTCGAACGGCAACACTGCGAGCTTGGGCTGATATCGGGTTTGGCCACTGCTCGGAGCTAACTCGCTTTGCGTGGGGCCCCCATCGTCGTGACCTGCGGCCCAACTCCAAACCCGCACCCGCCGCTCAATATTCTTGACCTTTTGTTCCCCCATGTCGTCGAAGGCGAGGTCGAGCTTGCCGGCAATATGCTCATGCACGGTGCCCGAGACACAGACCCCGCCGGGCGTGGCCGTTGCCTCGAGGCGCGCGGCAATATTGACGCCTTCCCCAAGGATGTCGTCGCCATCGATGACGATGTCGCCAATATTGATGCCCACCCGGTAGGCGATCCGCAGGTCCGCGGGTACGTCCGCCTCACGGTCGGCCATCGCGTGCTGGATTTCCGCCGCGCATCTGACAGCGTCTACCGCACTGGCGAACTCGACGAGCAGGCCATCACCGGTGGATTTGACGATCCGCCCGCCATGCTCGGCGAATTTAGGATCGATCAGCTCGGCGCGGTGCGCCTTCTGGCGCGCAATGGTCCCTTCCTCGTCCTTCTCCATGAGCCGGCTGTAGCCAACCATGTCAGTCGCCACGATTGCAGTAAGCTTTCGGGTGACCCGCGTCTGCGCCACGTCGCCACTCCTGGTAGATACCTAGGCCATCTACACTAGCGCGCAATTTGAGCAGAATCCAAATCACCGTTTGGTGGGAATAGGAAGGGTGTCACGACTCTCGTCGTTGTCCGCAATGGGTCGATACTGTTGATAAAGTCGGTTGAGGTGCTGATCGCGGCGTGATTCGTTTCCGTCGAGTTTGCTTTTTCGGGAGCGGATCGATGATGGGAAGCCAGCCAGCGCCGGATCGGC
>JARRKQ010000255.1:0-2857 GCA_037387885.1 Alphaproteobacteria bacterium | reverse complement strand
TCGACTACGACGCCATCGGCATGACGACGCATCTGGCTGCGCGCATGGAGCAGCTTGCGCGCCCCGGCACAACGCGCATGACGCTCTCGACGCTGCGACTCGCCGAGGGTTTCGTACAGATCGAGCCGCTGGGGCCGGTTCCGGTCAAGGGCCTAGACGAGCCGGTCGAGGTCTTCGAGCTCATCGGCGCCAGCGACGCCCGCACACGCCTGCAGGCCGTCGGCAAGGGCGGCTTCTCCCACTTCGTCGGCCGCCAGACCGAGATGGAGGCGCTAGAGCGCGCGCTTGCGCGGGCCGGCGGCGGCCAGGGCCAGGTCGTCTCGGTGGTGGGCGAGCCCGGCGTCGGAAAGTCGCGGCTCTACCACGAGTTCACCCGCGGCCATCACGTCAAGGACTGGCTGGTGCTGGAAAGCGGCTCGGTCTCGCATGGCCGCGCCGCCGCCTACATGCCCATCGTCGACCTGCTACGGGGATATTTCGGCATCAGCACGGGCGACGACGCCCGCGCGATCCGCGAGCGGATCACTGGCAAGCTGCTCACGCTCGACGAGTCCCTCCGAGCGATCGAGACGCCGCTGCTGTCGCTCTTCGAGGTGCCTATCAGCGACCCGATCTGGGAGTCGAGTGAGCCGGCGCGGCGACGCCAGCGGGTGCTCGACGCCTGCCGCGCGCTCCTGCTGCGCGAGGCCGAGGAGCAGCCGCTCGTTATCGTCTTCGAGGACCTGCACTGGATCGACAGCGAGACCCAGGCCTTCCTTGACTTGTTGATCGGCGGTATCGCTGGAGCGCGCGTGTTGTTGTTGACGAACTATCGGCCTGAATATGCCGATCCGTGGAGCTCCCGTACCTATTATACGCGAATCCGCATTGACCCATTGCAGCCGCAGAGCGCCGGCGAGCTCCTCGACGATCTGCTAGGCAGCGATAGCACACTCGATCCCTTGCGCGCGCTCCTCGTCGAACGCACGCAAGGGAACCCGTTCTTTCTGGAAGAAAGCGTCAAGGCGCTGATTGACGAGGGCGCGCTTCAAGGCGGCCGCGGCGACTACCGCCTCGCCGTCCCGGTCACTAGCATCGACGTGCCGGCGAGCGTGCAGACGGTGCTAGCCGCCCGCATCGACCGCTTGGACCCTGAAGAGAAGATCCTGCTGCAAACGGCGGCGGTGATCGGCAAGGACTTCTCGCTGCCGCTTCTGGGCGCAGTGCTGGCGCGGGAGGCGGACGAGGTGCCGGCGCGCCTCGCCCGGCTTCAGGAAGCAGAGCTGGTCTACGAGACGCGCATCTTCCCTGACCCCGAATACACCTTCAAACACGCCCTCACCCATGACGTCGCCTATGGCAGCTTGCTCTCGACCCGCCCGAAAGGCCTTCACACTGTCATCCTCGAGTCCATGGAAGAATTATATGCGGGTCGGGAGAGTGAGCACCTCGATCGCCTTGCCTATCACGCGATAAAGGGCGAGCAGTGGTATAAAGCCAAGCGTTATGCCCACGCTGCCGGCGCCAAGGCCGCCGCGCTCAACGCCACTCGAAGCGCCCTCGAGTCCTTCGAAAACGCCATCTCTGCAATCGGTCAGCTTCCCGAAACGCCCGAACTAATGGCGGAGAACATTGACCTGCGCTTCCAGGTACGCGACGCCCTCTTCGTTCTGGCCGAGCCCGAACCGATCAAAGAGCATTTACGCGAGGCCGAGGCGCTAGCGGCGCGCCTAGACGACCGCCACCGTCTCGCCGAAACCCTAGTCTATCAGGCGGGTTTCGAATGGATGGAAGGGAAATACCGGCCCGCCATCGCTATTGCCGAACGTGCGCGCAAGTTGGGCGCTGAGAGCGACGATACCGTGATTATCGGAATGGCCGAGTACCGGCTGGCCTCGGCCTACGCCATGCTTGGTGAATACGGTGCCGCAGCCGAACAGGCGGCTGCGGGGATGTCGCATCTGGCTGAACAAGCAACTTCGCTTTTCCGGTTCGGCGGATTGACTTACACATTTGTCGGCGCCTTCCGCGCGCTGGCCTGCTCCGAACTTGGCGACTTCGAAACTGCCGAGGCTGTCGGCCAGGAGGCCTATCGCATCGCCAAAGATGCGGACCACGCCTACAGCATAACCGTGAGCTGCTTTGGGCTTGCTCATGCGTATCTTCTACGCGAGCGCTTTCGCGAGGCACTACCGGTGCTAAACGATGGTATGGAGCTAGTGTCAGTTCATGGCCTGACTGCGACCTTGCCCTGGGTCGCTGGCCGATTCGCTTGGGCGCTAGCCATGACCGGCGATACGAAAAAGGCGCGCGAGGTGGTCGAAACAGCCCATTATTCTTTCGATCAATTGCCGGCGGCTATGGACCACGGCTTGAACTATATTTCCGCTGGCTGCGCCTACTTGGCGCTGGGTGACTTGGATGGTGCTGATGAAATAGCACGCTTGGCTCTCGCCAAGGCTGAGCGTGATGAAGAAGCCGGGGTGCGTGCCTGGGTAACCTGGATACGAGGCGAAACGGCTCTGAAGCGCGAACAGAGCGAAATTGCAGTGCAGCACTACGCAACTGCGTTGAATCAGGCCGGCCCGCTCGGCATGGCAACGCTTCAGGCTTATGCAAACCTTGGCCACGGCGATGCACTGGCAATGTCGGGCGATGTTGCTGGGGCTCGGGCTTCCCACGAACTCGCGCGCGATCTCGCCGCCAAGCATGACCTAATGCCTATCCTCACGCGGGCCACTGAGCGGTTAGCGGATTGATCGACGAAGACATCGATCACCCGCACCGGATTGTCGGCCCCGACCCAGTCCTCCAGCCGCTCGGGAAACAACGCGCCCTGGCCGCGGTCAACGCCCTCAACGAAACGCTTCATATAAGA
>JARRKQ010000254.1:0-2863 GCA_037387885.1 Alphaproteobacteria bacterium | reverse complement strand
GAGCAGGACGAGGCCAATCCACATCTTCCTTTTTCCATGCGGGGCAGATCGAGATGCGGATATGCTCCAGGGCATCCCGACAGGCCCTTTTGGGACGGAAGCCGTATGAGACGGAGAGGAAGTCCGCCTCGAAGATTGGCTCAAGCACTTGAAGGAGCGCGGCTTGGACGACGCGATCCTTGACGGTCGGTATCCCAAGAGGGCGGAACTTTCGCGCTTTTCCCGGCTTGGGAATCATGATCCTCCGTACGGGTTGGGGACAGTACTCTCCGGATCGGAGTTCCCGCCTCACCCGTGTGAGAAAGCTCATGACACCGTGATCTCTGGTGATATCCTTGACCGTTACTTTGTCCACACCCGACGACCGTGCGCCCCGGTTTCCCGAAACGCGCCGCCACGCCAGCCGGAGATTGCGGGGGTCGGTGACCCAATTCCACATATCCCGGTAGGCGTCGTCAGGATTGGCCCGACTCCACGTGTAGAGCTTGCGTTGAATGTCGAGAAGCCAGGCCTTGTCAGCCTGATAACTGGCGTCCACCAATTATTTCTCCTTCGCCTGCAAGCTTATACCAAGGCGCTGGAATCCTGACTCATAAAGTTCTTGTGCGGCTCGGAGCGGGCATGATTCACCATGGCAAATGGTTGGAGATTTGCCATGGCAGCAGCGATTCCTCTTCGAAAGGACTATGATGGGCCGCAGATGCGTCGCTTGGCGAAAGTTTCGAAGGACGCCAAGCAGACACGCCGCTTGTTGGCTCTGGCCTCGATCTATGACGGTGGCAGCCGGAGTGCGGCGGCGGAGTTGGGTGGGGTGACGCTGCAGATCATCCGAGATTGGGTTTTGCGCTTCAATGCCGAGGGCCCTGACGGCCTGCTCGAGCGCAAGGCGCCTGGTGGCAAAGCGAAGCTGAACGACGATCACCGTCGGGCCTTGCGCGAGATTGTCGAGCAAGGGCCGATCCCGGCGATCCACGGTGTCGTGCGCTGGCGCCTGATGGATCTGGCGCAGTGGATCTACGAGGAGTTCGCCATCACCGTGAAGCGCGATGTGGTGAGCCGCGAACTGAAGGCCATGGGCTTTGCTCGGCTTACGGCGCGGCCTCAACATCCACGCCAGAACGAGCTGGCTCAGGACCAGTTTAAAAAAAGCTCCCCGAAGAGCTGGCAGCTCTCAAGGCGAGGCTCCCACAAGACCGGGCCATCGAGATCTGGTTCCAGGATGAAGCCCGCATCGGCCAGAAGAACAAGCTGACCCGAAGGTGGGCCAAGCGCGGGACTAGACCGCGGGCGCCGAAGGACCAGCGCACCAAGTCGGCCTATATCTTCGGTGCCATCTGTCCCCAGCGCGGCGTCGGCGCCGCTCTCGTGCTGCCGCGCTGCAACACGCAAGCCATGCAGTGGCATCTCGATGAGATCTCTTCTCAAGTCAGCGATGGGGCGTACGCCCTTGTCATCCTCGACCAGGCCGGATGGCACACCAGCGGACAGCTGAAGATCCCCGAGAACATCACCCTCTTGGCCTTGCCACCGCGCTCGCCCGAACTGAACCCGGTCGAGAACATCTGGCAATACATACGAGACAACTGGCTCTCCAACAGGATCTTCAAGAGCTATGACGATATCGTCAATCTCGCCTGCCAGGCTTGGAACAAGCTCATAAAACAGCCCTGGACCATCATGTCTATCGGACTGCGGGATTGGGCGCATGGGTTCTGATCAATGCGCCTTGGTATGAGATATCTGTCGCCCATCTTGGAGATGCGGCCGAGCCGCTCCTTATCCCCGCTCGAGTTCTGGCGTGGGGTCAGGCCGAGCCAGGCCGCGAACTGCCGGCCCGACTTGAAGTGGGTTGGATCGCTGACGGTGGCTGTGAGCGCTGTCGCCGTGATGAAGCCGACGCCCGGGATGCTCTCCAGTCGCCGGCTTTCCTCGCAGCTGCGGTGCCAGGCCAGGAGTGCGCGCTCCAGCCCCTTGATCCGGATCTGCAGGTCGCGTATCTGAGCGACCAGAACGGCGAGCGCCTGGCGGGCCATCGGCGGGAGCCGCGCGTCGCTCTCGTCGCAGACGACTTCGATCAATGTCGCGACCTTGCGCCGTCCCTGGGCCGCGACAACTCCGAGCTCGGCGAGATGGCCGCGCAGCGCGTTGACCAGCATCGTGCGTTGGCGGATCAAGAGGTCGCGGGAGCGATGCACCATCAGCACCGATTGCTGTTTTGCGCTCTTGATCGGCACAAAACGCATGCTTGGTCGCGTCACCGCCTCGCAGATCGCCTCGGCATCCGCGGCATCGTTCTTGCCACGCTTGACATAGGCCTTCACGTAGCTCGGCGGCATCAGCCTCACGTCATGGCCGAGTGCTCTCAGTTCGCGCGCCCAATGGTGTGCCGACCCGCAAGCCTCCATGCCGACAAGGCAGGGGGCGATCTTGGCAAAGAGCGGCAGCAGACTTTGGCGCCGGATCTTCTTGGCGATTACAACCTCGCCCTCGGCTCCCACGCCGTGGACTTGAAAGACGTTCTTGGCGAGATCGAGACCGATCGTGGTAACTTCCATGGCGGATGGCTCCCCTCATTCGTGGTAATCGACGACCACCAAAATATGGCACTCTGATGCCAGAAGCGGGGGTCATCCACCTCATCAGAATCTTTCGCACATTTTGTTTTGGGCTGGTGGCTGATCCGGTCAGGCGGTCATCCTTTTCTGCGTAAGCAAGTTCATGTTCATGTAGCGCTTGAGCGACCATTTCGTTCCTGCGATGTGCCTCAACCTGGCCGCAGCCAGATTGAGGGCCGACTGGCCGTCGGGAAAGGCCCCCACGACCCGGGTCCGGCGCCGGATCTCCCGCATGATCCGCTCGAGTG
>JARRKQ010000253.1:0-2869 GCA_037387885.1 Alphaproteobacteria bacterium | reverse complement strand
GCATCACCGAGGGGCCGCTATGGCAGTGCAGGTCGATCGCCCCGACCAGAATACGGCTCACCTGCTCGGAGAAGGGGTTGATCGTGCCGTCCGCGGGCGGTGCGCCATCACCGGAACGAACCGCGGTATCAACGCTCTTGTCTTCAGGCATTGCGATCTCCCTTCCCGTTTTGCGCAGTCTGCGCCGCGCTGCAATTATCCACCGCTCGACGCCACCCGCCGCGAGGCGATCCGTTCGTCAAGCAATCCGGGGCTTCCCGGGCGGCGTCGTCGATTTTCACAGTGTTCCATGGACAGAACCGCTGTTCTTTTATTCAAAACACACGCGTTTGTTGAAGTCAATCCGATGTCGCCCGGCCGGTCGCCAGCCCGGTCATCGGGCTGCTAGCCGGCGTCGGACGCTGCGGGCTCGCGCTCCGCCGCAGCGCGCGATGCCTCAACGATCTTTGCGAGATCCATCAGCCGCTTTTCCCAGACGTCGAGCTGGGCGGTCAGTTCCTCGCGGCTCACCCGCGAGGCCGCGTAGGTCACGAACGGCTCGTGCGCCTCCATGCCCATGTATTCGATCATGCCGAACTGCATCGGCCGCAGGTACTGGTCGATCTCGCCGAAGACGCCCTCCGCGGAAAAGCGCTGCGGCGTGCCGCCGGTGGTGACCGAGAGAAGGCCGTGACGCCCTTTCATCACGCCCGTCGCGAAACGGTGATCGAGATCGTAGAAGCGGCGATAGGCCAACACGCGGTCGACCCAACCCTTGAGGATCGCCGGCGTGCTGAACCACCACATCGGATACTGGACGATCAGCAGGTCGCACCACATCAACCGCTCGAACTCGCGCTCGAGGTCCGGCGCGAAGCCGCCTTTGTGGGTCGCATGTTCCTGCTCGACCTGGTAGTCGAACCGCTCGAGGTCGCACGCGTCGAGGAAATCGTGCCGTCCAGCCCTTGGGTCGAAGTTCTCGGCATAGAGATCCGTGACCTGAACCTCATGCCCCGCCCCTTCGAGGCACGCCACCGCGCGGTCCTTCAAGGCGCCGTTGAACGAGGTCGGTTCGGGATGGGCGTAGACGATGAACGCTTTCATGGGGCAACCTCGGTTGGCGGCGAGGGCAAGGCGGTGGACTCGATTTCCGCGCATGTTCTATAGTCAGTAACATTGTATTGGTCAATGAAACGAGCCGGCCGGCGGCGGCGCGATCACCAGCAGCCGCGATAGGCCGGCCTACCGTCAAGGGATTGGGGGAACGTCCATGTCGACTTATCGAACGGCGGTGATTACCGGCGCCTCGCGGGGCATTGGCGCGGCCACCGCCAAGGCGCTGACCAAGCGCGGCATGCAGGTGATCGCCATCGGCCGATCCGCCGAAGCGCTCGAGGCGTTGAAGGCCGAGATTGACTGCACGGTTCTTCCCCTCGATATCGCCGACATGGACGCGGTTATGGCGGCGCTCAAGGACGTCGAAGCCGACGTTCTGGTCAACAACGCAGGCACCATGACCCAGGCGGCGCCCTTCGCCGAGCTCGACCTCCTGGAATTGCAGCAATCGGTCGATGTGAACCTGAAAGGCACGCTCGCGGTCACCCGTGCGCTGCTTCCGGGCATGATCGAACGCCGGCGCGGACATCTTTTCTTCATCACCTCGATGATCGGCCCCAACGCGGCGCCGAACGCCTCGGTCTATGCCGCCACAAAAGCCGGCGTGCGGGCGCTCGCCTCCTGCCTGCGCCTCGAGCTCGCCGGCAAGCGCGTCCGCGTGACCGAGATTGCACCCGGCCGGGTCCACACGACGTTCTTCGGACCATCCTTCAAGGGCGACATGGAAGCTGTTGAAAAGACGCTCTTTGACGAATATGACGCGTTGGAGCCTGCCGACGTTGCCACGGCCCTGACCGGCGCCCTCGACCTGCCCGAGCATGCCGACATAAGCCGGATCGAGATCACGTCGACCGACCAGGCGCTGGGCGGCATGACCTATGCAAAACGGGCGTCTTGACGCCAAATGCAAAAAGCGCGTCGTGACACCAGACAACGCGAGTCACACTAACGAAGTTAGTCCCGGGAGGACCCCATGGCGGCGGCGAACAACAAGGTCATCATTTCCTGCGCGGTGACGGGCGGCATCCACACGCCGACCATGTCGGATGCCCTGCCGATCACGCCGACCGAGATCGCGCAGCAGTCGATCGAAGCGGCGGAAGCGGGTGCGGCCATCATTCATCTCCACGCCCGCGATCCGGAGACCGGCGCGCCGACGCCCGATCCCGACGTCTTCATGCAATTCCTGCCACGCATCAAGCAGGCGAGCGACGCGGTGGTCAACATCACGACCGGCGGCGGGCTCAAGATGACGCTCGACGAGCGCCTCGCCGCCCCGCTCAAGGCCAAGCCCGAGATGTGCTCGCTCAACATGGGCTCGATCAACTTCGCCATCCACCAGATGGCCGACAAGTACACGAGCTGGAAGCACGACTGGGAAGAGCCCTATCTTCGCGGCACGGACGACAACATTTTCCGCAATACTTTCCGTGACATAGAGCGAATTCTGAAAGAACTAGGCGAAGGCTGCGGCACGCGTTTCGAGCACGAATGCTACGACATCGGCCATCTCTACAACCTCGCCTATTTCGTCGACAAAGGCTTGGCAAAACCGCCCTTCTTCATCCAGTCGATCTTCGGCATTCTCGGCGGCATCGGCACCGACATGGAGAACGTGATCTTCATGAAGCAAACCGCCGACCGGCTCTTCGGCGACGACTACGTCTGGTCGGTGCTGGGCGCCGGCCGCAATCAGATGCCGATCGCAACCCAATCGGCGATGATGGGTGGCAATGTGCGTGTGGGGCTGGAGGACAGCCTCTTCATCGGCCGC
>JARRKQ010000252.1:0-2880 GCA_037387885.1 Alphaproteobacteria bacterium | reverse complement strand
CGCCGATCCAAGCCTTCCTCCAAGCAAGGCCTCCGCCCGAGTCATAACGCCGCCGCAGGACTTCGCGCGCATAGGCACGTTTCCGCGACTTCAGTTCGGGGTCCAGAAGAGCCGCACGCAACTCTCGATCGGTGAGCCGTTCCATGGCTGTTGCCTCGATGGGCTGGAGACTATCGCCTCGCCACGAGAAAGCCCGCGGCGAGAGCGACCATGACCAAGGGGAGGGGCCCGACTTGCCGCGTGGCGGCCGAAGCCCCTTTGTCCACCAGCCGGGCAACCTTGGCGGGTGCGGCGAGAGCGCCCGTCTCCTTGCGAGCGGCACGGTCAGCCAGCGGCAACGCAGCCAGCACCAACAAACCCAACGCTAGCCAGCCGCCCCCGACAATGCCGGCGGCCTCGAGGGGGCTAAAGCCGGCGAGGTCTGTCAGCGCGTAATAGCCTGCGACGAGACCAAAAGCACAAGCAAAGAGAAGGAAGACTGCCGCAGCGGCGATCAGCGCCGCCTTGCGCACGTATGAATTGATCGTGCCTTCGATGCGCTGCTTGACGTGAGAGATCAGTGTAAGGATCATCGTCGTTGGGGTCTACCGGCGCATGAGGGCGCCGAGCACCAATCCGAAACCGACCGCAAGCGCAATGGCCGTCAACGGATTGCGCTGAACAGCTTGTTCCGCCTGGTGGACGCCTTCAGCCGCGCCTTCCTGCGCGCGGTCCAAGCTTTCGCCCGCGAGGCTCCCGACCTTGGCCGCCATCGTCTTCATCTCGGACTGGATTTTCTGGACCTCGCCGACGAGCTTGTTGATGTGCTCCTGCGCAGCAGCGCTAACGGCGTCTGACGTTGAATTAGCCATGGTGTCTCCCCTTCTGATGTCTGTCTTGGGAACACCGGCTTAGCAGGATTGTTCCCATGGTGGGAGAGGGGTGTGAGCGCGCCCCGGGACGTGTCATGCGCTCATGCGCCACCGGCAACAGCTCCATGTCCGCCGGTCCACCGGCGAGACTTTTGAGACAAAGTTCTGTAAGCCATCATCATGAGCAACGGTCGGCCCTCTCTGTTTACGGATATTGTCTTGCTCGCGGGGCTGTTCGCCTTTGCCCATCAACTGGACCGCTCCCATCGAAGCCATCGCGGTCAAGCTGCCGGTTCCATTTCGGACGAGAGTCTGTTGCGTCCCTCTCAAGAGCCCCCTGGAGTCCAGAAGGGTCGCATCAATCAGCCCGGACGTGGCCGGTCGGCGTCGTCTCCAACAGGCATTCCGGGCAAGGGCTGGATGGACGTCCTTTGGCGCATCTACAATCAGCTCCAGAATGACCGCCTGCTTGCAGTTGCCGCGGGCGTGGTCTTCTACACGCTGCTTGCGCTGTTCCCGGCCCTGACGGCGCTGGTATCGCTGTACGGGTTGGTATCAGACCCGGCGGAGATCAATGCCCAACTCGCATTGCTCGCAGGCGTCGTCCCCAGCGACGTGGTCGCGATCATACGTGATCAGGTCACGCGGGTCTCCGAGGCGCGGTCCGGGTCGCTCGGCCTCGGATTCTTAATAGGTATCGCGTTCGCCTTGTGGAGTACGAACGGCGGTATGAAAGCGATCATCGACTCGCTAAACGTCGTCTACGACGAGCGCGAGGAGCGCAGCTTCGTAGTCCTAACGCTGGTCTCTTTTGCGTTCACGATAGGAAGCCTAGTTTTTGTCGTCTTGGCGATGTCGGCCGTGGTCATCGCTCCACTCGTGCTGCCGTGGTTAGGGATGGAGTCCCTCAGTGAACAGATCATTTCGCTGCTTCGCTGGCCCGCGCTGCTGATTATCGTATTGCTGTGGCTGGCGTTGCTCTACCGGTACGGGCCCTGCCGGACTGCGGCCCAGTGGCGGTGGCTTAGCGTCGGTAGCGTGTTCGCCGCGCTGTGCTGGCTCGCGGTTTCAAGCCTGTTCTCTTGGTACCTGTCGAACTTCGCGAACTACAACGCGACGTATGGCTCTCTCGGTGCCGTCATCGGCCTGATGATGTGGCTTTGGGTATCGGTCATCGTCGTCCTATTCGGGGCCGAGCTCAACGCTGAACTCGAGCACCAAACCGCGGAAGACACGACGGTTCGTCCCAAGCAGCCGCTTGGGGAGCGCGGCGCGGTCATGGCGGACACGGTGGGCCAGGCTTGGCGCTGACCCTCCGTGCTCTGCCAGGACGCGGTCGGGCGCGCTAGAGCCGTCCCATCAATGCCAGGATTACAACGATGAGGAGGATCAGGCCGACGATGCCTGAAGGTCCGTAGCCCCAGCCGCGGCTGTAGCCCCATTGCGGGATTACGCCGAGGAGGGCGAGGATCAGAATGATGATCAGAATGGTCCCAAGGCTCATTTGGTGGTTCTCCAAGAGTTTTCGGAATCGACCGTGTCCAGGCCGAGAGGAAGCGGCGTAACCACCGCGCTAGAATACGCCGAGGAACGATAGGATGAACGCCACGACGACGATAACCCCGATGATATAGAAGACGCTGTGCATGTTGCCCTCCAGCTGGTTGCTACACTTCTACTGGCAACACGGCTCCAACGCGTTTGTTCCGGCGGACTTGGACTCCCGCGATCCGCCGCGCCCCTCCCGTTGACAACCCTCCGAGACCGAAATCAGCCGTTCGTACTTTCTGGGCCGCGATTAGCATAGCTTAATTCGGGCCCGGCTCCGCCCTGCTATGACTCCTGGCAACGACCCAGCAAACTTCCTGCTTACCGCTGGGAACGAACGTGGGGCGCGGGTGTTGCCCCCTCATGCAATCCGCGCTCGCTTTTGACGACAACTTAGCTCATGCGCATCAGCGCTCTGAGGGACCGCGCTCGTGCTGCAGTCCAACGGCCGGCTTCGCCTGGCCGTCGAGCCGCCCTTGGG
>JARRKQ010000251.1:0-2882 GCA_037387885.1 Alphaproteobacteria bacterium | reverse complement strand
CTTCCAACGCGTCCGTAAACACCTGCAAATGGTGGCGGCGTGTAATGGGGATGGGCAAAGCGGCGTTTATGACACTCATTCGACACCTCCCCGTTTAGGCCACTATAAAAAAGGTTAGAGCGCTGCTGTTGTCTGATATTCGTCAACTTTTGGGATGTCTGTGCTGCCTTAGCTTAGACGTTCGCCAAATGGCTCCAACTGAAAATCAGTCACTCGCACTAATGGACCGTTGTGAGCCGGATCTAAGTCGGTACAGCGCCGTATGAGGACGCACAGTTGAATAAGCTTGAGCAATTTTCTAATCGGGAAGTCTCAGAGTACCTTGGCGTGAATATTCGTCAAACGAGACCAGCGCGCCCGAGTCTTCAATTTGGTCTGGCGTAAGTGAGATCTGTGTTCGATCAGTACAAAGAGCTCCTTCATATTGCTTCGACGGGTATGGAGATTTTTGCCGTCGCAATCATTCTGATCGCGTTCCTGCGCGCCACTCTCGGGTACTGGTCTGTAGCGCGTGCGCAGGGCCGAGAAGTCGCGTTTCACGAGTATCGTTCCAAGTTGGGGCGTGGACTGCTGCTCGGCCTAGAAATCCTCGTTGTTGCAGATGTGATTGACTCGATCGTGGTCCCGCCTTCGTTCGCCTCATTAGGCTTTCTCGCGTTCCTGGTC
The DNA here is from genome assembly GCA_037387885.1 of Alphaproteobacteria bacterium. GTDB lineage: Bacteria > Pseudomonadota > Alphaproteobacteria > JAPULJ01 > JAPULJ01 > DATKZM01. Next base: position 2,216 of record JARRKQ010000251.1, on the reverse strand, counting down.
GTTCTTCGCACATGATTAGTTGGTCAACAACGGTCCAGACCGAGGGTCGCTGGCCATGGCAGCCCGAAGCGCCCAACTCATCAGGGGGTGGCCAACCGTCATGACTGAGATTTTCCAGACGGCGATCAACCTGCTTGAGCTGGCAGCCGCCACGCTTCTGATCCTGGGCTTCCTTATCGCAACATCGATCTGGATTTGGGAGAGCCTGCTGGCGAAGAAGCCCGACGCATTGAAGCACTATCAGAGGGCACTTGCGCGCACGATCCTGATCGGCCTTGAAGTGCTGCTCGCTGCCACAATCGTCAAGACCGTAGTCCTCACGCCAGACCTCGAAAGCATGGGCCGTATATTCATCATGGTCGCATTACGAACTTTCGTCGGCTGGACGACCAGTCTCGAGTCCACAGGCCGCTGGCCTTGGCAGCCGAGGAATCAGTAGACAGTCTTCGAGAACCGAACAGGCATAAGCTGCAGACCTGAGGTCGAGTAGTCGAATAACTGTATCCAATGTTCGCTTTTGGCACTAAGCCGACCTCAATACGCAGGTTGATGATGTCTGCTTTTGGATGGAAAGCGGAAGTCCCTCAGTTGCGCTCCGATGTCGGCTAATGACCCAAAGCAGACATTGAAGCCCGACGCCCAGGGCGACAAGCTATAACGCTAGCATCATTCGGGCCTTGGCGGCACATATGGATCCGGAGCCCCAGACGGGATCGGCGGATACTTCTTGAATGATGCGACGTGTTCTTCGAGTTGAGGTAGAGCTGCCTTCGGCACCCAAGTATGGGGAAACAGCACGTTGTCACGCTCTTGCGGGTCGTTGATCAGGTTGTAAACCCGCGGCATCGTGTATTCGCGCAGGATGCCATTCCAGCCGGTTTGCTCCTTGAAGTGGAGCTTCCAATCCCGCCATTTCACGCCGAAAACATCATTCCCCATATAGACAATGAAGCCATCTCGACCGGACTCTGGTGTCTCGCCTAGGAAGAACTCAGACATATCTATTCCATCGATTGCTCGATCAGACGGCGCTTCGCCGCCAACAATCTGCGCAAGCGTCGGAAATAGATCCATCTCGTGGACGATTTCGTCGCTAACGCGTCCCGGCTTGATCTTGCTGGGCCACCGCATCGCGAATGGTACCCTAAGCGCGCCCTCATAGCCGGTGAACAAAGTTGACCGCCACGGACCTGCCGAACCGTTAATGGCGGTTTCGACTGTCATGGATGTCTCGCCTGGGCTTAGTGATTCCGGCCCATTGTCCGCTGTGAAAATAACAATGGTATCGTCTGCGATCCCGAGATCATCTATTGCGGCGAGCAACTCTCCGACGTAACTGTCGATCTGCATCAGCAAGTCGCCCCAGGGACCTTTACCCGACTTTCCGACAAAGTCCGGATGCGGCATCGTCGGAAAATGGGTTGCCGTGTAAGGCAAGTACACAAAAAATGGTTTGTCCGCTTTGGCTTGCCGCTTCATGAAATCAATGGCGCGGTCCGTCAGGTCGCGGTCGATCAATGGTCGATAGTCGAGCCGGTAGGGACGGACCTTTTGCGGTGCGCTTCCTTTCTTGCCATCCATGACAAATGTCTCGGGCACACCGCTATCGGCGAAGCCCTGCACCTCCGAGTAGACGGACTCGTCAGTTGAATTTGGGATGCCGTACCATTCGTCGAATCCTTGGTCCGTCGGAAAGCGTCCTTCGGTTCGACCCAGGTGCCATTTTCCAAACATGCCTGTGGCGTAGCCGGCGTCGGATAGCATCTCGGGCATGGTGACTTCCCACTGCACCAAGCCGTACACGCCCTCGCCCAAGGGAACAGTGGCGTTGCCGCTGCGGATCGCATAGCGGCCAGTCATGATGGCGGAACGCGACGGTGTGCACTGAACTTCAACGTTGAAGTTCGTTAGCCGCAAACCCTCCGCTGCTAAGGAGTCTATCGCCGGTGTCGGCGCGCCTCGGACGATTCCACCACCGTTGAATCCGGGCTCGCCCCAGCCGAAGTTGTCCAAAAAGATCAGGACGATGTTGGGCTTGTCCTGCGCTTGCGCCGGCACTGGGGCTGTAATTCCGGATAGTCCGAGGGCAATCGCGCCAACAAGAGCGAGTACGCGGCCGCGAAGAAAGTGTTTCGCCTTCGCACTCCAAGGCCGAACGAGTTCCTCTATTGCCAGCATTTTCGCGATCCTCCCTAGTCTAAACGTTGTCTCAGGTT
>JARRKQ010000250.1:0-2895 GCA_037387885.1 Alphaproteobacteria bacterium | reverse complement strand
TTGATCGATCGAGGTGGCGCACAATAATTTCGTCGATTTCCGTTGTGCTGCGTCCCTTTTTGTGAAGGGTTGTCGGTCGCCGTCTGACGAGCTGCGGCGACTGTTGAGCATGAGACGAGAGGTTGCTTTCGGCTGACCGGTCAGCGGCAGGCGACGGACGAGCCCCAGGGGAGGAAACCGCGGAGGTAGTGCGCTTCGGCGGAGTGCACGTGCGGCCTATGGGGATTTGATCTTCGCGGGTGACGTTGCTGACGTGTTTGTTTGTGGTGATCGCGCGGACGGGCGGTGTTGCTGCTCCACTCGCGATGTTTCCAGCGCTGCATTGTTCGGTCGGTGAAGTGCGAAGTAACAGTCGATCGATCGTTTTCGCTGCGCAAGGCGCAGGCTGCCCGTTGCCGGCCGGTTGCGGTATCTGTTTTTTCGTCGCCGTGCAGTGTCGTCATGCCGCTCGCCTTTGTGGTGGCGCGCGGGGCGCATGTTGTGGGATGAGGATCTCGACGACGACCATCGGCGCGCCACAGTGCCGGCAGGTGAAGATCGAGGGCTGATCGTCGCTGTCTTCGCTGGCGCTTGCGTCGTTGTCGGTCTTTCGCTCGATCGGTTGGGCGTTGAGTAAGGCTCGCGCGCGGGCGAGGTTGTTGTTGCGAACGGCATTGGCGAAGAGCCCGTAATGTCGGATCCGATGGAAGCCTTGCGGCAGGACGTGCTGCAGGAAGCGACGGATGAACTCGTCAGTCTTGAGTGCCATGGACTTCCAGCGGGTTTTTCCGTTTCGATAATCTTTGTAGCGGAAGGTCACGCCATGCTCGTCGAAGGCAACGAGTCGTCGGTTGGAGATCGCGATGCGGTGGGTGTAACGGGAGAGATAGGTCAGCACGGCTGAAGGTCCTGCGAAGGGACGCTTGGCATAGACGAACCAGTCGATCTTCCGGAGTGGTCGCAGGTGCTCGTCGAGCCAGCCGGGGTCTTCGAGGATCCTCTGCTCGGCGAAGAACTTAAGCTCGCCTTTGTCGTGAGCAGCGCGGAGCGCTCGAAGGAAGCGGTTGCGGAACCGGGCGCCGAGGACTTTGACGGGCAGGAAGAAGTTCGGACGGCACTTGATCCACCGCCCCTGGTCGAGCCCACCGCCGGTGACGATGCAGTGGATGTGAGGATGATGGACGAGGCTCGAGCCCCAGGTGTGCAGGACCGCCGTGATGCCGATCTTCGCACCCAGGTGTTTGGGATCTGCCGCGATCGTGAGCAAGGTGTCTGCGACACACTTGAACATCAGGTCATAGACGATGCCCTTGTTCTGATACGCGATAGCACGCAGTGCTTCCGGAAGCGTGAAGACCACGTGGAAGTACGGGATCGGCAGGAGGTCTCGTCGCTGCCGCTCGAGCCAGCGCTCGGCGGCCCGTGCCTGGCACTTCGGGCAGTGCCGGTTGCGGCAGGAGTTGTAAGCGATCGACTCCGTCTCGCACTTCGAACAGTGCAAGCGATGGCCGCCGAGCTCAGCGGTTCGGCAGCGCTCGATCGCCGACATGACCTTCAATTGCCCGAGGCTCAAATGGCCACGATGGGCCATCCGATACTCCCGGCCCCGGGCACGCAAGATGTCGGCGACCTCAAGCCGAGGTCGTCGCACGCCGCTGCGGCGGCGCAGCCGCCCGCGCGATGCGCCGAGCGACTACACCGCCGGTTCGCGATACCGCTTAGCGCTCGTTACCGAGCGGCAGCCGGTCGAGCGGACCCTTGATATCGAGCAGGGTCTTGCTCGCGACGTGTGCGTATCGTGCCGTCGTCTCGAGCTTCTTGTGGCCCAACAGGACCTGGATCACGCGCACGTCGGTCTTCTGCTCCAGCAGATGCGTGGCAAAGCTGTGCCGAAGCGAGTGCAGGCAGGCGCCCGGCTTGTCGATCCCCGCGGCTTCGGCGGCCTGATGGAACAGCCGGTTGAGCTGACGACGGGACAGGTGGTTTAAGCGGTAGCCCGTGAAGAGCCAGCCGCCGGGCTCGATGAGCTTCTTTGCGTGCGCATGGCGATACCACTGGCGTAGCCGTTCGAGCAAAGCCTCCGACAGCATCGCGGTGCGGTCCCTCGATCCCTTGCCATCATTGATCCGGAGCACCATGCGCTCGGAGTCGATGTCCGTCGTTTTGAGCCTGACGACCTCGGAACCTCGAAGTCCGGCGCCATAGGCCACGCTCAGCGCGGTTTGGGCCTTCGGGTTCGGCGCGCAAGCCAGGATCTTCGCGACCTCCGAGGGACTCAAGACTACTGGCAAGCGCTCGGGCTCCCGCACCGGGCTGATCTGCGACAGGACCTCGGGCTTGCCGACAGTGGTGCGAAAGAAGAACCGCAAGCCTGTGAGCGTCCGGTTCACGGTCAGGCTCGAGGTGCCCTGATCGATGAGATACAGCTGAAAATCTCTCAGGTCATCGGCGGTTGCCGCATCCGGCGAACGCCCCAGGAACTCGGCAAACCGCTTCACTGAGCGGATGTAGCTCTCCCGCGTGCCGGGTTGCATCTTGCGCATCCGCATGTCATCGATCATCCGTTGGCGCAAAGGGCTGATAGACTTCTGACTGGTCATGGGTCTGTTCCTTCTTGTTGTGGTGAGGTTGTTTGCACTCCAAACCTCAACACAGGTCAGACCCTGACTTCTACTCTCGCGACATCATCAAACCCTGGCACCCTTACCGCGCAAGCGGTTTCGTCCACTGGCCGATATGACCCGGACAATTTCTGGGCGGTTGAGCAAGGCGGATCGCCCCGGACCTTCCCGTGTTCCGACATTCGAGAAATCGAGCCCTGTTAACATGGTTTAGCGGCGTGCCACGAGGCACCCATTTGCTAGCAGTTGAAAGTACTGCACTGGAAGCGGTGACCCGCCGCATCGGTTATCGAGT
>JARRKQ010000249.1:0-2945 GCA_037387885.1 Alphaproteobacteria bacterium | reverse complement strand
GGGCGGCTGGCGCGCCGCCATGTATCTCGACGATGGGACTTCCGACGCCCCGCAGGGAGCGCTCCTCAATGTGTTTACCGGTAAGCTTGGAGGTGCGATCGCCGATGTGGCGAAGCTGATTGGCGAGGTTGTCGGCGTCGAGCGCACAGCGATCTCTTTCAGGTCCGAGAACGGCAAGGGCGAACTCAGGATCGGCGATGTGGCCGGCGGCGAGATGGAGCCCTTTGTGGCAGATGATGGCGGTGTCTCGACGCTTTCGAACACCCTCTTCTCTGGTGCGCCCGGTTCACCGGCTTTGCTTGGCCGTTCGCCGCGCTATCGGGCCAAGCACCCCGGCGTCGGCATCGATGTCGACCTTTCGGGGCACAACGCTGTGGCATGCGACTTCCGCTTCCAGAGCTAATGTGAACGCTATAAAGAGGATTACCGCCGGCGGCATGTTTCTGCCGGTGATGCTGGGCTTGATTGGACTCTCCTGGGCGACGCTGTTCCTTTGGGAGGCAAGTCCTTACGGGCGTTATCTCGACCACGGGAACTGGACCGAGACCGGCATTGCGGCGGCTATCTGCACCGTGCTGCCGCAGGGCGAGGTCGTGCTGCCGCTGCTGCTCTACTCGGGCGGCTGGCTGTTAATGTCGGCGGCGATGATGCTACCGACCACGTTACCGCTGCTGGCGGTGTTCCGGCGTCTCGTCGACGGGCGGCCGAATGCACCTTTGCTGGTCGCGCTGGTGATCGGCGGATACCTTCTGGCCTGGGCCGGCTTCGGTGTGGTGGCACATCTCTTGGACGGCGCAATCAACGCCCTGGTGCGGGACGTATCCTGGCTGACGTTCAATGGATGGGTACTTGGGGCTGCGGTGCTGGCGCTGGCCGGTGCTTTCCAGTTTTCACATCTCAAGCACCATTGCTTGACGCGGTGCCGCACGCCCTTTTCCTTCGTCGTATCCCGCTGGCACGGAATAGCGCCGCGGCGAGAGGCACTGTGGCTGGGGCTGGCGCACGGGGCATTCTGTGTAGGTTGCTGTTGGGCGCTGATGCTTCTGATGTTCGTAGTCGGGACCGGCAGCGTCGGCTGGATGCTGGCCCTTGGCGCGGTCATGGCGCTGGAGAAGAACCTTGCTGGTGGCTGGTTTGCCCGACATTTCGGGACCATGATCGGTATCGCACTGCTCGGTGTGGCCTCTGTAATAACGATGACGCACGTACCGATATGAGGCACCGGAAGGACACATGACGTATCCCATACCAGACAATGAGATCGAACGCATCGCGGCGGTTCAAACATATCACGTCACTGACACGCCGCCCGAAGTGTCTTACGACGACATTGCCGAGCTGGCCGCGGAAATCTGCCACTGTCCCGTCGGCTTGATCAACATCATCGCTGACACGGAAGAGTGGCTGAAAGCGAAATACGGGCTGCCGCCGGACCTCACCTACTTACCTCGTGGCACAGCGTGCTCAACTGCAATCTGTCAGAGCGACCTCCTAACTGTGTCCGATCTCGCAATTGACGAGCGCTTCGCCGATCATGCGTCGGTCAAGGGGGAGCCACACTTCCGGTTCTATTGCGGCATGCCCTTGATCAATCCCGAAGGTTATGCGCTCGGGACGGTCTGCGTATTCGATTTCGAACCACGAGATTTAACCTTCGAGCAGTCGGAATCGCTGCGCCGCCTGTCGCGTCAAACCATGGCGCAGCTCGAATTGCGTCGGAAACTCATCGAGTTGAGTAATGCGCGTCAAGCGCTGGAAGTCGAGAAGAGGAGATCAGACGAGCTGCTCCTCAATATCCTTCCCGCGAAGATCGCAGATGAATTGAAGGCCCGGAATGAGGTCGAACCCCGACACTACGATTCGGTGACGATCCTGTTCACCGACTTCAAGGGGTTCACACGGTTCGCGGAGGCAGCAGAACCGCGCACTCTGGTAAACGATCTGAATCAGTATTTTTCCGCCTTTGACGAAATCATAGCGCGCCACAACTTGGAGAAGCTCAAGACCATCGGTGATGCCTATATGTGCGCTGGGGGGCTGCCTGAGCAAAATCGTACGCACCCCTTCGATGCCTGTCGTGCTGCTCTCGAGATACAGGAGTTCATGGCTCGCTCAAACAGGCAGCGGGAGAAAATGCGCATGCCGCCTTGGGAGCTGCGCATCGGACTGCACACCGGTCCAGTCATGGCTGGGGTCGTAGGCAGAAAGAAGTTTACCTACGACATATGGGGTGATGCTGTTAATGTTGCGGCGCGGATGGAATCAAGCGGAGAGGCAGGGCGGATTGCTCTTTCTGAAAGTACTTACAACCGCGTCAAAGACCAGTTCGAATGTGAGCATCGAGGTCAAATCGAAGCCAAGAACAAGGGCCTCCTGAACGCCTACTTTCTCAATCAAATCAAACTCCACAATGTCTGAAATGAGACTGAGCCCGTTTGTTTTTTAGCTGAGCCTGAAGCTAACAGCCGAACGCTTGTGCCCGACTTCAAGCTCTGCGGGTAGCGTCCAATCTTAGCTATTTCCCAAATAACTGCGCGCAGTGATTGGCTGAGCACTTGCCGATCCGATAGCCGACGTTCGCGCCAGCGATCTTTAATGACCATTTCAGTTCGATTCCCGGCGTTTGGGCTCCTGCTGGTCGGAGGGCAGGAATCGGCCAGAAACTGCCGGTCGCTGGCACCCTGCTCAAGGTCCGGTTTGCGATCAGAAATCCGACTTTCGAGCCAATTGCTGCCGCGCAGAATGATCTCTTGGTAGGCTACGTCGGCTTTGGGATCTCGAAGCCGGAGCATTCTGTCAGCCCAGATTTCGTCGCTTTTTAACCCTGAAATGAAGTTCTAAGCTCACTGAGATCAAGCTGTGCGAACTGTTAGTTCGAATCATTAGCATCCGAGCTACGACCATTTTCACAAAGGACAGTTAGACCTTCCGTTTCTAACTTCCAG
>JARRKQ010000248.1:0-2981 GCA_037387885.1 Alphaproteobacteria bacterium | reverse complement strand
CCTTCCGCCAGGCGGTCGCAGAGGGTGACACGGCAACGACCCTGTCGGTCCTTAGCAATCATGGGGGGCGCATCGGTGCCTCGCGAATGATCTTGGTTGATCTGGAGGGCATCATCACCGCCGATACGACGCGCTATGACGTTCTCGGCACACGATTTCCTTTCAACAATCTGCTCTCCGAAGCAGTGGTCGAAGGTAGGGGCACAGCGCTCGCCGCGCTCGACGGAGAAATGTATTGGATCGTTGTCGTGCCCGTTAAGGCGCCTGTTCCGATCGCCTTTATAGCCGCAGGCATTCCAGTGGATGCGCCGCTGCTTGAACAATTTAGCAGCCTGTCGGCGCTGCCGCATTCGTTGGTTGTCGCTTCGGTCGATCAGCATGGCGAATGGACCGTCGTAAATCAAAGCGGTGGTGCGATGCCGCGCCTACCGGAAATCGACGAGGTGCCCGTTGGAACCGCCCCTCTCGTTCGGGAAAGCGAGGGACGGTTGGCAGTCACTGCGCGCCTGCAAACAGTCGAAAACAGTGCTCCGGTGATCGCGATTCTAGACTATCCCTTGAGCGAAGCGCTGGCGCCGTATCGCGCGATGCTGGTTCGCGTTCTCATGGTTCTTGTCATAGCACTTGCTGCTGCTTTGGTCGGTGCCATGGCGCTCGCTCGGGGCGTCTCAAAGCCTTTAGAGACACTCGCAAGCGCGGCGAAGCGAATCGCATCTGGCGACTACAGTTCCGTCCCGGAGATCGAACGGCGCGACGAGGTCGGTCAGCTCTCCAAAGTACTGAAAGATATGAGCACGGCGATTGCGGACCGCGAAACCGCTCTCATGAGCGCCGTCTCCTCGCTCGAAGTTGCACGCGATGAAGCAGTTGCGGCGAATGAAGCAAAGTCGCAATTCCTATCGAACATGAGTCACGAGCTACGGACGCCCCTTAACGCCATTATCGGCTTCTCGGAAATGATTCATAGTGAAGCCGTGGGACCGATCGGCCAGAAAGAATATGTGGAATATGCAGGCCATATCCACAAGAGTGGAACGCACCTTCTCGGACAGCTCACTGCAATATTGGGACTCGCAGAGGGCACTTCCGGAAAAATGCATTTGAAGCGCGAGCCGATTTCGCCCTCGGACATTATCCGGCAAGTTGCAGAAACCCTCACGCCAATCGCTCTGGAGGCTGGCGTGAACATAGAAGTCGATGCCGCAATTGATGACCTGCCATCCATCAACGGCGACGCGCCCAAGCTCCACCAGGGGCTCTTCAACCTCGTCCACAATGCGATCAAGTTTTCGCCGCGCGGGAGCGATGTCGAAATCGGGGGATTTTTCGATAGCAGCTCGCTCTCCTTAAGGGTGGTCGATCACGGAACTGGAATTCCGGAAGAAGACATTCCTCTGATTACTCGCCCCTTCCATCGCCGCAAAAATGCGTTTTACAGCACGCATCAGGGTGCCGGCGTCGGCCTGCCCTTCGCAAAAACCATTGTGGAGTTGCATGGCGGCCGGCTGGACATTGAGAGCACGGTCGGCTCGGGAACGATTGTGACCGTTCGCCTGCCGTTACGCGACGGCGATAGTTTGCAAGGTCTGGGGGACGCGGCATGAAGTGGGCGAGGCCTGTCCTGCTTTCGATCCCCTTGATGTGCGGGGCTACCCATGTTTCGGGCGCCACGTTTGACATCGGTCCGACAACCGTAGTCCTCGGTGCGGATGGCTACGCCGATATTCGCTTGGTGCTGCCATCCGATCAAACAACATGGGTAGATGGCGGGCTCGGCAAGCTGCGCTACGGCAATGGGTCAGGGGCCCCGGAAGCACATCTTGGCGAGATTTTCGTTGAAGGGCATATGCAGATTGGCGGCAGCCTTCTAGCGGTCGGTACGGCGCGCGTCGAACCAACCCAAAAAACCTTTATCGATTTTACTGAAGCCTATCTGCGTTATCGTCCGGTCTCGCTTTCCCGCTGGCGCTGGTCCATTCAAGCCGGCGCGTTCTTCCCTCCGGTCTCACTGGAAAACACCGACATTGGCTGGGCAAGCCCGTGGACGATCACGCCGTCGGCGATCAATACATGGGTGGGGGAGGAACTGCGCATCATTGGCGGTGCGGCAGGCATCGAATGGCGAGCGGATTCCCGGACAATCTCGATAACGGGCGGCGTGTATGGCTGGAACGACCCAGCGGGAGTCCTGATTGCCGACCGCGGCTGGGCCTTACACGACCGCGTCACCGGCCTTCTCGACCGCCTGCGTCTACCCGATGCCTGGGCAAGGCCCCGCAACCCCGTTCCGTTCCATATCCCCGAATTTCTCGAGATCGACGATCGTGCCGGCTGGTATGCCGGCATCGCTTGGGACGAGGTCGGGGTCGGGCGGATCGAATTCTTGCGTTACGACAACGAAGCGAACCCTAGGGCCGAACGGGTGGACGTCGTCGCATGGGAAACCGATTTTTGGAGCGTCGGCGCCACAACCGGTTTCCAGGATTTCGTTTTCATCGCACAGGGCATGCGCGGCCGGACTTTTTTCCAACCCAGCCCGTTCTTTTTCAGCCTTACCGATTTCGAATCGGCTTTCGTTTTGCTGGGTCTATACGTTGGGAACGATTGGCGTATTGCAGGACGGGCGGAAGTGTTTTCAACCGATGAAGTTCGCCCCGGATCGTCGATAAATCTTAGCGAGCATGGTCATGCGGTCACCGCTGCCGTGAACTGGCTTCCCAATGATTGGCTGCGCCTTACGGGTGAAATTGTGCATCTTGTCAGTACGCGCCGGCAACGTCTCAATGACGGTATCGCCCCGCGCCAAGCTGAAACTCAGGTGCAGTTGAGCGCGAAAGTCTACTTTTAATGACAAAGATTTCCTGCCGGCGCTCCAAAGGCCAATTCTTGAAGGCAGGCCGGACTTTCCGTGAACTTAGCCAATGGCCGCTATTTGGCACTCAGCGGACTCGTTGCCCCGCAATGCAAAAGTCCACTTTCAG
>JARRKQ010000247.1:0-7350 GCA_037387885.1 Alphaproteobacteria bacterium | reverse complement strand
TTTGGGTGAAAAGCGGACATTCCTTTCAGGATCGAGGATGTCCGCTTATAGCCAAAAGCAGACATTCTTCTCAGCGGGGTAGTTGGCCGATCACGGTTTATGGCTGGCGGGGCGCACGGAGCCGGCTTCCGGCAGTGACCGCATCCACAGCACAAATTCGTCAATCTGTGGCAGACGCGGGTGATTCTGCAGATGGGCAAGAAAGAAAGTAGCACCGGGAAGACAGACATCGAGCACCTCTATCAAGCTGCCAGTCTCAATCTCGTGCGCTACGAGGACGTCACTACAAATGGCGATGCCCTGTCCGGCTATAGCCGCGTCGATCGCGTGGGCCTCTTCCCGAAAGCTGAACAACTTGCATTCCGCTATGGTAGGCACGTCGGAATACTTTGAGCTCGCTACCTCCAGCAACCGGCGCCATGTTATGATGTTAGGATATTCAGGCGGCCAGGCATTATCGATGAGGACGAAATGGGATAGGTCCGCAGCTTGCCGGATCGAACCATAACTGGATAGTACCGCCGGGCTGCACACCGGTATGTAGCGATCACGAAAAAGCTCATACGTTACAAGATCGGTTGGCGCCCTCTCCGCATAACGAACGGCTAGATCGGCAACGCCAGCCTTCAGATCGACGACATAGTCGGATCCGATAACCTCCAGAGTGATATTTGGGTGGGCATGCTGCCAAAGCGCCAAGCGCGGTAGCAGCCAGCGGCTGGCGAAGGCATTTGTCGTGGTGACGACGAGGGGCTGCGAAAGAGCATCATCCAGAACAGACGACATCGCCGCCGACATCTTATCGAAGCCATCCCGGATTTCGGGAAAAAGCCGGGCGCCGGCTTCGGTTAGCGTCAAGGGACGAGGCCGACGGCGGAACAGCCGCTTTCCGATGTCGGCCTCCAGCGCTCTGACCTGATGGCTGATTGCGGTTGGTGTCACGCCGAGCTCCTCTGCCGCCTTTTTGAAGCTCATGTGCCGGGCGGCGGCCTCAAAAGCTCGTAATCGAGCGACGGGTGGCAACCTCCGCATTTTTCTATTGTAGATGAATCGAAGCTTGGCGGTGTTATGGAGGATGCGATGAGCAAATCAGGGGTAGCGGCAGCACCAGTTTTGGACAACGGCACTATTGAAAACTTTGCAAGCGGCTTGCGAGGGAGCCTGCTTTGCCCGGGCGATGAGGGATACGACCGTGCTCGAACCATCTGGAATGCGATGATCGACAAGCATCCGGCGATGATTGCCCAATGCGCGGGCGCGGCCGACGTGGTGCGGTCCATCAATTTCGCTCGCGATCAGGGCTTGATGTTATCTGTTCGTGGCGGGGGTCACAACGTGGCCGGCAACGCAGTTTGAGACGGTGGTTTGTTGATAGATCTCACTCCCATGAAAGGGATCCGCGTCGAGCCAGAGGCGCTAACGGCGCACGCCGAACCGGGCCTCACTTGGGCTGAATTTGATGACGAGACACAGGCCTTTGGTCTGGCAACCACGGGCGGGGTTGTTCCGACCACCGGCATCGCTGGATTAACGTTGGGCGGTGGCATCGGGTGGTTGATGGGAAAATACGGCCTAGCAGTCGATAACCTTCTGTCGGTCGATGTCGTGACCGCCGATGGCCGTCTACAAACAGCCAACACGTCCCAAAATGAAGAGCTATTTTGGGGGCTACGCGGCGGCGGCGGTAATTTTGGTGTGGTTACTTCTTTTGAGTTTCAGCTACACCGAGTCGGCCAGCTTTTTGGAGGCATGCTGGTCTATCCGCTCGAAGACGCTCGTGACGTCCTCAGAAATTACTCTGAGTACACTGTCGATTGCCCGGACGAGCTGACCACGATGGTGGTCTTCGTAACACTGCCTGACGGCCCGAAAGTCTGCGCCATAGCGGCCTGTTTCAATGGACCCGCAGCTGAAGGCGAGCGTGTTCTGAAACCTTTGCGGGCTTTTGGCCAGCCGATGGCCGACCAAATCGGCCCCATTTCCTACGGTGAGATGCAAAACCTTTTCACCGAAGGGTTTCCACCAGGTTTGCAAAACTACTGGAAATCCAACTTTCTCGGCGAGCTTGATGACGAGGCCGTTGATACCATCGTCAACCACTACGCGCGTGTTCCGTCCCCCACCTCGGCGATTGCGATCGAGCAGATGGGAAATGCGGTTCGGCGCGTAGGTGACGATGAAACGGCATTCAATCACCGTGATGCCCGCTTCAACCTTCTCATTGTCGGAATCTGGCCCGACCCAGCCGATACCGACGCCCATGTCCGCTGGGCGCGCGGCCTGTGGGAGGCGATGGAGCCTTACTCGAGCGGTGGTGTCTACATGAACTACCTGGGGCAGTCATCGGACGAAGGCGAAGAACGCATAGCTGCCGCATACGGGGCAGAGACGTACTCCCGTTTGGCCGCTCTCAAACGTCGGTACGACCCTGACAACCTGTTCCGGCTGAACCAGAATATCCGACCCATGTAGTACCGATGCTTCGGACGGATATGTCCGCTATTGGACGGAAAGCGGACATGCCGGCCAGCTTCGAGAATGTCCGCTGGTAGCCAGAAGCGGACATTGGGTGTCGGCTGAAATAGGGGGCTCTCGGCAAACGACTAGTGGACGGAGACGCCTCGTCCAAGGAAAGGTGCTGATCGAGCAATAGCGCCTCCACTAAAGCAGCATCAGGCCGCACAGTTCACTGGGCTATAGGCTGCTCGCGCGAGAGGCGGTCTTGCCCGTTCCCGATATTCCGGCTTACGCTCATCGAACGGTCCGGTCGGAACACCTACACCCAGCTACTCTCTCTCATAAGGGATGGACCACTTAGATCAGGCTGAACATGGTGGGAGGTCACATCGCCAACATCGTTTCAACGTCTCAATTAGAGGGTTAGGTGGGCATTACTCCGAAACTGCCAGGCGATGATGGCACCTCGACCTCCAAACGGCCACACATCGCGATCATCGGTGCGGGTGCGGCAGGACTGTGCATGGCGATGCGATTAAAGACCGCGGGTTTCACCTCATTTGTTCTTTACGAAGCTGCCGATCGACTGGGCGGTACGTGGCGCGCAAATACCTATCCGGGGGCTGCATGCGATATTCCAGCTCATCTCTACTCGTTTTCCTTTGCGCCCAATCCCGACTGGACTCGTAAGTTTGCACCCCAGCCAGAGATCGAGGCCTACCTAAATCGCTGCGCCGACGATCACGGTCTCCGAGCCCATATCCGGTTTAACACCGAAATTTGCGGCGCCCATTTCGACGCGGCGACGGACTGCTGGCGCCTTGAAATCGTCGGTGGAAGCGAAGAGTTGGCTCATTTTTTGGTGTGCGCATGCGGTCAACTCAACCGGCCGCACATTCCCAACTTCAACGGACGTATGGCGTTCAAAGGATCCCAGTTTCACTCAGCACGTTGGCCGCGCGACGCGCGGGTTAATGGCACCATTGTCGCTGTGATAGGAAGTGCTGCGACTGCCATCCAGATTGTCCCTGAGATTGCCCCGCAAGCAAGTCGTGTGTTGGTCTTCCAGCGCGCATCCAATTGGATCGCGCGCAAGCGTGACCGCGCCTATTCAACATTTGAACGCATGCTCTATAAGCGGCTGCCGGTGATGTTGCGGCTCGTAAGGAGCTATCATTTTTGGCGTCATGAATTGCGCTATTTGACCTTTCGTCAACACAGCCTGATGAGCTTTGTCTACCACGCCATATTGAAAGCAAGAGTCCGTCGAAAACAACGCGATCCAACACTCCGCGTGGCCGTTACGCCCGATTATCCAGTCGGTTGCAAGCGTGTCCTATTCTCGAATGACTGGTTCCAGACGTTAGAGCGGCCGAACGTTGAGTTGGTCACGAGTCCAATTGAAGGCTTCACTAGTACAGCCATTGAGACGGCCGATGGTCGGACACATCCCGTTGATACCGTCATTTATGCGACAGGGTTCGAAACTACGCGCTATCTGGCCCCAATGCAGATCATGGGCGCAAATGGTCTCACTATTGAAGAAGTTTGGTCGGAAGGTGCGCGCGCTCATCGTGGTATGACCGTTGCCGGTTTTCCTAATCTGTTTATGCTAAATGGGCCGACCACGAACCTCGCCCACAATTCAGTCCAGTTTATGGTTGAGTGTCAGGTTCGGTACATAATTTCCTGCATTGAGTCCGTCATCGACCGTGGCGCCGCCACACTCGCGGTCAAGCCTGACCAAATGGCAGCCTCAAACAAGCGGCTGAGGCGCCGCCTCTCCGGTAGTGTCTGGGCTGCCGGGTGCAGCAACTGGTACAAGAACACAAACGGCCTCATAACCAATAACTGGTCAGGGCCCGCGTTCCGCTATTGGTTAGAGACCCGTCGCGTTGATCTAGACGAGTTATCGCGCCGAGCGCCTGGCCTTCATTTCTCCAAACCACCACAATACACTCAGCAGCGGTGGGCACACTGCTGCCAAAGTTCTAATGAGCCGTGCCTGTCCGCCCGCGCCAACTTCATCCGATTGTCGTTCGACGGCGCGTAAGATTGCTTCAGCAACGGTTTGTGGCGCATAAAGATTGAAACCCACGGCATCTAGGCGCTCCAACAATGACGTTGTAACGTGGTCGTCTCCCACGCTCATCATCGGCGTCGCGACGAATGCCGGATAAATCGTACTGACCGATATGCCGGCGGGCTTTAGCTCGTCGCGCAGCGCTTCGCTCAAGCCACGCAATCCAAACTTGGAGGATGAATACACCGCTCCGTCGGGCAGGGCACGAAGCCCTGCGATCGATGCGACGTTGACGATGCGCGATCCGGGTGTGGCCATCAGCAGGGGCAGGCACGCGCGAATCCCTAAAATTGGCCCCATAAGGTTTACTTGGATGATGTTCCGCAGTCGTTCGGTAGGCGTCTCGCCGAGGGGACCGATTGCAAGCAATCCTGCATTATTGATGAGCACGTCGAGTCGCCCGCACGTGGCCCTGTCGAACGACGCCGCAGCAGCTGCCCAAGACAATTCATCGCGGACGTCAAGCGGACCGGCCGCACAGTTTTCTGACCCCATTTCACGGGCGAGCTCCGATGCCCCTTGAGCGTTGAGATCGTAAAGCCCGACGAACCAGCCGTGCGCAGCGAAATGCCGAGCCGTCGCCGCTCCGATGCCTGACGCGGCCCCCGTGATGAATACCGATCGTCGTTCGCTCGCGTCCAATGCATCCACTCGCGCATTGCAGCGCTACAGTTCGGTCGATGGTACCGATCAATGAGAACCTAAGAAATTAGTTTCCCGCCGATGTCCGCTTTGGGGCGGAAAGCGGACATGCCCGTCAGCTTCGGGGACGTCCGCTTATAGCCAGAAGCGGACATAGGGGTGCTATTCAGCTCTATGGCTTGCGGCCTCCCGCTACGTTACTTTCAACGCTGAGGGAGGTTCGGGATGGAACGCCGGCTCGCGGCCATACTTGCTACCGATGTAGTCGGATACTCCCGGCTGATCCGGGCTGACGAGGAGGGCACGCTCGAACGCCTAAAGGCGCTGCGCGCCGAGATCATTGAGCCAAACATCGCCAAACATCATGGACGCATCGTCAAGCTCATGGGGGACGGCATGCTGGCGGAGTTCGGCAGTGTTGTGGATGCAGTGCGCGATGCGGTTGAAGTGCAGCAGGCCGTGACCGTGCACCAAGCTGACCTACCCGAAGGCCAACGCATCCAATTCCGCGTCGGCGTTAACCTCGGCGACGTGGTCATCGACGGGGACGACATTCACGGAGACGGCGTGAACGTTGCGGCAAGGCTTGAGGGCCTCGCCGAACCTGGCGGGATTTGCGTATCCGACATCGTCTATCAGAGCGTTAAGGGCAAGCTTGAGATAGGGTTCGACGATCTTGGCGAACAGCAGGTCAAGAATATATCCGAGCCGGTGCGCGTCTACCGGATCCGGGTTAACGCCGCAGCTCCTGCTGCCGCGACTGCTTTCGAAGGTACCGCGCCGGACGCCCTAAAGCTCCCCGACAAGCCCTCGATTGCGGTTCTCCCTTTCAACAACATGAGCGGCGATCAGGATCAGGAGTATCTCGCAGACGGGTTGGCGGAAGACATCATTACCGCGCTCTCCAAAATCTCCGAAATGTTCGTGATCGCGCGCAATTCGTCCTTCGCCTACAAAGGGACGTCACCCGACATACGCAAAGTGGCGAAGGAACTGGGCGTGCGTCATGTGCTCGAAGGAAGCGTTCGGAAGGCCGGGAACCGGGTTCGTATTACGGCTCAGCTCATCGACGCCGTCACAGGTTCGCATCTTTGGGCCGAGCGCTACGATCGGGACTTAGTGGATATTTTCGATTTGCAGGACGAGATCACGAGCGATGTGGTCACAGCTTTGCAAGTCCGCCTCACCGAAGGGGAGCAAGCTAGGCTGCGGCGGAGGCAGACAAACAACCTTGCCGCATGGGAATCCTACAATCACGGACAGGCCCACATGAGGCGCTTTAATCGTTCGGACCATCAGCAAGCGCTCGAACTTCTCAACCGAGCGGTAGAGCAGGATCCGAACTTCGCCTCGGCTTGGTGCCACCTGGGATGGGTGCATTACAACGAGGCGAGGTTCGGCTGGTGTGAGTCGCCTGAAAAAGCCTTGGAAGAGGCGGCCGAGTTAGTCGAGCGGGGGTTGGCGCTCGATCCGGATCTGCCGGATGGCTACTCGATGCTCGCCATTATTCGTCTTCTCCAGCATCGTTATGACGAAGCCGATGTGGCTTGTACACGCGCGCTCCAAGTAGGCCAAAACTCAGGCGATAGTTGCGCCCTCGTCGCGATGGTGCTGGCGTATCTTGGTCAGCCTGAACGGTCCCTTGACCTCGTCGAAAAGGCTATGAGGCTAAGTCCGTTCTATCCGGACTGGTATCTGGGGATTTTGGGCGTATCGCGACGCTTGGTTGGGCAGTTCGATGAGGCTATCGCCGCCGACTTGGAACGGTTGGCAAGGAACCCGGAGAACATATTTTCCGACTTCAGATTGGCCGCTGTATACGAGCAGATGGGCCAGCACGACAAAGCAACCTTCCACATCAAGCAGTCCCTCAAGAAGAATCCGGAATGGAGCCTGTCGCAAATAAGGATTTCGGAGGCGTATCGCGATCAAACGGAAATGGTCAAATTTCTCGAGCTTCTCCAAAGTGCGGGCATGCCGGAATAGAGCAGCGAGACCGCGTTAATGGCCATGCGTATGGCGCTGCCGGTTTGGTCGCCGGCAAGCACAGAATGTCCGCTAATGGGATGGACCGGCTGCTTCCCCTGGGGAGTTAGTCTTTTGCGACTGACCCTCTTTGATCACAGGAGAAGCAGTCCATGTCATCCAAGACAGAGCATACCATCTCG
>JARRKQ010000246.1:0-2990 GCA_037387885.1 Alphaproteobacteria bacterium | reverse complement strand
ACGGCTTTCCGACCAAGACCGGCCGCGCTTACCTGGTTCCCGCCGATCTTCTGCCGCCAGCAGAGGTCCCAGACGATGAATATCCGTTCGTTCTCATGACTGGGCGGCAGTTAGAGCATTGGCATACGGGTGCCATGACACGGCGTGCCGATGTTCTTGACGCTCTTGAACCGAGCGCGACGGCAAGCCTGCACCCCAATTCGCTGGCGCGCCACGACATCGAGCCCGGCGATCTCATGCGTGTCACTACACGTCGTGGATCGATCGAACTCACGGCCAGGGCGGACATGGCGGTTCAGGAGGGCACTGTGTTCATTCCGTTCGCCTATGTCGAAGCGGCGGCCAACATTCTGACCAATCCGCAACTGGACCCGTACGGCAAGATTCCCGAATATAAGTACTGCGCCGTCAAGATTGGCCCTGCGGAAGGCAAGCCCAAGCGTGTGCCCGAGCCCAGTCTCGACGTGACAGCTTCGGGACTTTAGCCGTAAAATTTCACATGGCTCTTCCGAATGGCGTTGTCGGTGTCCTCCTTGAGGGCCGCAAATTGTGTCGCATGGGAGGTCATGGCTCGATCCTGGTTTCCTTTCCAGGCGAGAAACTCCCATGAGCTCGCCCGTTTTCGGCGTGGTTGGCTGGAAGAATTCCGGGAAGACCACGCTCATGGCCAACCTCATCCGCGAGTTCGCGGATAGAGGGTTTGCTGTCTCGGTCATAAAACATGCCCACGCGAAGTTTGAGATCGATCACCCGGGACGCGATTCCTTCAAGATGCGCGAGGCCGGGGCGCGTCAGGTGATACTGTCCTCGCCGGCTCGGTTCGCTCTGATGCGCGAACTGGGCGATCTGCCCGAAATGTCTTTAGACGAACTCCTGCCCCATGCGGGGCCATGTGATCTCGTCCTCGTCGAGGGCTATAAGAGCGACACGTTTCCAAAAATTGAGGTCCGGCGTGACGGGGCCATGTCGCGCGAGCCTTTGTCAAAGAAATTTCACGGCGTGGTGGCCATTGCCTCGGATAGACCGGAGGACGAATCGGAGGAGGTGCCCATTTTCCAGATTGATGCCACAGAGCACATGGCGGATTTCATTATCGCTACATTGGGACTTAAGCGCCCATGAACGCCAAGAGCGCCAAGCCAACAACTAAGCTGATCGACGATTGCTTCGTCTTGGACAAGGACCGCTTACCGCATCAAGAGGCGCTCGAAATTCTGAAGTCACGGATTCAACCCGTAACCGGGGTCGAGCAGGTTCCGCTGGCGAAGGCGGATGGCCGCTTCCTGGCGGAGCCGGTGATATCGCCACGCTCGATCCCTGCTCACGACAACGCCGCCGTGGACGGGTACGCCTTCGCATCGACGGATTACGACGCCGCAAAAGGATCGGCTTTCCAAATGGTCGGCGAAGCGTCGGCGGGGCATGCGTTTCGGGGATCCTTGCCCCCTGGTAGCACAGTACGAATCTTCACCGGAGCAGTTATGCCGACCGGTTTCGATACGGTCGCGATGCAGGAGGATGTTCGCGTCGAGGAGGGAAACGGCGCGCGCCTAGCTCTTATTCCGCCGGGTTTGAAAGCGGGCGCCAACCGACGGCTTGCAGCCGAAGACACGATGCCGGGTGAAAAGCTCATTGCGGCGGGCGCGCGGCTGCGGCCCCAGGATATCGCGAGTGCAGCAGCAACGGGGCTCGACGCGGTGCTCTGCCATGCCCCTCTCAAGGTCGCAATTTTCTCCACGGGCGATGAGATCCTGCGTCCTGGTGAAGCCTTTTTGGAAGGCAAGGTCTACGACGCCAACGCGCCGATGCTGCACGGGCTCATCGCGACAATCGGAACCGAAGCGATCTACCTCGGGGTACTGCCTGACAAACGCGAAAGCGTGGTCGGCGCTCTTTCCGAGGCGAGCCGCAAGTTCAACGCGATCATAATCTCCGGCGGCGCCAGTCAAGGTCGGGAAGACCATGTGGTGGCAAGCATCGACGCGTTGGGCAAGCGGCATCTCTGGCAGATCGCGATCAAGCCGGGTAGACCGATGAGCTTCGGTCAAATTGAGGATTGCGTGGTCCTGGGTCTGCCTGGCAACCCCGTGGCGGTCTTTGTCTGTTTCCTCATGTATGTGCGGCCTGTTCTCACCCGTCTTGCCGGTGGTGCTTGGCCGGAGCCCGTGCGATTTCCCGTGCCGGCTGCATTCACCCAGAAGAAGAAACTAGGACGCCGAGAGTTTTGGCGCGCCAGGCTGATACGCGAGGACGGGCGCCTACTGGTCGATAAGTTTCCCCGCGACGGGTCCGGACTTATCTCTTCTCTGCGCGAGGCCGACGGATTAATCGAGGTGAGCGAGGATGTGGATGAGGTCCGCATTGGGGAATTCGTGGACTTCATTCCTTTTTCCGAGCTTGGCCTTGGTCCATGATAACCATGGCAACGGGTACCCGGAACAGTTCGACTCTTTGAGCGTTTTGTAACCGAGGTTCGCTATGCAAGATGCTGATACCGATCGAGAGCGAGCTGCCTATGATTTGGCGGAGCGACTCTTTTTCGAGCTTGAGAAGCACGGTGACCGATTTTCGCTACGCCGAAAGATTGGGGATCATGCGCGCAGAGATAATCTGACCCTCAGTGAGGTTGAACAGGTGCTTGAGCGCTGGAAGCTCGAGGGGCCGCACGGCGGCTAGTCGGGCAACTCGATCTCCCCTTCGACAACATGCTTGAGCCCGGTTCCTTCGCCGGTCAGAACCATTTTCACCTTGAGCGTTCCCTTGCCGGCCAAATTCTCCTCTCGCACCACTTCCTCGATCGCCTGTTGCGAGGTTACGCCAACCTCTTTGAGATATTTGCGCATCGAAATGTTGAAACGTTCCATCTGCAAAGCCCTCCTATCGTCTGTCGTGCAGAGCATGGCGCTGCCGCGGGCCATTCCTTGAGGCAGCGCCGAGCCGTCCGCCTCCAAGGTAACTGCTTTTGGGCACAGCGGTACTCTTGGCTCTCG
>JARRKQ010000245.1:0-3059 GCA_037387885.1 Alphaproteobacteria bacterium | reverse complement strand
TACTGGGTAAGGCGGCTCGCGGTACCCACGGGGGGTCACAAAGTAGGGGACCCATTGCATTGCGCCTTGCCAGGTGCGGGAGGGGCTGAAAGTTTACTTTGTGTATCAAAGCTCCCTTTACGCCCGCACCTTGGCGCAAGTCCTTGTTTTGAGTCGAAAGTGACACAACTCCCGGGCCCACCAACACATCCATATTGAGACAGCCACTCGAGGGAACCATGACGACCATCCGTGTCTTCACCTTCAGCCCGCACTGGGGGCTTCCTTCGGCCGGGCCGTTCGCCATCAAGCTCCTCGCTTGGCTAAAGCTCGCTGGCATCCCTTATGAGCAGGTCATTGAGGACAATCCGGGCAAGGGGCCCAAGGGAAAAAATCCGTGGATCGAGATCGACGGGGAGCTGATGGGCGACAGCGAGCTCATCATCGATTTCTTGGTCGAGAAGTACGGGATCGATCTCGATGCGGGACTGAGCCCTGAACAGAAGGCCATGGGGCTCGCTTGGCGGCGTGCCTTCGAGGAGCATTTTCACCAGGTGCTGGAATGGGAGCTGTTCGCCCATCCGGCAGGCGCCGCTTACATGCGCGAAGCGCTGGTTTCACAGATGCCGCCGGTGATTGGACCGCTCATTTTCTCGATGCTGAGTTCGAAGCTGCGGAAGCAGCTTTACGCACGCGGGCTTGCGCGGCACACGCCGGACGTCATCGCGGCGAAAGGGCGAGATGACGTGAACGCCTTGGCCGCGTTCCTCGGGGACCGGCCCTTTCTTCTAGCCGACCAACCAAGCACCGCGGATACCGCCGTGTTCGGCCAGATCGCGCCGCTGGTTTATTGGCAGATGCCCACACCGGTCGCCTCCCACGCCAAGTCGCTGAGCAATGTCGTGGCGTATTGCGACCGCATGCGCGAGCGCTGCTTCGGAAACTAGCCAACGCTAGGCTAAGTTCAATTGGTTGGTGCCGGCGGCTCATAACCGTCTGGTTGGAGGTTCGAGCTCATGCCGGCCAAGTGCCACTAGCGAGCATCTGATACAAACTTAATCTCCGAGAACCCCGCCTGGGCTTCTTGAACGAAGCGTTTTGTCAAATCGTGGCGCTTGCGTCCATCTCGGCCCTCGATTCCCGTATGCACGTCGACCCCAGCCGGGCGCACCGCGTGGATGGCCCGGCGAACGTTCTTTGCAGTCAGGCCACCTGCCAGAATGACCGGCGTGTTTGACACTTCCACGAGCCTTCGACTGATGTCCCAATCGTGGACCCTGCCGGTTGCGCCAGACGCCCCCGTTGTGGGGTCGAATGTGTCGGTGATGAACGCGTCCACGCTCGGTCCGTAGCGCTGGACCTCGTCAATCAAAGCACCTGCGTTGCCACCACGGACAATGAGGCTTTTGATGATCCTCAGCCTCGGAGCCTCTTTCCTCAAGAGCTGTATCTGCTCGAGATCAGTCCGGCCGTGCAGCGGGACCATGTCGACTGACAAAGCATCACAAAGCTCACGGATTGCTTGAGCTTTGTTCAAATAGGTGATCGCAAAGAATGTCGCGTGGTTCCCGAGTTTGGAGACGATCGACGCGGCGGCATCGATCGTCAGATCTTCCTTGTGATGATCTAGGACAAGAGGGAAACCCAGATGCCTGATTCCGCAGTCGATCAGCAGCTGTGCCTCTGCGAGATCGATCACGCCAGCAATGTGAATTGACCGCTCCAATTCGTCTGTCCCCACGCATTCGTTCGATATCCGGTGAACCTAGATCCGGCGGCCTGAGTTACATGAGCACTTTTTGGGTCTGCAAGCAGACATCCTCAGCAGCTTGATAGTTGTCCACCCAGTACCACGACCGCTCCGCTTTCACTCGCTCGAAGCCCCGGTTTGAGCTAGTATTAAGGCCGCAGGGCAAATTACCTGCGTGAATAAATGGGGGGAATCATGGACATCGTCGGAATCATCGTAACCCTGGCTATCGGCGCGGTCGCAGGCTGGCTTGCAGGGACTTTGGTTGAAGGCGCAGGCTTCGGCTTGCTCTGGAACATTATTATCGGCATCGCCGGTGCGTTTGTGGCAGCCTGGTTGTTTCCGAGACTGGGTGCTGGTCTGACCCTGGGCGGTGGTATTGTCGGCGCCATCGTCGCCGCGGCACTGGGGGCCATTATCCTGCTTCTGGTCGCCAACCTGATACAGCGGCTTATCAGCTAAGCCCCAAGTTTCAGAGAGAAAACCAGGCAGCAGCGGCGGCGGTCAGTGCGCTGGGCCAAGCGAATACGCTCGCCGTGCTTTGCGACGCTTAAATAGGCCGAGCCCACGCCGCCGCTTGCCGGTCTCAGCAACTTTGCGCCCGCTCGCGCGTTCCGCGCTTCGAAAATCGCGCGGCGCTGCGACTTTGCGATCGTGTGACACTCTGGTAGCGGGTTCGGCGATGCGGGTCGGTTTCCGCGACGTTTGCAAAACCACGTTGGCCGGAGGTTTTTGGGCTGCCGGTTCGGCCACGGCCGCAATTTGAGCGGGTGCCGCGGCCGGACCGTGAATGTATTCGAGCGAGTTATAGAGGACCCAACCGCTTTCCCGGGTCTCGGGTTTTTTCACCCGGAACCAGCCGTTCTTGTATTCGAGGATCTGAACTTCCGTGCCAGGACTAGAGTACCCGGCAACAGGGGAAGATAGCGAAGGCTCCTTATACACGGTCGCGGCGAGCGTTACGCGGGCCCACCGTTCAGGCTCCTGATCGGGAGCGTCAGTCGCTGTCGTCGATGCCTTGTCGATCGACGCCGTTACATCCCCATAGGCCGCCGGGTGACGGTACGTCCCCGTTTCCTCGGTCCTAGCTGAAGTATCAGGATCTTGCCTTAGGGATTGCAGGGTTGAACCCCAAGAGGTGCGGAGCGGTCCGTCGTCCCTCTCGCTGTTGTCAACGTGAGCCTGGGCAAGGACAGTTTCGTCGCTCACCGGCACTGCCCGCAGGGGCGCGAACAGATACACGGCGCCACCTACGAGACACAGCACTAGTAGCAGCCGTTTCACGACCATACCTCATCGCGAGATTCGTACTTGGGGCGCAGCCGTTTCA
>JARRKQ010000244.1:0-3694 GCA_037387885.1 Alphaproteobacteria bacterium | reverse complement strand
CCAGCGCGCGAAGCCCGTTGGCGGCGGTCGGCTCGAGCGAGGGGTTAGGCGTCAACACGGTGCAAGGCTTTGGCCGGGTTCTAGCTTGATAAGCGATTGAATGAGCCGAGTGAACTGTGGGATCGGCGCGCGGATCAAGAGTTCGGCGGGTTCGTGAGTCGCGCTGCGCGGCTTACTACCCGTAGCAGACGTCTCGCTCTGCCAGCGCGAGACAAGCCATGTTTTGTACGGGACGAGGGTGCGTTCGCCACGCTTGGCTGGCCGACGCAGCGCATAGCCGACGTGAAACGGAGTGAGGTAAGAGGAATCGCCGAACATACCGATTAATGCCTCGGTGCGGACCACCGCCACATACTGCGCCCGCCTCGCGCATGCTGCCCGCTGGCGATTCGCGCGCTCACGATCAAACCAAAAGAACACATGAGCATTGACAAGTGCATACCACTCTGCAGGTGTCATCCCGATGAGACAAGCCTTCAGCGCGGCCGGTGGCATTGGTTTCTGGTCCCGGACATGAATACCGGTTGGCAGCACTGTGTGGTTCTTTCGGTGAGAACTCATGAGCGCGGTCTGTTCGGAGGTGGTAGGAAAGGCCTCCCGAATAAGTTGCTCTGCAGCTCGCCGTCTGGCTCCATGTGCACGAGTCCAATTCGCGAGGTACACCCCCTGTGTCGCCTAACGCCCCGGTGCAGCGGCGGGCCGCGCAGCGGACCGTCCGCTGCAACCGGTTGTTAGCTGGAAACGCTTGCCGCGATGACTGAAGGCTGCGAGTTCCTTCGATTCTCCAAAGTCGCTGCCGACCATCAATCATCGTCCAGCGAGGGCATGAAGCCCGGGTCGCCGGCCGGCAGGTTCTTGAAACGAAGTCGCTTCAGGGTTCCCTCGAACTCGAATGGCGCCCTGTCGAAGTAGTCGTTCGCGACCGGCGAGTTGGTGTCCATGCCCACGTCGAAGGTCTCCGAAGCCGTGAAGACGGCGGGGACGGTGCGCCGGACCGTCCCAGTGATCGCCTCCGCGCCGTTGATCCAGAACTTGAGCTCGGCGGGTGCCATTCGCTTGAGGGGCGTCCTCATCTCGAGCGCGATCGTCACGTCGCCCGCAGGCAGGGTGCCCACCTTGATCTTGTCGCGTTTGAGCAAGAGCGCGCTGTATTCGTAGAAGAGTTCACCGTCCAAGGCGTAGAGGCTCACGCCGCCCGCATAGCCTCCCATGGCAAAGATCACTCCGTTGACCTTTTCCGGCACCTCGGCCTCGATCTCGGCCCGGAGGTTGCCGTTGCGCACGTTGGGAGCCTCGCTTTCGGGGATCCGTGTGATTCCTTCAAAGAGGGTCCACTCGGTATTCGAACTCCGTTTCATTTCGTGGGGATGGAGCCCGGTGTACATCGCGCCGCCGATCGGCAGGACCTTGTTCTCCTCGGCCTCCCGCATGAAGAGGGCCTTCAGTTCTTGCAGCTTCTCCGGGTGCTCAGACGCGAGGTCATTCATCAGCGAGTAATCCTTGCGGGTGTCGAACAACTCCCACGGATCCTGCATTGGATCCCAGTTGGAGAGGTCCGGCGTTTGCGCCACCCAAGGTCTTCTGGGACCAAAGGAACTGGCCATCCAGCCTTCGTGATAGATGCCACGGCTGCCCAGACACTCGAAGTACTGGGTCGTGTGCCGCTCCGGAGCGTCCGCCGAGTCGAAGGTGTAGGCGAAGCTGACCCCATCGATGGGATCCTGGTCGAAACCGTCAACGATCTTCGGCGGGGTGACTCCGAGAATCTCGTAGATGGTCGGTACCACATCGATCACGTGGGTGAACTGCCTCCGGGGCGTCTTGTCCGGTTTGATGCGCTTCGGCCACGAAATGACCATTGGGGTCCGCGTACCGCCCCAGTCGGAGGCAATCAGCTTCGTGTAGCGGAAAGGACTATCGCCGGCCCATGCCCAGCCGGCATGGTACATGTTGTCCATCTTTGGTCCGCCAATGGCATCGAGCCCTCCCAGCTTCTCGACCACGGCGATGTGCTCGGCGACGGTGGACGGGATGCCGTTCTGGGCGTTCAGCTCCGCCACGCTGCCTTCGATGCCCTCGGCCGAGGCGCCGTTGTCCGAAAGGATGTAGATGACCAGCGTGTTGTCGCGGATTCCCCTGGCCTCCAGCTCGTCGATCAACCGGCCGACCTGCGCATCCGTGTGCTCCAGGAAACCGGCATACACCTCCATCAGGCGTTCTTGAAAGGCGCGTTCGCTTTTGGGGACGTCCTCCCAGGCAGGAATGCCCTCCGGGCGAGGCGGGCGCTTGGTGTCAGCCGGAATCCAACCCATCGCCTTCTGTCGCTCGAACACCCGCTCTTGGTAGGCGTCCCAGCCGTCGCTGAACTTGCCCTTGTACTTGTCCGCCCATTTCTGGGCGACGTGGTGGGGGCCATGCACCGCGCCCGGCGTCCACCACATCAGGAAGGGACGATCCGGATTGATGGCGAGGTGGCGCCGCATCCAGGTGATCGCCTTGTCAGCCATGGCCTCGGTCAGGTGGAAATCTTCGTAGTTCTCGACGTGCGGCATCGAGATCGGCGTGGTGTTCTCCCACAGGGTGGGTTCCCACTGAGACGTCTCGCCGGCGATGAACCCGTAGAAGTAGTCGAAGCCGCGTCCGGTCGGCGTTCGGTCGTAGGGACCGTTCGCGATCTGATCGACCGGCGTGTTGTGGTCCTTGCCGAAGGCCGCCGTTGCATACCCGTAGTAGCGCAGCACCTCGGCGATCGTCGCCGACGACTTCGGAATGACGCCTCTGTAGCCATCCCAGTCGTTGGCAAACTCGGCGATGATGCCGGCACCGACCCGATGGTGGTTGCGGCCGGTCATCAGCGAGGCGCGGGTCGGCGAGCACATCGCCGTGGTGTGGAAAGCGTTGTAGGAGATGCCTTCCTCGGCCAGCCGTGACAGCGTCGGTGTCGCGATCTCGCCCCCGAACGTGCTCGGCTGCCCGAAGCCGGCGTCGTCGAACATTACGATGAGAATGTTGGGAGCGCCCTCGGGCAGATGACTCGGCCGCTCACGCCATTTGTGAACGGATTGCTGCATCGTGGGGCCGATCTTGCCTCCCATTGGAGGATCGGGAAACGGCAAGGCCTCCTGAGCGTCTACCACGCCGGAGAACATAATCAAGACGAACGCCGCTGCACAAGAGATCGGTGTTCGTTTAGCAAGGTTGGTTGCCAGCCTCATACTGCCTCCTTCGAACATAAGCAGGTTATTCTTGCTTGACAGCTAACGTTCGCGGCCACCCGCGCGCGGCCGCGCAAGAGCAAAGACATGGCGCGGCGCCTGCCGCGCGGCGGGGTGGGCCGCGCTGTTAGACGGCGGCGAGGACGGCTCGGCGGATTGGCTGAGGGAGCTCAATCGGCGCGAAGAAGTTCTGCGGGTAAAGGTAGTCCTCGCCTGACTCGTCGATCACTCGAATTTGGCGATGCTTTGCCGCCTCAGGGTCAGGAAGCACCTGATAAATCTTCCGGCGCTCCAGCGATACCTCGTACCCGTCGTTTTTCAGGCAAACCGCAAATTGCTTGGCTTTCATAGGATCAGTCGATGTAGCGCTTAATCTTGAGTTCTTTGCGGCCGATGCCGTGGGCTTCGTACCAGTGTACCTCCGCTAGACGGATTGCGCCGTCCGACAGGCGCACGCGGGCCATACCTTTGCGTTTTCG
>JARRKQ010000243.1:0-3096 GCA_037387885.1 Alphaproteobacteria bacterium | reverse complement strand
GGTCTGGAATCTGGTCGATGCGGCCTGGTCAAGAGCCCAAAGAGATCGACAGTCCAATTGGATTGCTCGAGGGACTTGATGGTGTCTATCAGACAAAAGACGGCACCCTGTTGGCGACCGACTGGGAATCGGGCTCGCTGTTTTCCTGGAGCAAGGATGGCGGCATGCAAAAACTGGCTACCGGCTTCAATGGACCAGCCGACTTCGCCGCTGCGCCCAATGACAAGGGGTTATTGGTTGCAGTGCCGGATTTGGTGAAGGGCCAAATCCGCCTGATTCAGCTCGGCCGCTGATCACGGGCCGCTCTTATCTCGGGCACCACAACATCCAGCACATGGTGCGGTACACTGAATTGTCACCGGCGCGGTTCAAGGATTTCTGGCATAAGTAACACATATCGAAATTAAAACACCGAAATTAGGGCGTTTGCGACGACAAACGCTTCTGGCTGCGCAAAGCCTCGTTAGTTGGTAGCTCAAAGCGCTTTCCGAAACGTCCAGTGGAATTCATTTGCGGCCTTTTCCATTGAGCCCCCTTGCGCTTTGGAGTCATGCTTTTCAGCGGCGTGGCTGCAATTTAGCCCGCCGGCAGTTCATCTTTTTTATTGACAGCCGTGGAGGCGACCTATGACCACCCGAGAAACCGCCTGCAGCTGCGGGCAACTTCACCTTGTGATCGAGGGCGAGCCATCGCGAATCTCCATGTGTCACTGCTTGGCGTGCCAGCGCCGCACCGGCGCCGTGATCAGCAATCAGGCGCGCTTCCAGCGAGAGCAGATCACCCTCGCCGGGAAGTCAACGACGTGGAAGCGAACAGCCGAAAGCGGCAACGAGATAACTTTTCATTTCTGTCCGATATGCGGCTCCACGGTCTACTGGGAGAACGGCGGCTTTCCTGGAACGGCCATGGTTGCCATCGGCAACTTCGCCGACCCGAATTTTCCCGCGCCGGGCATCGCCGTTTGGGAGCAATCACGCCACCCTTGGGTCTCCTTGCCGCCTGACACGCCCCCCAAGCACGCGGCGAAGCAAGAGTGACAAAGCAACCATGAGGCCGTGTCGGTCATTCGGCTAAAGTCAGGTGGTCTTTCCTCGGGAGCCTTGCCAACCGAGCGGCCCGATTCGCCGCATCGGCCGTATTGCGCCGGCCGCCGTTTGAGCGCACTTATGGTCAACTGGCGAGAGCGGGCAACAAAAGAAGCTGCATTGCGAAAAGGCATATGGCCGAAGCTCTGGTGACCCTAATCTGATCACTCGTCGCAGCCACTTAAAACCACTGTTTCATCAGGTTCGCCATTGTGCCAGGTTTTTGCTGATGAGTTTCATGGCGCTCGTGACTGCCTGATTCAAGCTGGCATAGTCGGCAATGCTGCGGGCGACGCGGTCGCCTTCCCGGCGCAGCGTATCGCGCACGCCTTGCAGCTCAAGAATGACATGGTCGATTTCCTCCGCAGAGGCGCCATAAACCCGCTCGATCAGTGCATTCTGACTATCGGCGGTTAGGTCGCTACCTGACCCCATCTCGTTCCGCTGACCCGCCGCTGCCGCTTTGCGGATCTCACTCTCCAGCGCTCGCAGGTCTAATACCCCAACGTCGCCGCCAGGAATTTCCGGCGCAGGCCGTTTCGGAGCGTAAATCTCTGGGCCATTTTGCCCCGGGTATCGAACTACGGACATGGTTACCTCGCCCACGAGTGAATTAGGCGAGCAAATCTAGCGTGGGTCGAGTGAGCCACGCTGTAGCGCAAAAGCCACTCTTTGAAAGTTTTGTGGCCGCGCCATCGGCATCACATGATATTATCTCCGGGCAGTCGTGTGGCGCTATGCGCGATCCGCTGCCGCTTTCATTCGCCTCGCCATGATCCGCATCATGCTCCGGCGTCTAACCCGCCCAGCCCATTGCTCCTAAATACTAACTTCCTGGATCGGTTCTAAATGGATTTACCGTGATGGTTTAAGTCGATTGAAGATATCGATGTTATTTTGACAGTCTTGCAATGCGGGTAAGTTTTCGACTTTTTTAACAATATCGGCCAATTCCGGATATCGTGACCGGATTACATCACTCAGCGGCGAGACGTCTTCGCAACTGAGGCGCAGCCTGACGAAGGGCACACGTATTCGGTACATCCACCGCGCTATCTTCCGACCAGGCCCGACCACCTCAATAACCAGAATATCAAGGCCGTAGCGCCAACAAGGATCAACATCGCCCAAAGGAAGCCATTGCCATTTTCAGTCAATGGGAGCTTTGAAACGTTCATGCCGAAGATCCCAGCAATCAAAGTCGCGGGCAGAAAAACGGTCGCCACGATCGATAATGTCTGTACCTGAGAATTCGTCTGGTCCGCGGTTATGGCCATCGCCTCCTCTTGAAGCAGCTGCGCTCTTTCGCGCAAGGCATCAACCTTAGAACCAAGCCAATCCAAACGTTGCGTCACCACTTCCGCGAATGGCAATAGTTGCGCATCTTTATCGCGCTCGATGCGGCGCGTGAGCGACTGGGAAATGGCAATCTGGCGATGCAGACGCACTGCGACCTGTCGTATCCGTGCGATCGATTGGCGCTGGTCGCCCGACCCGTCATCCAGAATACTCTCCTCGATTTCATCCAGGCGTTTTGCCAGGTCGTCGGCGTAGCTGCTGATGTCATCAAGCAAGAACTCAACGATTTTGTTGAGCAGCATTGCCGGCTCGTCGATCGGTTCTCCTCTCAGAAAAGCATCATGCACCGACTGCAAGCGAGTTCGCGGACGGTCACTGGCAGTGACGAACAGACATTTGGTCATGGCGAAGGGGATAAAGAAGATGTCTTTGACACCTTCATCGAGGCTTTCGACCAGATCAGCTAGTACCCCGTAGGTGCAATCTTCATCAAAGCTTAGCTGTTGATGGTCGCTGGCCGCGATGAGCAATGTCTTTGCCGGTGCCGAAAGGCCGGATAATGATTCAAGAGACCGACGCGCACCCGGGTCAGACGAATCGAAGTGCAGCCAGTCCCAGCCATCATTGCCGTCAGCCTGCGCCTGGTTAACACTAGGTTTTTTGTTGGTCTCTTTGGAGGGGAAGTGAACTGCGGATATCAGGCCCGGCAACT
>JARRKQ010000242.1:0-3145 GCA_037387885.1 Alphaproteobacteria bacterium | reverse complement strand
CTTCTTCCCACGCATCGATGATATACCGAAGTGCAGCCTGCTTTTGACTGTTCTGTCTTATTTCTGAAAGGTCCATCCGGATTGCTCTTCCAATTGGATCTGGCAACCGGCCTCGAAGCCACCAGCGACGTTTCCCTGTGTTATGGCTCAAGTCCTAACATGCGAAATGCAATTCAAGCGCGCAGGAGCTGTGTTAACGGTTAACCTCTGGCTTCTTTGGAATCGCGGTTCCGGGAGGCTGGTTTTCCTTGATCAGCAATTCGGCGAGCGTCGCCCCCTCTTCCATGAACCGGTCAATCGCAATTCGCGCCGGTTCCGTGCATGACCGGTAGGTGCGTCTGTAGCCGCGATAGCCCTTGTTAAATCCCTTCACCAGCCTGGCGCGACGGATGGCTGTCGTACCTTCGGATTCGATCAGATCCCTCATCTGGTCGCGCCAGATCTGGCCTTCATGTGCCCCGCACAGTTCGCGCAGATAATGAACCGCGCCCATTATCTCCGAAAGACGGAGTAGCGTGCTGTCATACGGGCGATCATCGGTGTTGGGCTGGCTGAATGTATTGAACTGGGCCTGGGCGATTTCTTGCCCGCTCACCGCGAGGCCAGCCGCGATCAATACGGCGATCACGCCGTGGCTGAGCGGTCGGCGATTGGCGGAATATTGCACGATATTCATGAGGCTGTCCTAGCCCAGAAAATTGGTCGCGGCTAGGCGCGCTGTCAGAGTTGGGTAAGCCACGCGATGAGTTGCTCACGCGCCGTCAGTCTGTGCGCTGGTAAGAAGGCGCGCCGCCTGCTGGATGATTTCCGTGGTGCCTTCCGTGATATTACGTCCGGAAAGCTCGTCGAGACCGACCCATTCCGCCCCAAGGCAGTCGCTTTCCGGGCGCGGCTCGCCGCCGGTCCACGTCCCGTAGAAAGACGCGATTACATAATGCGCACGCAGAGATCCGTCCTCGCGCCTCAGTATGACGTCGACGACATCCGTAATGCCATTTAGTTTGGCGGTGATCCCGGTTTCTTCCTTCAGCTCGCGCAGGGCTGCCGTTCGTGCCATTTCTCCGGGCTCAACACGGCCACCAGGCAAGCTCCAGACACCTGCGAGCGGCGGTTTGGCGCGTTGCGCCAGCAGCACCTTGCCGTCGCGGAAGACGGCGACACTCACTGCGGGACGCGGCCAAACGCGCGAGGAAGTTTCTTCGGAGGTTTCCTGCTGGGTCATTGGCGCGCTCCGGCGCCATCTTACGCTAGTCGAATATTGCGTCCACCTCGGACTGGGCGTTCTTGGCCTCCGACTTCGCTGCGGCATCTGCGCTGTCGTCAGTGCAGGAAGGAACGCCGCCATTCACGATCCCGGCGCTGATCCGAAGCAGCTCCTGAAGCCGCGGAATCGTTTCGGAGCACAGATTGTTGACCGCTTCCGTGTCGCCGCAACCGATCTTTTCCTGCAGCTTCTGCAGCACCATCACCATCTCCTTTTCGAGATCGGCGATGGATAAGTCGAATGCCCTGCGGACGTCTTCCGGCGCATTGCGGTAACCCGCGATCGCCAGCTCCTTGTCGCGGAACCCCGAATGCGTGAAATGCTCTTCGTACGATTCATGCTCCCAACCGGCGAGTTCGGCAGTGAACTGCGATGGTGCGGAAGGCACCAGCTCGAGCAGCATAATGATTTCGTTGAAATGGTTCAGATAGTCCGTCGTCAGTAACGTTTGCGGGTTGACGTTCGTATCTTCGGTGTGCGCGCGAAGGTGTTCCGTCATGGAATTCCGAAACGCCCGCGCCAGATTTTCGCGAGCGGAGAGATGATCGTTCGACGCGAGGACGCGCAACTGGACCTGGGACTTGGACATCAGACTCACCGGGTACGCACGGAAATGAAAATGTTACCGAAGTCTAATCGATAAGGGTTGCCAAAGCCTTACCCCGGGGGCACGCATTCTCACTGCTTTCGGTGATTTTCCGGCTTTTAGCCCGGTTCAATCCATTTGCCGAAGTTCAGGCGTTTCTCCGGCTCGTAACCGATTGAATTGTAGAATTCGACGACGGTGGTGTTTTCTGCCCGAACCATCAGGTTCAACTTCCACACGCCGCGTTCGACCAACCAAGATTCCGCGGCCTCCATGATCGCGCGACCGAATCCTCGGCCCCTGAAGTCCGGATCGACGCTCACGTAATAAACCGCCCCCGGTGCCCCTCATGGCCGACCATGACACTTGCGACAAGAGCACCGGCGTCCTTTCCAACCAGCAATGTGGAATGATCCTGCCGCCTGGCAAAGGCGATGTCCGCGAGCGGGTTGTCCCACGGCCTGATCAGGTCGCATCGCTGCCAACGGGCGATGACATCCGCGACATTTGAGTCTGCAATTTAGGAAATCTGCAGCTTCGGCGGTGCAGACAATGTCAGAGGACTTTGCCTGGATTCAAAATGCCGTTGGGGTCAAGCAGGTCCTTAATCCCACGCATGATATCGAATTCGACGTCACTCTTGATCTTCTTCAAAGTCTCTCGCTTCATCCGGCCGATGCCGTGCTCGGCGCTGACCGAGCCGTTTAGCTCCAGGACGATTTCATGAACGGCCGAGGTGATCGGGTCCCATTGTGCCATGAACTCGTCTTTGTCCACGCCGACCGGCTGACTCAAATTGTAATGGATGTTGCCGTCGCCGTAGTGGCCGAAGGGGACTGGTCGCGAGTTGGGGATCATTTTCGTCGCCAGATCGTTTGCGCGCGCGATGAACTCCGGGATCTTGGCAATCGGCACCGACACGTCGTGCTTGATCGAGCCGCCCTCCAGCCCCTGGACTTCGGACATGACCTCCCGCGGACGCCAGAAGTCGTCTCGCTGGGAAAGGGATGATGCCAGCACGGCATCGCGAACAAGCTCGTGCTCGACGGCTTCGCCCAGAATACCTTCAAGACAGTCGCGCGACGCGTCGTTGGCTTCCTGCCCTGACAACTCGATGAGCACGTACCAGTCGTGCGGCTCCGTCAGCGGGTCACGCACGTTCTGCCCATACTTGATGGCCATCTCCAAACCGAACCGCGGCATCAGCTCGAAAGTCGTAAGACTGCTTGCTGCTTGTCTGCGGGCGAGCGCAAAGAAGCGCCCGGCATTCTCGACAGATGCAAGTCCGGCAAAGG
>JARRKQ010000241.1:0-3617 GCA_037387885.1 Alphaproteobacteria bacterium | reverse complement strand
AGGAGCCATGCCAAAGCGACTTGAGCGGCTGTGGCTCCATTCTCTGCTGCGATCTCAGCCACACAATCGGCCAACTGGCTATTCCTGGCGATCGCTTCCTCGCTCAATCGCGGATTGTCCAACCGCCAGTCTCCGGGTTCCAGATCGCTTCGCGAGCGGATTGCCCCGGACAAGAATCCTCGGCCAAGAGGACTGTAAGCCACGAATCCTATGTTAAGTTGCTGAATTGTCGGCAGTATGTCGACCTCAACGTCCCGCGACCACAAGGAATACTCGGTCTGGAGTGCACTGACGGGATGAACCTCGTGGGCGCGGGCGATGGTTTCCGGGTCTGCCTCGCAAAGCCCGATATAACGTACCTTCCCCGCCTTCACGAGTTCAGCCATAGCACCAACCGTCTCCTCGATCGGCGTTTCGGGATCCACACGATGCTGATAGTAGAGATCTATGTAATCGGCCCCCAGGCGCTTCAGTGAGGCATCGCAACAAGCCTTCACATAATCCGCACCTCCTTTGATGCCTTGCCAGCTGCCGTCTTCGCCGCGGGAGACACCGAATTTGGTTGCCAGGGTGATTTGGTCGCGGCGCCCCTCGAGCGCTTTTGACAACAGGATTTCATTGGTAAACGGGCCATACATGTCGGACGTATCCCAGAACGTGCACCCGATGTCTGCGGCCCGATCGAGAACGCAAAGATTTTGAGCTTCTGAAGAAGAGCCGTAAAAATCCGACATCCCCATGCAGCCCAAACCGATTGCAGGCACACGAAGGCCCTGTGATCCAAGATCGATCTGTTTCATGACCCTGATGCTCTTTTGCGTAGTGAAGCGCTTGGCCGCCCTTTATTCCTGAAATGAGCGGATAGGAAACCTGCGCGACCGAATCTCGGCGCCTATGCTATATGCGGCGGAGCATGCCGCCTAGAGAGAATGGCCGCCAATGGCTATAAGCGGATCTTTCGACGTCTCGCCGGGCACCTCCGCCTAACCCCTTCGACCGGACATCCGAACCGACGATTTGGCGGAGCGCACATCGCGTGTCCGTTTAGCTCCCGAGAGCGGAGCTCAAGGATCCTGTCCGGGGATGTCCGCTTGTGACCCCGAACGGACTTCCGGCGCCAATCTGTGGTTAAGCAGGTTTAGGGTATGCGGCAATACGAAGGCTCATCCGGCCCTCTTCTCGCCGAAGTCCTGCCGTACCCTGTGATCCTCGCGAGCCGTTTTAGGAGCGTCCATATGAGAGTAATCGCACCTTTTGCCGCCCTCGCGTTCGCACTCTCCATTGCGAGCGCTTATGCCAACGAAGCCGCCTCTGACGAAACCGCGGGTACGATTGCGGTCGTTGATGAATCGACCCTCGTTCTAGAGGATGGCGCAACCTTCACCATCAGTGAGAGCGTTTCCATTGAAGGCCTGGAGCCAGGCACCGAGGTGATCGTGTCCTTCGAGGAGCTAGGCGGCCAGATATTTGCCACCAATATCGCACCTTCGAACTAGGTCGTTGTCCGAGTCATGAGGGGGGCAGCGGCTCCTATCATCAGGACTGGGTACCGGCCTGCCGCACCATCAATTGCGGCCACAACAGTCGATTCAGCAGACAATCGGTCAGGTCCGCTGGCGCGATACCGAAACCTCGGAGAGCGACCAGCCGATGATCCATGCAGGTCGGACACAGAAGCAATGCGGGATCTTCAGCAATCTGCTTCCAAAGCGCCGTGTGGATCATCATAAGGTCGCAATCGATCAACCCGCACTGCTGGCACCGATTGTGGCCGAAACTCCGACCATGCTCATCACTGAACCCGACACAGATCTCGCAGGCTGTGTCGTCGCATTTGATGGTGTCCCCGTAGTAGATCATCTGTTGCCCCCGTCCGATCTTTTTGATGCGGTCAGCGTGGTCGACGGCGGGTAAACAGATCCTTAACCGCTCGGTCTTTATCGGTATCTTTGCTCTAGCCGGTCCTGCTGCCGCTGATATCGCTCATCGGACCGGGTTTGCAGTTTTTGGGCGGCGATCCAGCACAGGGGAACGGCAGCCCCAAGAATCCCAATCAGCAAGAGTAGGGAACCGAACCAACTCATCACGAACCTCTGGTCAAACAAACACCGAGCGTCATCCAGCGCCTTCTCACTAGGCCAAGAGATCGAACCCGTCTATGAGGGCACAGGCGATGACGATGGTCTGCGGGTTGAAGATTGGCTTTTTGTTATCCATGCACCTTCTCGCTATTTACTGTCACCTCAATCCGACTGCGACGTGTTACTGAAGGCGTAACTGGCGGCCTGGCGTGCGTCAGCGACACGCATCTTCGGAAATTTTCCGATCGGCTTTTGCTGTTGGATGCCAGTTTCGGACCTGTAGTTCACCATCCAGGTTTTCCGTCCCTGTGGAGAGACACGCAAGATCAGCCCGGTCCCCTCTGAATCGTGAACGTCGTAGCGGATCTTGCGCGGCTTCAGGCCATGGATCGCGGCGTCCGCAAATCTGATTTTGACCATTGATGCGTCCGACGGTCTTGGGCGTACATGTGGAGCCGGGCTCCCAACAGTCCCCGGCCCAGAGCATTACAGACCGCCGCGGAGAACTTCGGAGAGCAGGCGGTCCGCCGACAAGGAGCAGGCAGCTACATCGGCGCCCATAAAGCAGTATTTTCTGATAAAAGTCAAATATTGTCGTTTCAAATTTAAGATAAATGTGCTTAATATTTGAATAAATATTTGTATTTTTATTTTGCAGATTTACCGCAAATTCAATATGCCGAGCACAACTGCGACGGCCGCAACCGGCGACACGCGGACTTTTCGCCATCTCGCCGGACCGTCTCCTTGGCCCCTGAATCCGCGCGTTAAAACCGGACATTCGATGGAGCGGACGTCCCGCGTCCGCTTGGGTCCCGGAGCCGACTTAAT
Organism: Alphaproteobacteria bacterium; assembly: GCA_037387885.1. Lineage (GTDB taxonomy): Bacteria > Pseudomonadota > Alphaproteobacteria > JAPULJ01 > JAPULJ01 > DATKZM01. The sequence goes on along the minus strand of JARRKQ010000241.1, from coordinate 705 downwards.
CACAGCTATTTGGGGATGTCCGCTCGTGACCCGTTTCAGATATTCGAGGGGGATGCAGCACTCCTGTTGCCGACGTTCAGCTTGGCAGGAGGAATCCTCATGGCCGCCGCCAAGCGGCCGCGCGGCAGCGAGCTGGCCCTGGTTGCCGCGCGGCACGGGCGGATCCAACTCACCCGCCGCTTCTCAAGGTCCGGCGGCCGCGTCAGCCCTGGCAGTCGACGGCGATGTCGGCCTCCCGGCCGTGGATGCCCTTCAGGATCGCGGTGCAGTTGCCGGCCTCGCCCGGGAGGTCGCGGAGCCGCACGGCATGGTCCAGCTCGAGCACGTGCGGCGCGCCGTTGATGTAGACCCGGGCGGAATCCTCGCCCAGGATTGCGGAGAGCGCGACCGACACAAGCCCCTCGACCGCCCAGGCCGAGGCGCCGATGCTGAGGCGCTGCACGCCGGCCGCCGCCGCGCCGTCCGAAGAGGGCGTTGGCGCCGTGGCGCCTTCGGCCGCGGTCTTGATCATCGCCGCGGTCTCGTCCTTGAGGGCGCTCATCAACGCTTCCAAGTTGCCCACCGTCTCGGTCAGCGAGGTCTCGAAGGCGTTGACGCGGTCCTTGATGGCCGAGGTGTCGCCGGCCTGCGCCGCGACCTCGTCGACCCGGGCGGTCAGCGTGTCGAGCGCGCCCTTTGCTTCCTCGGCGGCCGCCTTGGCCTCGC
>JARRKQ010000240.1:0-3200 GCA_037387885.1 Alphaproteobacteria bacterium | reverse complement strand
TGCCGGATAAACCCTCCCTTGCCGTGCTGCCCTTTGCCAATATGTCGGGTGATCCGGAGCAGGAATACTTCTCGGATGGGATTGCTGAAGACATTATCACCGACCTATCGCGATTCGGATCGCTCTTCGTCATCGCGCGAAACTCGTCGTTCCAGTACAAGGGTCGCTCGCCCAAAATACAACGGGTAGGCCGTGAACTTGGCGTCAGATATGTGGTTGAGGGTAGCGTACGTAAAGCCGGCCATCGGGTGCGAATCACTGCCCAGCTGATCGAAGCGGAGAGTGGCAAACATCTTTGGGCTGACCGTTACGACCGCGACCTCGACGATATCTTTACGGTTCAGGACGAGGTGACAAACGCAATCGTGACGGCCGTCGAGCCGACAATAGGTAGTGCCGAGCGGGATCGCGTCCGCCGCAAGCCGCCGGAGAGCCTGGATGCCTGGGAAAGCTACCAGCGCGGCCTGTGGAGCTTGTACCGCTTCACGCATCGAGAAAACATTGAGGCCCAATCGTTCTTTCGACGCGCTATTGAGCTCGATTCCGAGTTTGCTCCAGCACATGCTGGACTGGCGCATGCCATCTATATATCCGTCATGCTCGGATTCGTAGCCAATCTAGCAAGCGTTTTCGGCGAGGCACGGGCTTCCGCCCAGAGGGCAGTCACTCTGGATGACGACGATGCGCTGGCCCACGCCATGATGGGACGGATCCATTTATTGGCAGGAGACCTTGACGAGGCCATATCCGCCTGTCGGACCGCGCTCACGTTGAATCCAAACTTGGCTTTAGCTCACTATGGTCTAGGCGGTCCTCTCAACTGGAGCGGTCGCCATGAAGAGGCGATTGTCGAGTTAAACAAGGCCATACGGCTCAGCCCCCGCGACCCTCTAATGTGGCACTTCCTCACCATCAAGGCGCAGGCTCTAATGGCCATGGAATACTACGAAGAGGGTTTGGAATTGGCCCGCACGGCCCGGCGTCAGGCCAACGCCGGCGTTTGGGCTTTTTCGACCGAAGTCGTGGCGCTCGCCCATCTCGACCGGATCGAGGAAGCCAAGCTTGCGCTCAAACGCGCAAGAACCATAAAGAGTGATTTTGATCTGGACTTCGTTGCAAACACATTCAAGCGCATTGGCGCCGTGGACTACGAATACTACCTCGACGGCTTGAAAAGGGCGGGGCTGAACGAATGTGCAAATACGGCAAACTCGTAGCATTACGAACTTCCGCTTCGGGTCAATCACGGACCTCCCGCGAAGCCACCTGCAACGTTCACTGTTGAGCGGTATGCGGTCGTAATCCGAGCAAAAGCGGATATCGCGATTTCGATGTCGGCTGTTGAGCGGTAAGCGGAAGTTCTTTGTCACGGGCTGTCAGGACCAAACACCTAGCCAATTGCGGCCATTGCCTGGGACCGTTCTTAGAGCCTAAATGAATCCCGTAGCCGCGCAGCAAAAGGAGACCAAAATGAAGGTAGCCTTCACGATCGACGACCTCCCGCTTTGGCCGAACTCCTATCCGCCAGAAGGTTACACGGCAGCCGGAATCGTCGAACCGATCGTCGAGACCTTGGACCGCCACGCAATTAAGGGCGTTTATGCCTTTTCGAACTCCTGGGCTCTGCTCAAACATCCCGAGCTCAGCGCGCTGATGGACCTTTGGGTCGATGCCGGGCACCACATCGCTAATCACACGCATAGTCATCCAGAACTGAATGACGTGAGCGCCGAACGCTATATTGAGGATATTGATCTGGCCGAAGAGCATCTCGCCCCTTGGCTATCGAAGGCTCCTAAGCGGTACTTCCGATACACCCTAAACTATTGGGGCAACACGCAGGAGAAGCTATCCAAGGTCAAAGCGCACCTCGACATGAAGGGCTACACCGTCGCTGAGGTCACCTCCATGCTCTACGAGTGGGAGTGGAACCGAGCCTACAAGAATTTGTTGCTGAACAGCGACAAGGACGGCATGGCCTTCCTCAGGCAGTCTTTTTTAGACTTTTGCATTGCTCAGATTCGCTACGATAGCCAATGCGCCAAGAAATGGTTCGGCGCTGATTTCGTCGGCATTACGCTAGGTCACTTCATTCCATTTTTTGCCGATTACGCCGATGACCTTTTCACACGATTGATCGATGAGGGGGTGCAGTTTATTTCCTTGGAGAAGGCGACGGCGGATCCGATCTATGCGGAGGTTTGCAGCGTCGTGTCGGCAGAGTTTCTTGTCTATCATCAGAAGCTGGCCCACGCGCGCGGAGAGCCGATGCCGATCGTGGTGCCCAACTTTCAATCGACCTATGACAAGATCGAGGAATTGGCAGAAGGCCAGGGCTACTAAGGCCAGGGTCTGCTTCTAGTTCACCGGGCAGGTCACCATGATACTCCGCAATATTGAAATACGTCGCGCTCGACTGGAAGACACCGACCTCTTGCTGCCTTTGATGAACCGCGCAGGGGAAGGAATTCCGGAATACATCTGGGCGCAGTTGGCTGCTCCAGGTCAGGACCCATGGGACGTAGGGCGCACGCGATTCGAGAGTGAGGATGCCGGTATCTCTTATCGCCACGTTTGGGTTGCTGAGACGGAAGGAAAGATTGCAGGCTGCCTCGTGGTACGCCGACAACCCGAGGTTCCGCCGCCGCTTGATCCCGCCATGCCGTCACTATTTGTGCCTTTGCAAGAACTTGAGAACGAGGCGCCGGGGACAGGTTACCTCTACGTTCTATCCGCGACACGCGAGATGCGCGGGCGTGGAATTGGGACGCGACTGTTGAAATTTGCGGAACAGTATCGCGGTCCGAAGGGCATGAGCCTGATTGTCGCGGACAACAATGTTCGTGCAAAGAGCCTTTACGAGCGCTGCGGCTACGTTGAGGCTGCCCGACGACGCATGGTCAAGGAAGGTTGGCAAAGTCCCGGAACCTATTGGATCCTGATGGTAAAGCCCTGATATGCCGTCTCAAATGGCGTGATATGGGGGCAAAGCCAGTTCCTGGGCATGCACCTCGCGCGCCAGTAGCTGGTACGTGGGACACACTCCTATAATTTCGTGGTGGTCCGGAAGGGGTCAACTCTCGCCGGTCGTTAGCTTCATCGGCAACGGCTGCCGTTGAGCGCAAAGCTGCCGTTGTCACGTGAAGACGGGTTGAACGGCTGGAAGCTGCCGGAAAGAGATCGGCTATCAAGGCTCGACT
>JARRKQ010000239.1:0-4140 GCA_037387885.1 Alphaproteobacteria bacterium | reverse complement strand
TGAGCGGGAGGATGAATATCACCCTCGGGTGATGCGAAATCCTTTTCAAGATTTTACGCAATTCCGGTTGCACGGCGATCAATAAACTCGCAAAGCCTTGTTCGCGCAAACGCAATGGGTTACTCGTCGATAGATGCGCAAGAGGCCTTAGTGAAGGTCCTGGAAACGCTTCAAAAGCGGATCAGAGAAGACTTCGCAGACTTCACACAAAAGATGGACCACGCGGCGAACCGGTACGTCTTTTTGGATCGTGACGATATGGCCCTGTCGAATGAACAAGCGCCTTCGTCCGATTTCACTCTGAAAGCGGACCTATAATAGGAACGTTGCTGACGACCTCTTTTGACCCATTGCGGGCAAATAGATCTTGCAGACCTTCACTGATTCCGAGGATGATGCGGCTGATTGGGCCCTACTTTCACTGAGCCTATGGCGATGGCCGGCGACCGTATCAATGAGTTCGGGTTCGCGCCTGCTCATGACAGACCGATCCCTTACATTCAGAGGATCAGCGACTATTATCGAGCGTTAGGCTACGGCGCGCCTTATGAATGGGCTCATTATGCCCAGGTTCCCTTCCAGACTCTCGCCAAGCCGCTGGCCGAAAGTCGGGTTGCGATCATTACCACCGCCGCGCCCTACCAACCCGACAAAGGGGACCAGGGTCCGGGCGCCCCGTACAATGCGGCGGCGAAATTCTATGATGTGTATTCCGGCGATACGTCACGGGACCACGACTTGCGGATTTCTCATGTCGCCATAGACCGCAAGCACACGACCGCCGAAGATCCCGGCACATATTTTCCGCTCTCCCAACTCCGACAGGCTGCGGCGTGCGGCAGGATTGGCTCGATCGCACCGCGCTTCCACGGCCTTCCCACCAATCGGAGCCATCGCAGGACACTGGACGTCGATTGCCAGGAGATCGTCGATCGATGCCGAGGGATAGCAACGGTCATCATGGGCTGCGCGAAGGACATAGTCGAGTTCGTGGGTGTCCCACGCTTACTGTTCTCGGATTTTCCGCTTGGAAACGGCGCCGGCCGACCGAATGACGTAACCTCGCAAACGTTTACGCTAGAGCTTGCCCTGAGCGTACTGGAGACAGCGCCTTGCGCACGGACGACGGTGCAATCCCCACTCGTATGGAGTAGGAACCCGGACTGGAAGCTCGACTTTATGAGCCACTCCGAATTGTCCGCGGAGGAGATCGCGCGCCGGCGCGCGGATTTCGACAAACAGAAGGCGGTAGCCAAGGCCCTGCGCGAGGAGTCCGGTAACATCGAATCTGATGTAGTCGCGATAGCATGACTTGATCGACAACCGGTTCGGGCATATCACTATTATCACGCGCTGTTTAGGTGTGAGTGTGTGTTACTGCTTTCTTGGAGTAGTGATGGATGGACACGCTCGCCGACCTGCTTTCTCACCGACCGACCCTCGCTGCTCGGCCGGCAGTTCTGTTCGAGGACTCCACGTACACTTATGCGGATCTCGATGCGCTTTCGAATAAGGCAGCGCATGCCCTTTGCAGGGAGGGGGTGACGGCCGAAGACATCGTCTGTCAGGTGGTTGGAAGCCGACCTGAGCAGATTGTGAATCTATTCGGTGTGCTCAAGTGCGGCGCCACCTATGCGCCGCTCAATCCGTCATTGACCGAGCGCGAACTGGCTGCCCAACTCGCAGACTGCCGGCCATCAATCGTGATCGCCGATGAAGGGAGTGTCGCGGAAAAGGTAGATATGGCATCAGCGGGGGTCCCGGGATGCCGTGTCTGGCGAGTATCGGACCTCAGCGAACATGCGTGGGATATGCCTCACACGCCGACTTTGCTTCCGATCGACCCAGGTCAACGAGCGATACTTTGTTACACATCCGGGACCACCGGACGGTCAAAGGGCGTCCAGCTGTCGCACCGAAACGTTCTCGCAAATGCACGCCAGGTCCTTGATCGCACGAGGGTTGAGCCCGAGGACCGCTTGCTGGTGGTCATGCCGATTTTTCATGTCAATGGTTTCTGTAATCAGGTTGTGCTCCCATTTCTGGCCAAAGCATCCCTCGCGTTGCGTACGCGTTTCACGCTGGAGGACCTATGGCCGAGCGTCGGTCGGTACAGACCGACTTACTTCACCGCAGTGCCGACTGTGCTCAGTCGACTGCTTGACGCACCGGATCCACCGGCAGAAATCGATCTGCCGTCACTAAGGTTCATTCGGACTGGTGCGGCACCGCTACCCGTAGAAGTGCACCGGCGGTTTGAAGCACGATTTGGGTTGATGGTCGTCGCAAGCTATGGCCTATCGGAGGCAACCTGTACGATCACAATGAACCCTCCCACTCGTGAGGGCCGCAAGCTTGGGTCGGTCGGCACTGCGCTCGATGGGTTGGAAGTCAGGATTCTTGGGTCGGACGCAACTGAGCAAGCCATCGGACAGGTTGGCGAGGTTGTCGTACGGGGCGATACGGTGATGCTGGGTTATCTGGGTTTGCCAGAAGCGACTGCGGAGGCCATACCGGATGGCTGGCTGCGAACGGGCGATCTCGGGTATCTGGATCAGGACGGTTATCTGTTCCTGACTGATCGGAAGAACGACTTGATCAACCGAGGCGGTGAAATGATATCTGCGCGGGAGGTTGAGGAAGCACTCTACGAACATCCGCTGGTGCTGGACGCTGCCGTCGTGGCCGCACCGGATGCCGAGTACGGCGAGCAGATCGCAGCGTTCGTGGTGCTGCGCGGCACAGAGCTTTCCTCCGCTGAGGCTATCGAGGAATTGCTAGCGCACTGCCGGAAACAATTAGCGCGGTTCAAGATCCCAACCCGGGTAGAGGTATTGAAGGAGTTGCCGAAGAACGCAGTCGGGAAGGTCGCGAAGCAGCAACTGAGGGCCCAGCTTATGGATCTTTCGTCGTAACGATCCCCTTTCGCGCGTCCCCTGCGATGCCGAGCTTTCACGGCAAAACTCACATCGGATACCGTTTGAGCAAGCATGATGTTTCTTGAATGACTGTTGTTGGCGGTGGATTCAATGGGTGGACGCAACACTTTACCTTAGCGATGGGAGGTGGAGTGATTGCGATGAGAAGGAAATACATCCGTATAGGGTTCACGGCGGCGCAGTCTTCTGAGCTGTGGGATCGCTGGCGGCAGGGCGAAGGTCTGAGTGCGATCGGCCGGTCCCTGGGCAAGCCGTCTTCATGCATATTCAATCACTTGAGGCCGACGGGTGGGATCCGCCCGGCGGCGAGGAAGCGCTCCCGCTTGGCCTTGACGCTGGCCGAGCGTGAGGAGATCTCCCGTGGGATTGCGGTCGGCCAGTCAGTGCGGTCGATGGCCGGCTGTCTGGGCCGTGCGCCTTCGACGGTCAGTCGCGAGATCAATCGTAACGGTGGACCTGCTCGCTATCGCGCGGCTGGTGCAGACAAACGAGCTTGGGCGATGGCGCGGCGGCCGAAGCTGTGTAAGCTGGCGAGACATCCGCGCCTGTGCAGGGCGGTGGCAAGGAAGCTCGAACGGGACTGGTCGCCCGAGCAGATCGCCGGCTGGCTCAAGCGCGGTTATCGGGGTGATCCGGCCTGGCAGGTGTCGCACGAGACGATCTATCGCAGCCTGTTCGTTCAGGCCCGTGGGGTCCTGAAGAAGGAGCTGCTCGCGCATTTGCGCTCGCGGCGACCGATCCGGCGGTCCCGTCACGCCGGCGCCAAGGGCGACGGGCGGGGGCAGATCCCGGATATGGTCTCGATCAGGGAACGGCCGGCTGGAGCGGAAGACCGGGCGGTGCCGGGACACTGGGAAGGCGATCTGCTGTCGGGCTCTGCGAACAGCTACATCGTGACCCTGGTGGAGCGCCAGACGCGCTACCTGATGCTTGCCAAGGTCGCCAACAAGGACACGCATTCGGTGGTCAAGGCGCTGATCGGGCAGGTCGGAAAGCTGCCCGATGAGCTCCGGAAGTCGCTGACCTGGGATCGAGGGAAGGAGCTGGCCGATCACAAGCGTTTCACCGTGGCGACCGATATCGATGTCTACTTCTGCGATCCACACAGTCCCTGGCAGCGGGGTTCCAACGAGAACACCAATCGCCTGCTTCGGCAGTACTTCCCGAAAGGCATCGATCTGTCGGGTTACTCGCAGGCTCA
>JARRKQ010000238.1:0-3203 GCA_037387885.1 Alphaproteobacteria bacterium | reverse complement strand
GCGGACGTGCGTCTAGCGGTTTTCCAGAATCAGGTGCCCGACCGCGGTGTTCGACGCGGGCACGTGGTAGAAGCGGTGCACGACTTCGGGCGGCGCGTCGCTCATCGCGCCGCGCGCGATCAGCCACATCACCAGCTCGATGCCTTCCGAACCGGCTTCGCGCACGTAGTCGATGTGCGGCATCTTCGCCAGCGCCGCGGGATCGGCGATCAGCCGGTCGAGAAAGGCCTTGTCGAATTCCGTGTTGATCAGTCCGGCGCGCGGGCCCTGCAGCTGGTGGCTCATGCCGCCGGTGCCCCAGACCTGCACGTCGAGGTCCTCGTCGTAGGACTCGATCGCCCTGCGGATCGCGTGGCCGAGCTGCCAGCAGCGCTGTCCCGACGGCGGCGGGTACTGCACGACGTTCACCGCGAAGGGGATGATGCGGCAGGGCCAGGCCTCGGGCTGGCCGAAGAGCAGGGAAAGCGGCACGGTCAGGCCGTGGTCGACGTCCATCTTGTTGACGATGGTGAGGTCGAAATCGTCCTGGATCACCGACTGGGCGATATGCCAGGCGAGATCAGGGTGGCCCTTCACCACCGGCACCGGGCGCGGCCCCCAGCCTTCGTCGGCGGGCTTGAACTCCGAGGCGCAGCCGATCGCGAAGGTCGGCACGAGCTCCAGGCTGAACGCCGTCGCATGATCGTTGTAGACGAGGAAGACCACGTCGGGCGTGTTCTCCTTCATCCATTTCTTGGAGACCTCGTAGCCCTCGAACATCGGCGCCCAATAGGGGTCCTTGGTCTTGCCGAGATCGATGGCGGCGCCGATCGCCGGTATGTGCGACGTGGTGACGCCGGCGGTAATCCTAGCCATTCTTCTTGTCCTTCTTGTCGCCGATATACCGATTACCCTCCGGCGAGCGTCCGCCGTCCAGCATCATCTGCGCGTATTCCTCCTGGGTCATGCCGGTCATCGTGGCCGCGGCATACTGGAACGAGAGCCCGTCGCTGGAGAAGATCTTGGCGAGGAAATAGATGTTGCCGCCCTGCGCGATCATGGCGTTGTAGTCGCGGTCGAGCACGGCCTGCTTCTGCGCCTCGGTCATATCCCACTCGTCGAGATAGGCCCGCTCGTCGGCATGGAAGCGGTCGCGGTTCTCCTGCGTCATCAGCGACATGCAGAACTGGTTCAGGTGGTAGCCGATCCGCGCCTGGTCGGAATCGAAGATCGTCGTGCCGGGAACGTCTTTGTATGGTTTGTCGAGCGCCATGAGATCTCGCTTTAGTCTGCCCAGTAGAGCCGCATCGGATTGTCCACCAGCAGCTTCTGCTGAAGCGCCGCCGTGGGCGCGATCTTGGGAATGAAATCGACCAGCTTGCCGTCGTCCGGCACGTGGCTTTTCATATTGGGGTGCGGCCAGTCGGTCCCCCAGAGCACGCGGTCGGGGAAGGTCTCGACGAGACGCCGTCCGAAGGGTGCCACATCCACATAGTCAGGCGGCCCCGATTTTGTAAGACGCTCGGGGCACGTCGCCTTGGCCCAGAAATTTTCGTTCTCGCGCATCAGCTTGATGAACAAGGCGAATTCCGGTCCGTCGACCGGCAGCGAGACGTCGGGCCGGCCCATGTGATCGACAACCACCGTCGTCGGCAATGAGGTGAAGAAGTCGTAGAGCTCGGGCAGTTCCGGCGCCTCGAAATAGATGACGATGTGCCAGCCGAGCGGCTTGATCTTCTCCGCGATGATCTGCAGCGGCTCGCGCGGCAGCGAATCCACCAGGCGCTTGACGAAGTTGAACCGCACCCCGCGCACGCCCGCCGCATGCAGGCTCTCCAGCTCCGCATCGCTCACATCGGCTTTGACCGAAGCGACGCCGCGCGCCATGCCGTTCGAGCTTTCCAGCGCATCGACGAGCGCGCGATTGTCGGCGCCGTGACAGGTCGCCTGGACGATCACGTTGCGCTCGAACCCTAGATAGTCGCGCAGCTCCCAGAGTTTTTCCTTGGGCGCATCGCAGGGCGTGTATTTGCGCTCAGGCGCGTAGGGAAACGTGTCGCCCGGCCCGAAGACATGGCAATGCGCGTCGACCGCGCCCGGCGGCGGCTCATAGCAGGGCTTCGACGGATTGGGGTGAAAGACCAGCCAATCCGCATCCATCTGGAACTGGCTCATTTTCCCCGTGCTTTCAACGCCTTATCGAGGCGCGGATAGACCCGCCTTGCGTTGCCCTCGAAGACCTTCGCCTTGTCGGCATCGGGAATGTCGAGCGCGTCGATATAGCGCTTGGTGTCGTCGAAGTGGTGCCCCGACTCGGGATCGATGCCGCGCACCGCGCCCACCATCTCCGAGCCGAAGAGAATGTTCTCGACGTCGATCACCCGGAACAAGAGATCGATCCCCGGCTGGTGATACACGCAGGTGTCGAAGAAGACGTTCTTCATTACATGCTCGGACAGCAGCGGCTGCTTCAGCATATCGGCCAGGCCCCGATAGCGGCCCCAATGGTACGGCACGGCGCCGCCGCCATGCGGGATGATGATGCGCAGATCCGGGAAGTCGCCGAACAGATCGCCCTGGATGAACTGCATGAAGGCCGTCGTGTCGGCATTGATGTAATGCGCGCCGGTCGCATGGAAATTGGGATTGCACGACGCCGAGACGTGGACCATCGCCGGCACGTCGAGCTCGACCATCTTCTCAAAGAATGGATACCAGCTCTTGTCCGTCAACGGATGCGAGGTCCAGTTTCCGCCCGAGGGATCGGGGTTGAGGTTGCAGCCGACGAAGCCGAGCTCGTTCACGCAGCGTTCGAGCTCGGCGATCGAATTGGCGATCGGCGCCCCCGGCGATTGCGGCAGCTGGCAGACGCCGATGAAGTTGTCGGGGAAGAGCTCGACGACGCGGGCGATCAAAGTATTGCAGTGACGCGTCCACTCGATCGAGGTCGCCTCGTCGCCGATGTGGTGCGCCATCGCCGAAGCCCGCGGCGAGAAGATGGTGAGGTCGCCGCCCCGCTCTTTCTGGAGCTTAAGCTGATTGGCCTCGACGCTCTCGCGGATCTCGTCGTCGCTGATCTCCTGATAGACCGGCGCCGGCAGGCTCGGATCGTCGAGCCGCGCCACCTGCTCCTTGCGGAAGCCGTCATGCTGGGCGGGCGCCGTCGTGTAGTGGCCATGGCAATCGATGATCATGATCGGGCCTCCGTCTCCAAGGTGCGCGCG
>JARRKQ010000237.1:0-3205 GCA_037387885.1 Alphaproteobacteria bacterium | reverse complement strand
GCGGGGGTACGGCTGGGGTGGGATGTCGGCGCTGGAGGCGTCGGCGGGAGCGTCTGCTTTGCCACTCGAAGCGGACATTGACCGGGAAAGGCGTCATGTCCGCCTGTAGCCACAAGCGGTCTTCGCATTTTGCACTCTGGGCACCAATTGGCACCGCTGTTAGTGTGTCGAGAGGACTGCTGAGGCGTTGCACGACGATGCCGGTAATCGAAAGTCAAGGCGGCCGTATAGACTTGCTGGATACCGGCGATGGCGTTCCTATCCTTTGCGTTCACGGATCGTTTAGTGGCGCGGGCGCATGGCGACCTATCGAGAAGACGCTTTGTCCGCTATATAGGGTGATTGCACCGAATTTGTGGGGGGTCGGTGGGACGAGCGATTGGCCTCCCGACCCGGCGCCAACCATCCAGATGCAAGCCGAACTGGTCCACCACGTCATTGACTACGTAGGTGAACCGGTCCATCTCGTCGGCCATTCACATGGTGGCGTCGTGGCCTTGGCGACCTCGCTGGAGTGGCCAACCAAAGTCAAAAGCATGACGTTGCTGGATCCTCTTCCAGTAAACGTACTCATCGCCACTAAACAAATGGGGCAATACCAGCGGCTTCGACGCTTTTACGATCGATACGTCCGTGCTTTCGAGGGTGGCAATAAGCTTGCGGGCGGGGAGGTCGTCGATTTCTGGACCGGCGCTGGAACGTTCAATAGCCTGCCGGACAAGTTCAAAGATCACATCATCGATACGACGCCATTGAACCTAAAGGATTGGCAGGCCAATTGGGCCTACGAGCCCGACGCTGGCGTGCTTCGCGCATCGTCAGTCCCGACGCTGATTGTCTGGGGAGCGGCAGGCAACTCCATCGGATCGACCATTGCTCGATCACTGGAGGGGTTGATGGAGACAGCCGTTGTTGTCGAGCTACCAAATGCCAGCCACATGATGATTTCGACCCATTCAGAGCTTGTCTCCAACTTGATAGCCGATCACGTCCGAAACGCTTCAAATCCAACCTAGCAGACGGCAGCGTCTGGTGTCTGGGCTGTTCGCAATGGTCGACGGCTCCGATTGTCACGCGCTGTGGGTCCCCGATCGTGCGCTTGAAACCGTTGAATATCGTGTTCCACCGTGACTTGATTGCGGGATTGCAATAAGCCTCCCAAACCGATTCGATGTTGTAGGGCAATATTCCGCTTACCGGCTCGAACCACAATTCGCCGTCCCGGACTACGATCTCGTTCGTTTTGTGGTATGCCTCCCAACGTGCGCCGAGGTCGATCACAACGCCTTCGATCCGGCCGAACTCGGCGAGTTCGACAACGTATCGATCCGCGCCGTCTTTCAGCTCGGCGAGCCCCAGCGCGTCGGCTGCCGCAGAAGTGAACAAGATGTAGCTCCCAATGCCGGTCTGTTTCGGCACGTCATTTTTCAACAAGCGATGTAGCAAAATGACGTCGGATCCCGTCAGCTCCTGCGGACCGGCGACGTTCTGCACCACGAATTCGCCGTGATGAACGACGAATTTCAGATCAAGCTTTTTGGCGTTGACACAGGCGCGGCAAGGGCAGGTTGTGTTGTAGACAATCGATTTCAGGCGATCACGGAAGCCGAAGTAGAGAGCCTCAACTGAATCGACAACGTGTCCGGACGACCAGACCTCGTCGTCGCGCGAATAGGCTAAGATGGCGTCGCCCTGAATGTTCGATAGCTGGAGGGGCGACTTCAGCCTTTCCAAAATGACCGATAATAGATCCTCCAGCACCCCCTGTGCGTGCTCGAGTTCGCTGCCGGTCAAGAAGCGGGTATAGCCCGAGATATCTGCAACGACGAGAAATCCACTCTCAGCCATGTCTGCGCCCGCAGCTGCAAAGGCGGAGGGCCATTATAGACACTGAGAAATCGGATTAGTCCACTCAGCGTCCGCTTTCGCTCATAAGCGGACATTGACCTTGGCTTTAGTGATGTCCGCTTTTGGGTGGAAAGCGGACAAGGAAAATGCGGTCACCGATGTCCGCTTATAGCCATGAGCGGACCCAAACATTGTCGATAGCACATTGACGAATTGAACGCCTAGGGCATCGGTTGCCCTAACGGACGCTTCATGCCCGGCGGCTATCGATTTCGTAGCCAATCGATATTTCACGCCGCGATCACCGTCCGTCACTCTCATCGCTAGTCAACCGGCCCATTCCGCAGCCGCCAAAGCGATGAGATGCGAGCGATGAAACCCACAGACGGCAGCTCCTGGCACTTGATCGCCATCGCCATCGTCGCGGCGGCTGCGGCCGCTGTGCTGGCGGCCTCGATCGGCGCGGTGCAGGCCGCTCCAGCCACGAACCATCACACCGCCGCGCGCCGATAGCGCGTCGCGTATCGCCCGAAAGGAGGGCAAAGCCATGAACGCAACGATCCATGCCGACGTCGCCGTGATCGGCGGCGGCTCAGGCGGCCTCAGTGTCGCAGCCGGCGCCGTCCAGATGGGCGCCTCGGTGGTCCTGATCGAGAAGGGCCGCATGGGCGGCGACTGCCTCAATTACGGCTGCGTGCCGTCGAAGTCGCTGATCGCCGCCGGCCATGCCGCGCAGACTGTGCGCAGCGCCGGGCGCTTCGGCGTCAACGGCCACGAGCCCGCGATCGACGTCCTCAAGGTGCGCGGCCATGTGCGCGGCGTCATCGCCGCCATCGCGCCGCACGACTCGGTCGAGCGCTTCGAAGAGCTCGGCGTCCGCGTCGTGCAGGGCGCCGCCGTCTTCACTGGCCCCCGCGAGGTCATGGCGGACGGGCAGCGCATCTCGGCGCGCCGTTTCGTCATCGCCACCGGCTCGTCGCCCGCCACGCTGCCGATCCCGGGGCTCGATACCGTCTCCTACCTCACCAACGAGACGATCTTCGAGCTCGACGCGCGCCCGGAGCACTTGATCGTCCTCGGCGGTGGCCCGATCGGCCTCGAGCTTGCCCAGGCGCATCGCCGCCTCGGCGCACGCGTCACCGTCGTCGAGGCATTCCGCCTGCTCGGGCGCGACGACCCGGACGCGGTCGCGGTCGTCAAGGGCCGCCTCGAAGCCGAAGGCATCGCGGTCCATGAGCAGGCGAAGGTGAACCGGGTCGCTAAGGCCGGCAACGGGGTCGCGGTCACGATCGACGGTGGTCCGGTGATCGAGGGCTCGCACCTGCTGGTCGCCGCCGGCCGGCGCCCGAACGTGAAC
>JARRKQ010000236.1:0-3229 GCA_037387885.1 Alphaproteobacteria bacterium | reverse complement strand
AATGGATTATTCGGTAACGCAATCTGCCAAGGTTACATTCTTGGCGACCTGTTCAGGGCTCGACGCCGAGACGCATGAGCAGCCAGTGCCGCCCTCGCTCGCGCCGTTGACACTGCCTGCCGGCCAACGCCCGACACCGCAGGCGACAGGCACTCACCAGCGGCCTTATGCGATGCCTTGCGCACGAGCCCGCCAGCCTAGGCTCAGCGCTTCTCCTCGCGCCAGATCCCAAGCTTTTCCTGAGCACTACGGTCGGAGAACGTAAACACCACTGCGTCCTTGTCCGCCCGCACAGTCTGCCAGGCCCAGCTCGGGATCACACCGATGTCGCTTTCGCCCATCATAAATGTCTTGCCATCGATCTCCGCGGTGATCTCGCCTTCGACGACGATGATCGTCCGCCCGTCCGTTGCCCGGCTAGCCTTGGTTTCAAAGCCCTTCGGAATATGGGTCAGCCATGTCGCGATGGTGGGCATGGCCCAACCGCCGTCCAGCGGGTTGACGTAGCGCAGCGCGTAGGCGGCATGGGGGTTTGGCGATCCAGCCTCGACCATCTCCATAAGCGCGGCGCTGCTGCGCTCATAGGTGTAATTGAAGATTGGTGTTGTCTGCCCGAACGGGGAATCGGCCTCAAGCGGAGCCAGCCCGGAGCCGTAACGCGACACCGAGTAGCCTTCCTGCTTGGTGATCGTCTGGCTCTTGTCGTTATGGTGCTCCATGAAGCCCGTTTCAAAGAAGTTGATCATGTGCAGATCCAGGCCATCGACCCAGATGATCGGCGAGGACTTTTCCTGCCCATGGTCATGCCAGGCGCCGTTGGGCGTAATGACAAAATCGCCGCGCCGCATGTAGGTGCGCTCACCGGCCACTGTCGTATATCCGCCGTCCGATTCCAGCACGAAACGCAGCGCTGACGCCGTGTGTTTGTGAGCCGGAGCAATCTCACCGGGCATTACCAGCTGCACGCCAGAGTACATAGATGGGGTGATACGCGACTGGCCCTTCAGAGCCGGATTCTCCAACACCAGAACCCGCCGCTCCGCTTCTTCAGCGGTCACAATCTTGCCCGCTTCCATCAGCAGCGGCCGCACCTGCGAATACTTCCAAACATGCGCGTCTGCTTTGCTTTTTGGCTCAGGCGGAACGAGACCCTTCAGCACTTCCCACAGCGGCGCAAGCGACTGCGGCTCAATAGTATCGTAGTACTTCTGGCGGGTGGCGGCATCGGTCGTGGGAGACGTGTCCTGCATGATTTCCTCCTGGATGGTGATGCGCCTCACGTTCCGCCCAGTTGGGCTCGAAGGCGTCACGGGTAGAGCTGGACGATGATTTGTTACGGTCCATAACGCTCCAGCGGCCAGATTACGCGAACTCCGAAGCTCTTCAGTGCTCCAGTATTTCGGGATGACCGATACGCGAAGGTAGGCACGCTATTCACATTCCGAAATCAAATAAATATCGCTGCACTGCAATGGCGCTTCCGGTTTATCCCCAGGACCGGACTTGGCCCAGCGCTGCGCGAGAGTCCGAGTTGGGCCAGGAGCGGTCATGCTTCTCACGCATAGATGTGCCTGATTACCCCTCGTCCTACGCAAGCGTGATCTCTGCATGAGTTCTGGCTTGTGCTCCTGCGGCTGCAGCCAGCAAGCTGGTGAAGAGACCCGGCAGATCATGGCGCCCGTTGAAGCGGAATTGGAACTCGGCGAAGTAACGCCTGACGTAAGGGCGGCGGATGGCCTTGTGGGTTCCAGCAATGGCGGTCTTCAGATTGCCGAGCACGGTGTTGACCCATCTGAGCGCCGGGATCTTTTCGGGCTGTTCGGGCTCGCGTGCCGAGACGATCGGAGTATGCGTTGCGCCGGCGCGCGTGACCGCACGAAAACAACCAAGGCCGTCGGAGATGACATGCGTTCCTGTGGTCAATTTCTGATGGGCCATCGCCGCGATCGCGGCGCCGTCATGGCGTTCGACGAGATGAAGGAGGACGCGGCGGGGCCGGCCTTCGGCGGTGGTTTCCACCGCGACGACGAAAGGGACCTTGTTTGCGCCTCCGCGCCCACGTTTGCCGCCCTCCGCCTCGCTCTTCTCGCCGCCGAGAACCGCGTCGTCCATCTCGATGCGTCCCGCGAACGTGCGCCTGGCTTCGACTTCGGCGATCACCGAGGCGAGTTTCTGGCGCAAGCGCCAGGCCGTATCCCACTTGACGCCAATCTGGCGGGATAATTCCAGCGTGGAGATCGAGTTCTTCGACTGCGTGATCAGCCACGTTGCCTGGAACCACTTGGTCAATGGCAACAGCGCGTTCTCGAACACCGTACCGGCAATGACCGATGTCTGTTTGCGACAGCCATGGCAAAGGTAAAGGCGGCGCTTGCCGACGATCGCGTGATCGCGGCCACCACAGGCCGGGCACACGAACCCATTGGGCCAGCGCCAGGCGACAACGGCCTGACGGCATTGCTCCTCCGTACCGAAGCGTTCTTGAAACTCTGAAAGGCTCAACCCCTTGCCGAACTGGATCGGATTGCGTGCCACATCGACCTCCGCATCAATTGCGATTCGGCGAATGATCTCCGAGGCTTGCGTCAAATCAGCGGCGACAGCGTGGAGGAAGTGGGGTAATCAGGAAGATGTGAGCGGTGTTTTGGGGTAGTCGATCGGCGCGACTCACAAAAGCCAACAGAGGATTTGTGCACGATGTCGAGCCGTCCACGTCCACTAACGGGGGATGTCAGTGCGGTGCTGTTCGCTATGAAGTCGAGTCGGCACCGTTGGAGCGGGACGCGGCTCTGGCACGTCAGCCGGGGCGATGCCGCGATTACAAGCATCAAAGGCGGTTCGTTGGACGGAGGTGTCGACATCGGGTCCGCGGTTCACGTCTGGACGAAGCACAAACTTCCGGGCGTCGTCGTTCCGCCGGATGCCGAGCAGTTTCAAGAAGAGCCAGACGGCTGAATATTCCAAATCAAAGGTCCTCGATATATTAGCCGTTCAGAGAGGATGCGATGCGAAGCAGCAAGGTCATCCATATCATGTCGTGTCTCGCCCGGCGGCGAGGCAACCCCGCCAACGATGACGTCGCCCACCTCGCCTTCGGCGTGACACGACACGATATGGATGACCTTGCTGCTTCGCATCGCATCCTCTCTGAACGGCTAATATATCGAGGACCTTTGATTTGGAATATTCAGCCGTCTGGCTCTTCTTGAAACTGCTCGGCATCCGGCGG
>JARRKQ010000235.1:0-3231 GCA_037387885.1 Alphaproteobacteria bacterium | reverse complement strand
GGCTGCCGCGGCGGAAGGGCTGTGCCTTCGATACCGAAAGGCCCACGCGGTGGATCGAAGGCTATGATCTGCTCGACGGGCGACCGCTCTGGGTGCCTTACGAAATCGTTCAGACCGACTACACATTCCCTGCTCCGCCGCAGCAGGGTTGTTTCCCCCTCAATACAAACGGCCTGGGATCCGGCAATCACATCTTGGAGGCCATCTGCCACGGCCTCTGCGAGGTGGTTGAGAGAGATGCGACCAGCATTTGGCTCTACCGAACTTGGTCCTCCAAGGCAGACACACGCATCCGACTGGAGACGGTGGACGATCCAACCTGCCAAACGACGATGGATCGATTTGCCGAGGCGAAAATTGAGCTTGCTGTTTGGGACATCAGTGGGGATGTGGGGGTGCCGGCCTTTTTCTGCCTTGTTTGTGACAGTGCTGCGAAAAGCGGACATCTTGGCGCCGGTGCCGGCTGCCATCCCTGCCGCGAGATCGCCCTGCTGCGGGCCCTGACGGAGGCGGCGCAAACGCGACTGACCTATATCACGGGTGCACGTGACGACATGGTGCCCGATGAGTTCACGGACGGTGGGATGCTGGAAAAGCGAGCGATCGTCGACGACTTCATGGGACGCGGGCAGCCACACAGGAACTTTCGGGAGATCGCCACTCGGGTCAACGAGACTATTCGCGAGGACTTGGACTGGCTTGTAGAAAGGCTGGGGGCCGTCGAAGTCGGACCAATCATCGTGGTCGATTTGACGAATCCTGAGATTGGCATACCGGTTGTCCGTGTGGTGGTCCCGGGGCTCGAAGCGCCAATCGATGACGATGTCGTTCCGGGACCGCGGGCGCGCGCAACAGTGGAGCGACCCCCTACCACCCCTAATCCGGGTAACGCTTGAATGACCAGAGGCGCGATGATAATCTCCGTCGTGCTAGAATTGCCTGCTGCAGTCATCAATAATTGCGCTTGGAACGAGCATAGGGAGCACCATAATGGCTGATAAGACCGCAAATGGGCTGGCCGATTATCCGCAACAGGGCTCGAACAGTGGATTGGCGCCCCACGACGTCCAAGTCGACCAGGAAAATGTCGACGAGACCCTCGAATTTCCCGTCTTTCCAAAGATCCATGGCATGATCATCAATGGGTCGATTTCACGGATGGGGAAGTCCAATTAGCCGAATTTCTTGCCGTTGCTCCTAAAAAGCTTGAGACGGCCTACGGCCAATTCATCGAGGCTGATGTCGGGCGGCAGACGGGCTTTGAAAAGGCGCGTGTCTTCCACGCAGTGAGACGAGCCGCCGAGCGGTTGCTCTCGCCGCGTTGCCCGGCCCTCGCGTATGAGCTTCCATTGTTCAGCGAAGAGACGATCGGCTGCACATAGCAGCCTATCTTGGCAGGTTCTCAAGGTCTCGGTCTCGTCCAAGACCACTTCCCGCTGAGCAATGATATCACCGCTATCGATACCATCGTCGATGTAGTGAATCGTGACCCCTTTGGGCGTCCCGTCTATCCAACTCCAGAGGTTGGGATGGGGGCCTCGATTCCACGGCAAAAGCGAGATGTGGAGGTTAATCACGCTGTAGCGCTGCAAAACATCTGAGTGGTAGATATAGGGGCAGCCGTAGTTGACGATGATGGCGGGGCCTCGGACGGATACAGCCTCTAACGTGGGCGGCTGGCAGAGAAACTCAACCAAGTCTTCTGTCGCGAGAAAACAATCGCCTATGCGTTCGGGAAAGGGCGAAAAACAAAGTACGTTCATGGGCCGGTGGCCTCATTGGGTATCGCTTGGCACACCGCAGTCCAGTCAACCGGTTAAATTTCCTCGAATTGTCGCAATCGCTGTTGGAGCCGCCATGACAGGCTTAGAGTCTTAAGTCATCCAGACTTCCAAGTCCATAGGTCGCTGTAGGAGGTCTGACCGTGAATAGGCCGTTCGCGCGCCAGTGTAACCATGTTTGACCCGATAGCATTTCGCAGTGGGATAGAAAAGCCGCGGAAGGCACGGTCCGTTGCCAAGTCGCCACACAGAATGCGGGCACTATTTGTGGCATGGCTGGGCGCCTTTCTTATTGGATTCGACAGCACGGCCTTGAACATTGCGGTGCCAATGATCGCCACGGATTTTGACATCGGTCTTTCGGCAGCCTCTTGGGTCATTCTAATCTACATCTTGGTGGTTGTCTGTTGCGGCCTGCTGGCGGGGAGTTTGGCGAACACCGTTGGCGGTCGCCGGTTGCTGATTTTTGGCTTCTGTATATTTGCTGTCGGTTCGCTGCTATGCGCCGTAGCCACGGAACTCTATGCGTTGATTGCCTTCCGCGCCCTGCAGGCGTTGGGCGGCTCTATACTTTATGTCTTGGGGCCCGCGGTGATCCGCCGTTCTTTTGCCGGAAAGGAACAAGATTGGGCCTTCGGGCTGTATTGCATGGCTCCAAGCGTTGGAATCTGTCTCGGACCAGCCCTTGGCGGCCTCGTCGCAGGCACGCTGGGTTGGCCTTGGATCCTGCTGATGAATTTGCCGGTATGTCTTCTCGCCCTCTTCGCAGTCTGGGGGCTGCCCGCTGAGCAAATCGACCAGGGCAGATCGTCCGTTCGGCTCGACTTGGTGGGAGCGGGTCTTGGCGCCCTGTCCCTTGCAGGTCTGGTCGTGGCTTTGAACCAGGGTCGCGAACTGGGGTTTGGGTCTCCCATCATATTGAGCTGTTTCTGTGCTTTTGCGGTCGGCATTGTCGTCTTCGTGATCTGGGAGGTGAAGGCGCCGGCAGCCGCCCTTGACCTTCGCGTTTTCCGGATCACGACAGTTGGACTGGCAAGCTTGAGCAACTCTCTCTTGCTGTTTGTGTATGCTGGCGCGAGCTTTCTGCTGCCCGTCTATCTCGTTTGGTATCAAGGTCTCAGCGTTGTTCAGGCGGGCATTGTGCTCATGCTGCTCGGGGGATTGAATGGCGTGCTTTCGGCGCAGTTTGGGCGCCTCACTCGAATTGCCAAAGGACGCACCATAGCCACCCTTGGGGGGCTCGCCGTCGCGCTGGGCCTGACCCGCCTCGCGGTCGCCGGGCCCGAGGCGTCACTCGTCCTGATTGTTTTGTCTTCGAGTCTTATAGGTCTTGGCATGGGCTCCCAAGCCATTGAATCGCTTGAACCCGCCGAGGTCGGGTTTGCCCGGGACGAAGAACCTACGGAGGTACGCAACCGGCGCTGGTTCATGAAGCCGGACACCATGGACC
>JARRKQ010000234.1:0-3240 GCA_037387885.1 Alphaproteobacteria bacterium | reverse complement strand
CAGACCCCGTTACGACATTGTTGTTGTCGGCTCGGGCTATGGCGGCGGAGTTGCTGCCTCGCGACTGACGCGATGTGGACAGCGGGTGTGCCTGCTGGAGCGCGGCAAGGAGGTGCAGACCGGCGATTTTCCCGACCGCTTCCCGGATATGCGGCGCGAGCTGAGAATTTCCGGCCGATCGCTATCAACCGGTGCGGCTGACGCTCTGTTTCATCTTAATATCGGTCGCCATATCCATGTTCTGACCGGTTGCGGCCTTGGCGGCGGTTCGCTTGTCAACGCGGCCGTTGCCCTGCGCCCCGACGCACGCGTCTTTTCCGCTCCTCCTTGGCCGTCCGCGCTCGCCGGCGACCCGCTTCTTGAGGAAGGATTTAGGCGCGCAGCACATATGTTGCGCCCGGCCCGCTACAAAGGCGCGAAATACTTGAGAAAATACCAGGCGCTCGACAAGGCTAGCGCTGCTCTCCAGGCGCGCCCGCACGCAGCGCCAGTTACCGTTTCCTTTTCAGATACCGTCAATCTGGCGGGCGTTGAACAGCCCGCTTGCACGCTCTGCGGCGACTGCTGCTCGGGCTGCAATGTCGGCGCGAAGAACACTGTCTATCTGACCTACCTGTACGACGCCGCGGCCCACGGCGCGCAGATGTTCACTGGGACGACGGTGGATCATATCGAGCGGATTAAGGATGGCTGGCGAATCAGCTACCGCGCTCGGAACGATGCCGAAATCTCGTTCACCGTCGAGGCGCCCATCGTCATCCTCGCGGCCGGCACCTTGGGCTCCACCGAGATACTATTGCGATCCCAGGCCAGAGGGCTCGCGCTGTCGAACCGAATCGGTCATGGCTTTTCCGCAAATGGCGACATCATCGCGTTCGGTTATGGCGCCAAGGAAAAGGTCAACGCGATCGGAGTTGGACACCCGGCGAAGGTGGAGGTGGACACGGTTGGCGCCTGTGTTACCGGGCAGCTGAAACTGGCTGACGCTGAATCGCTCGAACGGGAAATGTATCTGTTGGAAGGCGTCATGCCCTCTCCTCTGGCACCCCTGCTCCCGGTCGCCTTCCTGCCGGGCGGGCGTCTCTTGGGTGCGACGCAAAGCCTGCTGAAAGGCGTCTACAACGGACCTTTCGCCAATCTTCAAGGCTTTTTTGTCGTCTCCCACGACGAGGCCAAGGGACGCGTTGTGCTGGATCAGCATCGGGTTGATGTCGATTGGGTGGACGTGGCCGACCAGGATGTCTACACCCGCGTCGATGCCGTTCTCGAAAAGATAGTGAGTGAAAATGGAGGTCGCTATATCAAGAATCCGCTTGCTGGCACCGTAATGGGTAACCAGCCGGTTACCGCGCATCCGCTCGGAGGTTGCGGAAAGGGTGAAGATGCGAACAACGGAGTAATCAATCACAAATGCCAAGTCTTCGACCCCTCGTCGGGGCCGGACGGCGTCCATAACGGTCTTTATGTGTGTGATGGCGCAATGATGCCGCGCTCCCTCGGCGTCAACCCGCTGCTGACCATCACGGCTTTGGCTGAACGGGCCATGATCTACCTGGCACGTGATCAGAATTGGGCGTTCAGCGATGTAGGTCAGAGCATGCGAAGCAGCCCCTGACCGCTAAAACAATCCACGAGCAAAAAATTGGCGCTCCGCGAGCCCATGGCGTGCCTTGCCTAGCTGGTACACCTTTACAGTTGGGAGAAGGGGACTGAGAGTTGAGTTTGCTTAAACGTTCGGTTGCGTCATGAACCGACCGCTTTAGGAGTGAGGAGCGCATTGTCAGGCATTATCACGTTAACTGGTGCTGGCCGCGCTTGACCGAGGTACGCGTCTGGTTAAGAGGTCGTGGTCACTTGACGCCATTGGTCATAGGCTTCGCGGCGGACCTGTCGGAGCGTGCGGCGGGAGATCAGATGGCGTTGGACGTTGAAGAGGTTGTAGACGGCGGTGTGAAGGGTGAGGAACCTCTGCGCTGAGCCGGGCGACCTGAAGCGCTGCATCTTGTGCTCCCGTCGTCGCACCGATTGGTGAGAGTTCTCGGCCCGGTTGGTCTTGCGCAACCCCTGCACGTGCTCACAACTCAGGCCAAGGGCGCGCATCGCCATCCCATAGGATCTGAGCTTGTCGGTGACCAGGGTACCGGGGGCGACGCCCTGCGTCTTCACAAGTTTGCGCATCAGACGCCGGGCTGCCTTGGCGTTTCGCTTGGATTGCACCAGGAAATCCAGGACCTCGCCTTCCGCGTCGCCGGCGCGCCAGAGATAATGTCTTTGGCCCTTGATCATGACGATCATTTCGTCGAGATGCCACTGTTCGTGAGGGCGAGGTCGGCGCCGCCGGATGTTGCGGGCATAAGTGCAACCGACCTTCAAAACCCAGCGCCGCACCGTCTCATAGGAGATGTCGAGGCCGCGCTCGGCAAGCAACTCCGCCACATCCCGGTAGCTCACGGTGAAGCGAGCATAGAGCCAGACGGCGTGCTGAATGACGGAACCAGGGAAGCGGTGGTGGCGGGCAGAGGAGATCGGGGGCATCCACTGACGCTAAAGCCGCCGAGCACCCAATGCCAGCCAATTAACGTGACAATGCCCGTGTGCCAAATGAATTAGTGCGGTGGCCCCTTGGTGCCTAACAGCGATGGAAAGCGGTCGCGGGCGTAGGCAGAGTGGCAAGCGACACAGGCCTCTGTCATTTTGCCGAAGAAGACGGTTTCTAACTCCGCATCCTTCTGCTCAGCTGCATGGGCTAGCCGGGCAGCAATCTCATGCAACTTGGCATCCAACGCGCCGAAGGCGGGTGGCACCGCTTTCATAAAGTTCGCCTTGTCCTGTTCGGTGAGCGACAGCTTCATTATGAAGCTGTCGTGGATCTTCATTGACTGCTCTGCGACCGTCTCGTGGTCGCCGGTAACGATAGCCGTGTGGATCTCACTGCTGGCCTTCAGTACGAGCTGCATCTCCTGGACAATCAAGTCCTTTAGTTGGGGGGTCAACTTCGGCCCGATCGGGTCCTCCTCGGCTGCGTTCGCGGAAACAGCGATCAAGATAAAGGGCACGAACAGTCCGACCAGGGCACTTAGCTTGTGTAACTCCGCTGGTGGACATCTCATATAAATAATCCCATCTCCATCCCTCCGAATTGGGCGTTTGCAATTGGCAAAAGTAGATCCTGTTGAGGGCGTTAGCGAACGCGCCGCTGAATAAGGGGCCATATCAACGACATTTATGTTTTCTTCTCCG
>JARRKQ010000233.1:0-4274 GCA_037387885.1 Alphaproteobacteria bacterium | reverse complement strand
CCCGCGGCGGAGTTCGCCGTGCGCGGCAGCACGAAAATGCCGGCCCCCATCGCCACGCCCACCGAGATCAGGTAGGTCATGGGCGGCAGGGCCAGGGCCATCGAAATACCCGCCGTCACCGCGCTGAAAAGCAGCGTCATGGACAGCAGGAGATAGGTGTTCTTCAGGACCTTGTTGGTTGCGATTGCCGATTGCTGGATGGCCTGCGCACTCAAGGCCTGGACATTGCTGCGGCGCCGCATGTAATCCCTCTCCGACAACATTTATTGAGTCTCCTTCTCAAATAGGACCTAATCAGTACGACATCCATACTAGCACGGAGTGCCGCACTCGCACCAAATGGACCTCCGTGATTCGTAGGGGTTCCCTTGCTGCAGGCCGGGTGCGCGCCGACAATGCCCAACTGACGGAGAGGTGGCTGAGCGGTCGAAAGCGGCGGTCTTGAAAACCGTTGTCCGGTAACCCCGGACCGGGGGTTCGAATCCCTCCCTCTCCGCCACCGAGTCCACAGCTGCGGAGACTGGCGAGGTCAGTCGCGGTAGCGACAGGAAAAAGCCCCGGAATTCCGGGGCGTTGCCTTGTCGGCGATCGGCAAGCTGCCCCGCGGAGACAGCCAGCGCCGGCCCTACACGGAGAACTGACGCGAATTTCTCTGTGCGCCGAATGGACGGGTCAGTGTTGCGCGGGTCGACGGTCGTATCGATGCGCATTCGAGCGCCATCATCCGCCCTTCAGGGGTGTTCCTTCTTGATCCCGAGTAGGGTGCGCTTGACCTGGTAGGGCAGCCGGTTGGCTTGGCGATACGGTGCCCGGCTGCGGTCGTAGAGGCCGTCCAGGCCGCAGCCACGACACGATCCGCGAACGCGTAGTCGGCCTCACGCGGAGGCGCTGACGGTGGACCGCAATGTTGCGTTGAAACCATTCGGTGCTAGCGCCTGCGATACACGCCCACGCGATTGTCCCCGATGCTGCCCAGGAGCAGGAAGTCCCCCACCTCGAGGGCGACCGGGACGCCGGCGATCCGCTGATCTCCCACACGGCCCAGCCGGTGCGGCAGGTTCGGCCCCGGAATCCGCAGATGAAGGACAGGGGGATATCGCCGCTGAGCGTGACGACTGCCGTTAGGATCGTGTCCGAAGTGCTGATCGTCAGATTGTCGGGTGCGCCGCCGACTTCGATGTACCGTATCTCATTGCCGCCACCGGTCCACGGAACGATCGCGACGCGCCAGCGTCCGGAGTCCGCGAAGTAGAACGTCTTGCGGTCGCGTGCCACAGCGATGCCGTTGGGGATCGCGGCACCGGTGTGCGGCACTGGCGACCAACCCTGCACGGGCGACCAAGTCAGCACGTCCCCTGTCTCGAAGCCCAGACTGCCGAGCAGAATGCCGCGCTGGATTTCGTCCGGCGCATCGGCGCGGGCGAAGCGCGTCGCGAGCAGCGAGCCATCGCCCAACCACGCCAGGTCGTTGCCGATCGCGCGCTCGGGATACTGGATGCAGCCCTCCCACCAAAGCTTATCGTCCACGAGCTCGAAGAGCTGGACGGCGTCTCGCACGATACCTTCCTCGTCGAGGTGGTGGAACACGGCCGCCACGTGCACGGGGTCGCCGGGCGTACTCGCTTCGAGCACCGAGAGGCCGTGGGGGGCGTAGTGATCGGGGTCTGCCGGGCGTGCGCAGTCGCCATACGTCGATGTGTCCTCGGGTGGTGTGCGCTGACTCTCGGGGGCGGGCGGCCAGAGCACGATGGGCCCTGCGGCGAGGTCGGAGGGACGCAGCGCGAGCAGCCGTCCGCCGAGTCCCTCTTCGGAGACCAGGACACGGTCGAGTGACTTGACGTACTCGAGATCTTCGGGATCTCGGAAGCCGCAGATCGCGCCGAACTCGCCGACCGCAGTCGGCAGTGCGCAGGGCTGTGGCTCGGGCGCGGGCCGCAGGCTGTAGCCCCAGAGCGCGAGCCCCACGGAACCGATCACGAGGAGCACAACGATTCCGATGCGACGCAGAGTCGACATCAGTGGTGCGCCTGAGCGACCATCATGCCGCGCTCTTTGACCAGCCGATCTCCCTCCAATCTGAACTTCTGGCTGAAGCTTCTTCTTGCCATTGTCGGATCTCCAGTTTCATCGTCTCACCTTATCCTGGTTAACGTGAAATCTGGGGCTTGTCGTTTCGCCCGACTTTGCGACAGTGCCTGAGCGA
Source organism: Alphaproteobacteria bacterium (assembly GCA_037387885.1). GTDB lineage: Bacteria > Pseudomonadota > Alphaproteobacteria > JAPULJ01 > JAPULJ01 > DATKZM01. Next base: position 2,071 of record JARRKQ010000233.1, on the reverse strand, counting down.
GTTTAGCCATCTCGTCGATTGCTGTGGGCGCTCGCGAAAGGATAGCTCGATCGAGCGCTGCGGCTGTAGTCAGTCATGTTCACGAATCGGAGCCTCGCAAAGGCAATACTTCATGGAACTTGCCACTCGCGGTGAGTTCGGGCGATGCTCGGCTTTCTCTGACCGCGACGTCGCCCAGGCCATTATCGCGAAACACTCGTTTCACGGACTGGATGACTTCTTCAAACACATCCTCTCCCGCCGCCTCATCGGTCAGTTCGATTCGAACCTCGAAATCTCTTTCGCTGGTCTGGGCCAGCTGGATGCGCCGGGCGTGCTCGTGCTCCAGATCGAAGACGAGCGGTGACAGAGTCACGTCTCCCACGCGAATGAGCGTCGCGTCGCGGCCTTCCACCTGAAAACTGCGGAACGGCGACCCACAGGGGCAGGGGTCCTTGTAAAATCGTAGACAATCGCCCAAGTCGTAACGGATGAAGGGCTGTACGTCGTTGGCGAGCACGGTCAGCAGGACGGTCGCCGACAGCGTGCCGTCGGGAACGGGCCGCATCGCTTCATCGACCGCTTCGAGGATGACCCAATCGTTGTGCACATGCTTCCGCCCGCGGCTGCACACGAACGACATCGCCGGGCACTCGGTGCACCCATAGGTGTCGAGAATGCCGTATTTCAGCGAGGGGAAGGCTCGGAAAACGCGCTCGCGAAGATCATCCGTGAGGGTCTCGCCCCCCGTACTGAAGACCACCGGCTGGATCTGCAGTCGCCCGGCTTCCTTTTCCTTGACGAGGATGGTCAGCGTGCTTGGGTAAGTCGAGATCCAGGCGACCTTCGGGATCGCATTCAGTCGTTCGACAAGCCCGTCGATCGGCTGCCCGGCCTCGATGAAGGTCAACTCCCTCGTCAATCTTGGATACAGATGTCTCACCAATCTGTTGAACCCGACGCCAAGAAAGTGACCGTTGCCGCCGGTGACTGTCACCCTCGTGCCAAGCTTGCGAATCTTCCGGACGAGCTTCCGCTGGTGTCGATCGAAGCGCGCCATCGAAATCCCAAAGGAATACTCCAGGAAGGATGAGGGCAATACGACGATCGCCGGTTCCCCTGATGTCCCGGAGGTTTGGAAAATGGCGACATCGTCGATAGGTACGCCAAGCTTCCGGATATCCCGGAGATGATCGCGGGCCCTGTCGAGGGGAAGAGAACGAATCGTCAGCCAGTCGTCGAACTCACCCATGAGATCGCGTTTGCGGGTCACCGGCAACTCGCGCAGTTCGACCTCGCTCGATGGACCCAGATCCGCGTAAAGTCTGCGAAACAATGGGGAGTCGCGCCGCGCTTTTTCCACGAGACGCCGCAGGTTGCGAAGCTGTTTGGCTTCGATTCGCTTCCGTCCACCCCAGGCTGTCCAGAGCCCGCCGGCGAAGTATCCCAGTGTTTTAAGAAGGCTGATTCGCATATACAGGCATTGCGCATTCGACTGCGATCGACGGCATGGTTATTTCGGCCGAGAATTCGCTTTCGAAGGCTCTTGTTTCGATTAGGCGGAGTTCTCCCGCAACGTTCGTTGATCCTCAGCGAACCAGGACCACACACTACGACTTTTGAGATTGCATAGGCATAGCGGATGACCGAAGCGCAGCATCTCGCTGATCGTGCCGACGGCGTCCACACAACTTCTGAAGTGTGTCTGTCACTTCGCGGCATGCGAGAAGAGCTGCTGACCCCAGGCAGTGCTCTACCTATGCAAGAGGTTTGCACCTGAATCTTTTCGAAGGGTGCTTCTCCCTTTGCCAGGATAGTGCCGTACTTGCCAAGGGCAAAGGCTTCGGACTCCCGGCTCCTTCCGCCAAATGACGAGATCGCCGCTGGGAGCAGATTTCCCTGTTCTTCCCTCTTCTTTTTCGGCGGGACATGAGCCAAGCCTGGCAAGCTACTGAATCTATTACGAACAATCGCATGGGCGCATAGAATTGGGTGCCAGAAAGGAGAATATCCCTGTAAATTTCCGTGAAATCAGGGAAACAGGGCGCCGCGGAAGCGGAGACTGGTTCGCCCATGACTCCCCGCACCGCCA
>JARRKQ010000232.1:0-3260 GCA_037387885.1 Alphaproteobacteria bacterium | reverse complement strand
CCACAGGGTCGAAACGGCGTTGACGGTGGCCAAGCAGAACGCCGAGCGCGCTGCCGAGGCTGCGCGCGTCGCCATGATCAAGGCGCAGACGTCCGACCGGACGAAGAGCGAGTTCCTCGCCAACATGAGCCACGAGCTGCGCACGCCGCTCAACGCGATCCTGGGGTTCTCCGAGATCATGAAGAACGAGATCCTCGGGCCCCTGGGGGCCGAGCAGTACAAGGAATACATCCGCGATATCCACGAAAGCGGCACCTATCTGCTCGACGTCATCAACGACATTCTGGACATCTCCAAGGTCGAGACCGGCAACCTGGAGCTGGCGGAGTCCGAGGTCGACGTGGGCGAGGTGGTCGCCAAGTCGATCCGCCTGGTGCAGGAACGCGCGCGCGATTCCGGCGTCAAGCTGATCGTCACGATCGACGACGACGTGCCCGGAATTTTCGCCGACGAGCGGATGGTCAAGCAGTGCCTCGTCAATCTTCTGTCCAACGCCGTCAAGTTCACGCCGGAAGGGGGCAAGATCGAGACCGGCGCGCGCAGCTTGGCGGACGGAGGGCTGTGCGTCTCGGTGGCCGACACCGGGATCGGCATCTGCGACGAGGATTTCGAGCGGGTGCTCAGTCCCTTCGGCCAGGTCGAGAGCGCCTATAGCGGCACCTACGAAGGGACCGGTTTGGGGCTTCCCATCACCAAGGCCCTGATCGAGCTGCATGGCGGCCACTTGGCGTTGCAGAGCGCGGTCGGCGTCGGCACGACGGTCACCCTGTCATTTCCGAAGGAGCGGATCCTTGAGCCAGTTGCTTAACCAAGCCTCGACGGCGTCGCCGCGAGCCGTGGCCGAGGCCAGGGCCGACCTGGATACTCCGAGCGGGCCCCAAGCGGCGGTCGCCAGCGCGCACGCTGTGCGGGTCGGCCGGGTCGTCGCCGTCTCGGGCTCCCAGGTCATCACCCTGTTGGAGACCGGCGCCGGCCACAGCGCCGACACGCCGAAGATGCAGATCGGCACGCTGATCAAGATGGAGACCCCGATCTCCACGGTCTTCGGCATGGTGAGCGGCCTCAGCATTCCGATTCCCAAACAGGACGCCGGCGATGCCGAGCTCAACATCATCGAAATGGAGCTGGTCGGCGAGACCATGAAAGGCGCGAGCGCGGCCAAGCAGCCGTTCCAGCGCGGCGTCTCGATCTTTCCCACGCTCGGCGACAGCGTCTATATGGCCACCAAGCAGGACCTCGAGCGGGTCTACGCGCCGCCGGCCGTCGACACGGTGCGCATCGGCACGATCCATCAGGACGAGGCCTTGCCCGCCTTCGTCGGCACCGACAACCTGCTGGGCAAGCACTTCGCCATTCTGGGCACCACCGGCTCCGGCAAGTCCTGCGCCGTCGCGCTCATCCTGCAGTCGATTCTGAAGCGCCATCAGAACGCGCACATTCTGCTGCTCGATCCCCACGACGAGTACGCCCACGCCTTCGGCGATATGGCCGAGGCGCTCGATCCGAGCAACCTCAAGCTGCCCTACTGGCTGTTCACCTTCGAGGAGATCACGGAGGTCATCCTCGGCGACAATGACCAGTCGCGCAAGGCGGAGGCCGCGATCCTCAACGAGGCGATCTGCGAGGCCAAGCGCAAGTACATGCTGAAGAGCGACGCCAACGCCGCCGCCTACGTCACGACCGACACGCCGGTGCCCTACCAGATCAGCGAGCTGCTGCAGATCATCGACGAAGCCATGGGCAAGCTCGACAATCCCGAGAACTCGGCGCCCTACCTCAGGCTGAAGTCGCGCATCAACGCGCTCAGGGTCGACTCGCGCTTCGGCTTCATGTTCGGCGGCCTGGGCGCCCGCGACAACATGTCCGACGTGCTCGCCCGCCTGTTCCGCATCCCGGTCGCCGGGCGGCCGATCACCATCGTCGATCTGTCGGGGGTGCCCTCGGAGATCATCAATGTCGTGGTGTCCGTGCTGAGCCGCATGATGTTCGACTTCGCGGTCTGGAGCGATCGGGCGCTGCCCATGCTGCTGGTCTGCGAGGAGGCGCATCGCTACGTGCCGCAGGACACCAGCCTCGGCTTCGAGCCGACCAAGAAGTCGCTCTCGCGGATCGCCAAGGAGGGGCGCAAGTACGGCGTCTCGCTGTGCGTCGTCAGCCAGCGGCCCTCGGAGCTCGCGGCCGGCATCCTCTCCCAGTGCAACACCATCTTCGCGCTGCGCATGAGCAATCAGAAGGACCAGGAATTCGTCCGCGGCGCGCTCTCGGAATCGGCCATGGGCCTGATGGAGTTCCTGCCGTCCATGCGCAATGCCGAGGCGATCGCGGTGGGCGAGGGGGTGCCGGTGCCGGTGCGGCTGTGCTTCGACGAACTGCCCGAGGAACGCCGGCCCTTGAGCGGCACCGCCAGGTTCTCCAGCGCCTGGCAGACCGACGGCGAGGACAAGTCGTTCATCGACACGGTGGTCGACCGCTGGCGCCGCCAGCGGCGCTGAGCGCGACGCCGCCGCCGGGGGCGGCGCGGGCAGGGCCTCTGACCGGCCCGCAGGCGGGCGGCTTGCCGGCCGCGCGCGCGTTCTGAACCGGCGGGCACGGCACGCTGCCGTAGGAACAGAAAACGCAGCAGTCGCCGGGCTTGGGCCTGAGCACCGCGCCGCATCCCTTGCAGTCGTAGAAATACTGGCAAAAGTCCGTCGCCATGACCTCGTCTTGGCGGTGGCCGCAGCGCGGGCAGGTGACGGTGGACGTCGCGCCGGCCGCCTCGGCCTTGGGTGTCCGGGACATGGCCATCCTTTCCTTGGTGGAGCCTTGCAAGTGCAAGGCCTGGGGCGCAGTCTAAATCCCGTAGCGCCTTCAGGTTCAAGGGCGAATCTCATGGACGCCGAGCGATAGAGTCTCGGCATCGGGCGGCTGTCGAAGCGCTCGGGCTGCAAGGTGGAGACGATCCGCTATTACGAGAAGATCGGGCTGCTGGCCGCGCCGCCCGGCGGCGCTATCGCTGGGGCCATGGGGACGGCCACGGGGCGCAATAGGAGAAGATCATGGCGAAGATCAGCGAAGCCGAGCTGGCGGAGATCGCCGCGGCCTCGATCCCGTGGGTCAGCGACCTCGGCCTCGAGATCGAGGCGGTCGGCGAGGGCACCTGCCGGGCGCGCCTGCCGTTCGGCCCCCGCAAGGTCCGCCCCGGCGGCACCGTCGCCGGGCCCATGCTGGTGGCGCTCGCTTCCTACGCCGCCTATGGCGCGGTCCTGAGCGCGGCCGGC
>JARRKQ010000231.1:0-3273 GCA_037387885.1 Alphaproteobacteria bacterium | reverse complement strand
GGCTTTGTCAACGAACTCGTCGCTTTCGCAGTACCGGCTTGCCGTCAAGTACGACAGTGTCTCGACCGGCAGATCCACGATCTCGTGCTGACGAGCGTTCCAGTTGAACTCATCTGGTTCACCCGCATCCTCCACGATGCAGTCGGACCACAGAGTCGTTACACTACTAGGCGCTTCGAGACGAGCGCATCGGTTCCCGAACATGTCCATGTAGTCCTCGACGGCCGTCTCGGGTTCCGTCCGAATTTGATCCGATCCAATCGTCCGGCGATAATTCAAGACGTGCGGGTACAGCGCCAGGAGCATGGGCGTTGGTTTTGCACAGTCGACCGTGATTTCAAAGCCTATGCGAATGAGTATTGCCGGTTCCATTCCGTGGCTTGAGTGTGGTCACACCAACGCGTTCGGGCCATCCGGTTATTTACTACACCTAGACTCAACGGCCGTGGTCCAAAAGTACGCAGTCGGGCGGATCGGCCTCACGTGGACCAAGCCGGGGATCGTAGCGGAACAAGGTCACGCAATAGGGACAAGCAATCGTATCCCCGGCGCCCATCTCAAGATAGATGTGCGGATGGTCCTGGGGCGGTGAAACGCCGGCGCATTTAAACTCTTTCACGCCGATACGGATTTCCGGCACGCCTTGGTCATTCTTGAATTTCGCAAAGTCGTCTGCCGCCATCGCGATTGACCCCGCCGGGGCTGATCAAGGATCTTACGTCTCGCGCGCAACTATCTACGCAGCTGAGCGGTCCTGGAGAGCCTGTGCACAAGCATCCGCCAGATTGCTGTTGGAGGACTCAGCACCGGGCATCTTGGCCCAGCCGGCCTTCTCGACGAAGGATCTGCGAGTCCACTTCGAATTTACCCCATCAAGTTCCTGAAGCAAGGGCCCCGACTTGGGGTCCGTTTGAGCGCGTGCAACACAGACAGGGACGAGCGCCTTGACCACGGCGGCATCCGCAGACTTCAGAGCCATGGACTCTGCTGTATTGGCAGTTACCCATCCGAGTTGGGTGAAGCCAACGACTGCGAGGGCGATGGCGCCGATGCAGGCACCGATAAATCCCGGTTTAAACCATAACATTCGTGGCATGATATTTTCCTCGTGTTCTGAAAAGGGACAGCCCCTTTTCTTCTCGATAAGAAGTATTGAATTCATTCAGCAACAGTCGGGCCGCGCTGGCACGCGCCCCTATGCTCTGTGCCTCCTCGGCAGCGGCACATGCATTGTCTGCCCCGCCACGATATTTCGGTGGAGCGCAAGCGCATAAGGATTGGGAAGATGCTCTTAGAGAGACAATAGCCAATCTCTCTCGAGGCCTGCCGTTTTCGAGTATGCGACCATCACTGCTTTATACATAAGCATGCTGCCATTCCATTGCGAGCTATTCCGTCAAGCGCTGTCATTGCGCCGCTCGTTGGAAACCGCCTGCCGTCGGGGCCTGCCCACGAATTCACAACCAACGGCACCATTGGTTGTCGGACCAAATGTTGATAGTTGCGTGTTTCCTTCACACCGTTCATACCTAGCTTCAACCCAGAGGCATGAATACGGTCATTTGCAGTCGTCAAGCCACAACTTTGGAAAAGTCCACTTGCGGATCTCCGATTCAGCACCGTCCGCCGAGCTTTTGGTTCCACCGAGCTGTCCAGGAATTTATGGGCTCGGCCAGTCGCTTGGCTTCGACCACGGTGTGTCGCTCAAAAACCGCTACCGGGCGGCGAACTCATAGCATTGCCGTCGTACGCACTAACACTACCATAGAATAGATTCGTCCTGCTGTGGTCTGAATGCGCTACGCCTTGCGTCCGCTCATGATCGCGTGAAAGCTTGGGCAGATAGCCTCTTCAAAGCCGCCCGTCTTGCCCTGCCGCCCCGCCTTACCACTAACGCCCCGGCCCGCCGCAAGCGTCACCCAACCCGACCAAAACCCCGCCGCGGCCGCCCCAGGCGTAGTGCCACAGCGCTTTGATTTTCCCGATTCTGCATTGCAGATCAATAATTTGGCGAAAAGTGGTGTTCAAGTTGGGTCAAGACCAACAAGGCGACGTGATTTTGTGTAGTAAAGTCAATACTCTATATTTATTCCACACGTCTTCATTAGTTTTCTTAGGGCCACCGTGGCGTTTACTACTGAAAATATTATTGTTTCATCGCCGCTCTGAACGACAAATCTGTAATTTGCGTGCCAAATTAGCGCTTGCAGTATAGTTATAGCTTGAACGCCAGTAACGCCGGTACCGCCATCTTCCAAATTTTTCCATCGCTCTTGAATGGGGGGATCATTATCGATTCGCCACGTGACTAGTCTTGTATCGCCAGATCCTTCATCTGAAGAACTGGTTCGTACTGAGAACGTGGCACCCTGCTTGGTGCAGGAGAAAGCAGCCACGGAGTCCCCTGAACCAGAAGTGGATGCTACTGCGCTCTGTTCGCCGGTCACAGGATCTTTCGAGAACCCGAATACCCAGGGACCAGTCGTAGCCCTGTCCGCATAGGCATGGCGAAACAACAGAGCCACGCAGAGACAAATCAAGAGTGTCTGAATTTTCATGGTGAGCCTTACTCGGCGGGGAGAAACGCTTTCTGCATTAGGGCCTGTTGACATTTAGGTAGCTGGCTCGGACCGCTTTGTGATTCAAGACTGTTTTTTGGCAGGAGGCGGCGCCATGGCCGTCATCCCGCCCAAGGCCGACCGGAGGCGCGCCATAGCCTGCGACTTCGCGATGTACCGCTGGCGCCATCTGGTCGAGAACTTGTTCTGTCATCTCAAAGCCTTCCGCCGCATCGCAACGCGCTACGAAACATGAGCTTCACCGCCATGATCCATCTCGTCGCCGCATGTCTCGCCCTTCGGTAAATGTCAACAGAATGTAAGGGCGGGTCAGATCAGCTGGTGAGATTCGGATTGTGCGCCCCACAGGGATCATTCCCTAAGCCTTGCTCCATTGCCCATCTGAATTCGGTGGCGATCTACTTGGATACTCCCGCGCTGGAAGGCGGTAGACTCGTCTTGGAGAACAGTAATTCGTTATTGACATCATTCAAGGTCCTCAGCTCGGAGGCTGAAGCCAATAGTTGTCCAACAGGATGCGGTTCTTCAGGGTCTGATGCCAGCGCTCGATCTTGCCCTGGGTCATCGGATGATATGGAGCGCCCCGGATGTGCCGCATATTCTGGTCGTCGAGCCATCTGGCCAGATCGCCGGAGATGTAGCTTGATCCATTGTCTGACAGCAGCCGGGGTTTCAGTGCAACAGTCGCTTGCTC
>JARRKQ010000230.1:0-3275 GCA_037387885.1 Alphaproteobacteria bacterium | reverse complement strand
CCAGTCCTTTGCGGTCTCCCTTTATCTCGATCACGTCCTCCCCTTTAGCCTTCCAGAGCGAGAGGTGGGCGCCAGCAAAGGTCATCTCTCGCTTTGATGGGTTGATGAAGCATACCCCTGCCTCCAGCCCATCGTTGGTCTCGCCCGAATCCTCGTCCTGGCCGAGCAGACTCTGAATGCCGCGGTGCAGCCCGGCCAAGACCTGGCTTGGATTGCTATCAGGGATCTCCGCCAGTATGCGATCGAGCATACCCCATGCGATGAGCGTCATGAATGCCCCCGGCACGCCATGTCCTGTGCAATCGCCGACGATAATTGCATAACCATCTTTGATCGGCTGAAACCAAAAGAAGTCGCCGCCTACAATATCGCGGGGCTCCCAAATTAAGAAGTAATCGTCAGTGACTGATGTGAGCACTTCGCGAGCTGGTAGGATGGCGGCCTGGATCCGACTCGCGTAGCGCAAGCTCTGCAAAACAAGCTGGTTAGCCATGGCGGCCCGCTGCTCGCTTTCTTTGACCTTAGTGAGATCGCTGTAGACGGCCACGGTACCGCCGCTAGAAACGCGACGTTCTGAGATTTGGAGCCAAGTCCCATTGGTGCGACGTTGCAATATTGGTTCGGTCGGGTTGCGATGCTGCGCGAGACGCTGCCGAAGCCAGCTCGCGCTGCGTCCCTTGGCGTCCTCGATAAGCCCCCGCTCCACTGCTCCGCGGACTATCTCCTCGTAGGTCATGACAGGCTTTGGTTGCCCAGCACCATGATCGAACAACTCAGAGAACTTGTAGTTGCCGAGCACCAACCGATCTTCCATATCGTAGAGAGAGAAGCCTTCGGAGATTGATTCGATAGCGTCGGCGACGCGTTGGTTAGCTTCTATCGCAGTTTGCTCCGCGGCTTTCCGCGCGGTAATGTCGCTCCACGAGCCTACAATCTCCACGGACTCGCCGTTCTCGTCGCGGATCACGTGCTGTTCGTCATTTACCCAGCAATAGGATCCATCCTTGCGGCGGAAGCGGTATTCTAGCGCGTGCTTGCCATTTTTAAGCAAGTCTCTGATTTCCCTCTCCGCGCGCTGAAGATCGTCGGGATGCACCCGCTCCCGCCAGAAATTGGGATTGTCGAGGTATTCCTTCGGGGCGTAGCCAAATGCCGTTTCCAAACTAGCGCTGACGAACGTGGGCTCAAAGTTGCCACTCGCCTTGAAGCTGTAAATTACGGCTGGCGAGGCATTGAGCAGCTGAGTGAGCCGATCCAACGCGTTAGCTCGCACGTCACTGTTTCGCTTTGGCGCAACTTCGGCGTTCAAACCTTGCTTCGGCTTTCGCGGCAACCCCATTTGGAGTCCCTTCAACTGCTAACGGTTTCATGTGAAAGTATGTCCCCTTAAGTCAGGCGGCAAGAGCCGCTGACGAGGGTTTCGCTGATTTAGGTTCACGATTCTTACAGTCTTCATCTGTGACCAGAAGGTCGGCACCGAAGGCGCTGCGAGAGGTTGGAGCTACGATAAGACCCCGCTTGGTCAACTCGGCTGCGGCCAGGTAGACCCCCTGCATCCCAGTTGCTTGTGCATTACGACGTCGTGTCGACTCCGTCTGTGCCATGCCGCATTTGACACCTTGATGCGGCTGGTTGCACCAGCGTTGGCAAAGAGAGCTCGTGGCTAGTCCGCAAACGACACCACCGAGCGTTACCCCATAGTTTACGCCAGAGATCCCAGTTCCCCATCCGTGAAGTATAAGTCTTTGAAAAAATTGGCGCGCCGGAGAAGATTCGAACTCCTGACCCCCAGATTCGTAGTCTGGTGCTCTATCCAGCTGAGCAACCGGCGCAAAAAGCCGAAATTCCGCGACAACGTTGAGCGGGATGGCTTGATCGGCGGCCAACCGGACACTCGGCGGCCCGCGTTCCGCCTAGGTAATACCTTGGGTCATCGAAGGCAAGGCTTGGGAACTTTGGCTCAACCGCCGCAATTTTCGGATATGGTACACCCACCAACACTAGGGAGAAGCATCATGCATCGTTTCCTGAGCAAAGCCGCCGCGATCCTGGGAGCCGCGGCTCTCGCCTTCGTCATCACCAGCTGCGAGGCGCCTTCGGGCGACTCCAGCGCCTTCGCGGGCACCTATAGTACGCAAGACACGCAAGGCAATCCCATGACCATCACCCTGTCCGAGGACGGCTCGGCCACGGGCGACCGCGCCGGCGAGGCCCTCACGGGGTCTTGGAAGGAAGACGATGGTGGGGCGGCGATGATCACGTGGTCGGACGAGTGGACCACCAAGATCGCCAAGGACGGCGATACGTACACCAAGACTGCATACAAGAGCGGCACCCAAGACGGCGATCCGGTCGGCGCCGAGAAGGTCAAGTAGCAGGTCCTCTTTGAAGAGGCTTAGGCGCGGCGCTGCCTTGCCCGCTTCAACTCGACGACCAGGTCGGGAATGGTGATGCGGAAGGTGGCGCCGCCCTCGTTGCCGACCAGCGCAATTTGGCCGCCATGGGCCTGGACAAGTTCCGCGGCGATCGCGAGCCCAAGCCCCGAGCCGCCTTTGCGCGCCACGCTTTGGAACGCCTGGAACAAACGCTCCCGCGCCTTCTCCGGCACGCCGGGTCCGGTGTCGGCAACATCGATAACAACGACAGCCCCCTCGCGGCGTGCGGTCACTGCGATCGCGCCTACGCCACCGCATTCGCTTTCGAGCGCTTGCACAGCGTTGCGGCAAAGATTGCTCAGGACCCGATAGAGCTGATCGCGGTCGGCGTCGACTTCGAGATGATCCTCGATTTCGAGCGTCCACGTGATCATCCCGTCGCGTGGGAGACCAAGGCTTTCGCCAATCTCACTCATCAGCGGTCCAAGCTCGAAGCGCTGACGCCGCGGCGGTGTCTCTTGCGTCTGGCCGAAGTCGAGCGTGTGAACGCAGAGCCGGATGGCCCGGTCGAGCGAGGCGATCAGCTTCGGCACGAGACGCTGGACGGTCGGGTCCTTGACCTCCGCCAGGCGGTCCGACAGGAGCTGCGCGCTCGACAGCATGTTGCGCAGGTCGTGGCTGATCTTGCTGACGGCGAGTCCGAGCGCTGCCAGGCGCGTCTTCTGCGACAAGGTCTGCGACAGCTCGTGCTGCATGGTCGAAAGCTCGCGCTCAGCGACGCCGATCTCGTCGCGGCGGGTCGAGGGCGCGATGATCCGCGTGGGATCCTCGGGCTCCTCGGCGAACCGCACCATGTTGCGCGTAAGCTTGGTCATGGGCTTCACCAGAAGCGCATTGAGT
>JARRKQ010000229.1:0-3291 GCA_037387885.1 Alphaproteobacteria bacterium | reverse complement strand
TCGCTCTCGAGCGAGGCGTAACGCTCGGCCAGCGCGCGGCCGATGCCGCCCGTGCCGCCGATGATCAGGACCTTGGCATCGAGTTTGTCTTGAACCGGCATCAGGCCGTCTTCTTCTGCTGTGCCGCTTCTGCAGCCTTCTTGTTCTGCAGCTCTTCGGCGAAGTATTCCCAATCGCGGGCGAAGCGATAGGAATGTCGAGCCGGCGGCTGGGGTGACTGTGTCTCGAGCCAGCGGACCGTGGTGCCGCTCTTGTTGTAGAAGGCGTGCGTGCAGCCGACGCCGGCCCAGAGGAAGTCGCCCTGGCGCATCAGGTATTTATCGTCGTCGGCCCAGGCCTCGACCTCGCCGTCGACGATGAAGTAAGCCTCCTCGAGCGGATGATCGTGCGGATGCGCGTTGCCGTTCGGCTCGTACTCGACCATGAACATCGTGTGCAGCGCGGCGTCGAGCCGCTCGTCGACGAGCATCTTGAGCGAGATACCGCTATAGACGAGCAAGGCCGTCGCCATGCTCGCCGAGACTTTGGGTGCATCTTTCTTGAGCCCGGTCCTGAGCGCATCGATCTTGATATCGTCGTCGGCCATGCGGAACAGATGACGCGAGGTCGGGTCGCGGATATCGAGCGCCCCGATCGGAACATCAGGCGGTGGCCCGAGAAAGTAGGTGTCGTCGGCGAAGTTCACGCCCTTCGGCACCGGCGTATTCATGTCGATCCATCTGGCCGTGCCGGACTCAGGGCCAAGCCAGGCCTGCTTCATGCCGACCGGGATCAGACCGCAGGCCCCTGGCTCGAGCCGCCAGGCGCGGTTGTCGAGCACGAGCACGGGATTGCCTTCGAGCACGTAGAAGCTCTTCTCGAAGGATTGCAGGTGCTGATTGAGGTAGCCCTTGGCGTCGTGCTCGGCCAGACCCCAACCCGAGTGGACGGCTCCGCAATCGCGATCCGAGAGAGCGAAACGCCGATAGCCGGAAGATTCGCCGGCGAACGCCGGCGCGGGACGAATGTCGCTCGCCCCGATGAAGTGATGCATATGATTCTCCGCCGCTCGGAGCCCGGCGCTCGCCTGCCCGGCCCGCATTACGTAACTATCTGATTGCAGTAGACACAATGCCACAGTCGTCGCAGCCCGACAATTTGAGCTTCAGCGGAACCGGCAAATTGACAGCGTGTAGCGCCTTTGCCGAAATTCGCCGTCATGCCGCGAAATCGCGATTCCGCCGACCACCTAGCGGCCATAGCCTGAGTGACACCGTCGATCGCAAGGACGCGGCATCATGGCGAGCGGTCGCGCGGCGTCACGGCGGACGCCGCCGTTCATCGATCCGCCGGGTTATGCGCGCCACCGGCCCGAGCAGACGCTGCTCTATCAGCTCGTCGAAGCGCATTATCCGGCCTTCGTCGCCGCCCGAGAGGCGGCCGAAAGACCCCTGCCGCAGTACGTGCAGCGGGAGTTCGAGGCCTACCTCAAATGTGGCCGCTTCGAGCATGGCTTCTTACGCGTGCGCTGCGCGTCGTGCCACGCCGAGAAGCTCGTCGCGTTCAGCTGCAAGGGGCGGGCGATCTGCCCGAGCTGCGGCGCGCGCCGGATGGCGGAGACGGCGGCGCTGCTGTCAGACGAGGTGCTACCAAGACGCCCGATGCGCCAGTGGGTGTTGTCGCTGCCGTTCGCGCTGCGTTTCCTGCTCGCGCGCGATCCGGAGGTTTTGACGCAGGTGCTCGGGATCGTGTATCGGGCGATCGCGGGCCATATCTTGAAGCAAGCCCGCCTGACGCGCGCGACGGGCGCGACCGGCGCAGTGACGCTGATCCAGCGATTCGGCAGCGCACTGAATTTGAACGTGCATTTCCACATGCTGTTCCTCGACGGCGCCTACCTCACGGACACGAAGCCGCCGGTGTTTCGGCGCATCCCGGCGCCGAGCGCGGCCGAGCTCGAGGCGCTGGTTCGCCGGATCGCCGAGCGGATCGGCCGGGCCCTGGAACGAAAAGGGCTGCTCGTCCGCGATTGTGAGAATGCCTATCTCAGCCTCGATCCCGCGGCAGCCGGCCCGATGGACGATCTGCTGGGTCACTCGATCACCTATCGGGTGGCGATGGGCCCGCGCGCAGGGCAGAAGGTGTTTACGCTGCAGAGCGTGCCCGGACAGTCGGCGGAGGCACCGCAGAAAGGCCTCGCCCAGGCGGCCGGTTTTTCGCTGCATGCCGGCATCGGGATCGAGGCCGACGCGCGAACGAAGCTCGAGCGGCTGTGCCGCTACGTGAGCCGGCCCGCGGTGGCCGAGGAACGGCTCGGGCTCACGGAGCGCGGCGACGTGCATCTACAGCTGAAGACGCCCTATCGGGATGGAAGCACGCACATCATTCTGGATCCGCTCGACTGCCTGGCGCGGCTGGCCGCGCTGGTGCCGCCGCCGCGCATGCATCTAACGCGCTATCACGGGGTCTTTGCGCCGCATCACGCCTTGCGCGCTGCGATCACGCCGGCGGGCCGGGGCCGCGGGGCGCGTCGTGGCAACCCCGAGCGGCCGGTCGAAAAGCACGTCGCGATGACCTGGGCGCAACGGCTCAAGCGCGTCTTCGCGATCGACATCCAGACGTGCCGGCGCTGCGGCGGGTCGCTCAAGGTGATCGCGAGCATCGAAGACCCGGCTGTCATTGCGCGCATCCTTAAGCATCTGAGGCAACGGCCAGAGACCGAGCCGGCGCGCCCGCCGTTCGCCTCGCGTGCGCCGCCGGATCCCTCGCCGCTCTTTTGACGGCTAATGCGGCTTTGCGCCGGCCGGGATTCCGTCGGCGTTGGGATGTTGCTGCGCCTGGCGAGCGCGTGTGCGTACATTTCGCGGCTCAACGTCGAGAAACGGGCGTGACGAGCACGCTAGCGGTCGCTGTCGCCGACCGCCCGGCGACCGATCGCACGAAAATTCGATCCCCCACCATCTCCACCGCGTCCGGCGCGTTTTACAGAAGGTGCGTTATACGAACTATCCGTTGTAAGCAGAACACTCGGTTTGACTTTCAACATCGAAGCTTCCCCTTCGCAATGCGAGACCCCTTTACCACTGTGTTCGCCGTCACCGGCAGCTATAACTTTCCGCAACGTCCGGATCGCCGGTGCCGTCGTAGCGCGCAATCTCGGGATAAGCGCAAATCGGACGTTCGCGAATCACGTTGGGCTTGGCCGGCCAGGTCGTTCGATCGATCTGCTTTGCGAGCACACTGTCCGGCGCCTCGCCATCCTCGACCCAGCGCTCCAGTACCGTGACCCAGTCGACGAAGTTCGGGCCGTCC
>JARRKQ010000228.1:0-4678 GCA_037387885.1 Alphaproteobacteria bacterium | reverse complement strand
GCCTTGAATACGGCCCGCGATGAGGTGGTTGCCGCCCTCGCCCCAATTTGCGTCGAGCAATCGAAGATGGATCCACAAGTCAATCAAACCATGATGCAGATAAAGGAAGCCAACAGCTACAAGCGCCGCGACATGGTCATGGAAGCGGGCTGGGCCACCATGCCCGGCGCCAGTGAGGCGGATCGTTTTGTGGCAACGGCCTGTCTCGAGAGACTGCAGGCAAACTTCTAGCAAACGCAGCTTTAAAAAAGTTCCTATTTCTTTGCGCTTTGGCAAAGTTCGCTGGTCTGTCCGCTTTTTGTAGTTCAAAGCGAAAGTGTCAGCCCGTCCCGCCCTTGCAAAATGTGAACCACCGATCCTGTGCTTGGTTTGGATAGTGCTGTGCGGCCATCTCTTCGGGAAGATCATCAGAGCCAGGCCAATCTGTTTTTCTAGCGATTACCAAAACCAGAAAGCCATCGCACGATAAGCTACTTAAGGAATCCTAATGAGTAATCCTTGTACCCGGGTGAGATATGCACCAACGTTACGCATCCTAATATTGATGTTTATCGCCACGTTCGCTTCACCGGTATTTTTGAGGGCCGCGGAAGTTGGAATTCCCGAGAACGCTCACCAAAGGACTTTTGGCGAGGGTTGGGAATGTGATGCGGGTTATCGATCTAACGAAGAGGAATGCGTCCTCGTCGTCGTTCCAGAAAACGCCTTTGCCACGGGGTCTTCATACGGGAAAGCTTGGGAATGTTCGCATGGGTATCAAGAAATTGATCGGTCGCATTGCCAGCTGATCGTTGTGCCAGAGGGCGCGTTTCTGGACGCATCCGGCACCAGGTGGAGGTGTGAGCGGGGCTTTCGCAAAGTTGGCGACCACTGCAAACTTATCGCCGTGCCAGCGAACGCTTATTTGACTGAAAACACGTCCGGAAGTGACTGGGTCTGCGAGCGTGGATATCAAAGATCTTCTGATTCTTGCGTTCTGATTGAAGTTCCTGCCAACGCTTATTTGACGAATGCTGACTATGGCGCGCCTTGGAAGTGCGACCGAGGGTTTGTGGAACACGGCGGAGGCTGCAGGGAGATCGATGTTCCCGAAAATGGCTTCTTAGACGACAGTGAGTACAAATCTGGATGGAAATGCAGAAGAGGGTACTCAAAGGCGGGAGGGGAGTGCTCCCAGATCATGATTCCGGAAAACGCTCATCTCGATCGCTCTGGCAACCGTGTGGAATGCGACCGGAACTATCAGATGTCGCGAGGAGAGTGCATTCTGAACCGCTGATGGGTCGCGGGTGCCTTTTGATTCCCTCCCAAGTTCCCTTGGCAACCTTCGCCGCGCATCGACATGGGGGAACACTGCAGTCGGGAGATGGATAGGCGCAAACTATCGGGCGGCTAGTGCAGTCCGAACACAGTGAGATCCTCGCAGTTCTTCGCTCGGGAGTCGGTGACCTGGGTGCTCAGTCCGACTATATTGACGTGGCCTGCCTTCAAGGCACTCTACAACGATTTACCGCAGCCAGAAGTGTTGGAGATCAGTTTGCCTGGGGGAGTTGCTAATCAAAATGCGGGTAGCAATGTGAGACAAGTGGGGAGACCTTCATCGTTGATCAGGGTGCGAATGAGATCCTCGCAGACCCACCGGCGCACTTCGGCGCGAAATTCCGAAAAGGAGTAAGCTGTGGACTTTAAAGGTATACCGCTTGAGGGAATTTCTCACTACAAAGCGACGATTGCGGCTTATGACTCTGCCTGCCGGTGTGTCATGGCTCGTCATTTTGGGATTGATTGCGAGTTTCGACTAGAGCGAGATATTCAAAATAGTGGAATTACGTGGAAGGGTCTCAGTTACTTCACACGTGAATTATCTAAACCAGAGAAGAGAACGATAGACGTTAGCTGCTATGCGATACGCTACTTGGCCGCCGATCGAGATTTTGAGGCGTTCGAGATTGTAGATTTTTTAGAAACTGACCTTCCTTCCAACTACTCATCTGGTGATATCTCCGAGAAAGAGCTTGAGTCAGCGTTAGCAATCCTGCGCCCAATATTGACTGAAATACAACTAGAGGTGAAAATCGCTCTGGCTGGAGAGGGGTTTAGTCCCTACCGGCTTGAGAAGTATCGAAAATTCGCATCTTGAGCTGGAGATATCTTCGGGCCTCTCCTTTTCTTCGAACTGTGTCTGAAACGCTGTCGGGCCTTACCAGGGGGACAATGCGTCCAAAGGCATAGTTGCACGCCCTGTTGCATTTGGGACATTCGATGGTGACTCTTGGATAGGGATAGTCAGCGGCGCGGGTCATTCTCGCCCAAGCAAAAAGTTCAAGGAGCTTCGAGTGCTTTGGGGCATGCTTTGCAGTATCAGGAACATAGCCATCAAAATTGACACATTTCTTGCCACCTCCTTCTTCCTCAACAATGATAAATTGATGCCGATCATCACTAATAGCCACCCCTTTTAAATCGGCGAGAGAAAATTTGCGCCAATAGCCAGGGCAACACTCAATGAAGGGGCGGGTGAGATCAGTCATTGAGCACCGCATCACGATCCAGGGAGTTGGAGCGATCGAGGTTGTAGATAAGGTTTTCTGCAATGGGAGTTATCGGATTGACACATATCGAAGAGGTCCACTCTCTGAAGCTCACGGAGACACAGGCCCGTTCGTCCCGGCTCTTCAATAAAACCTTGTAGATTCGCTTATCTATAACTACGTATACGGCAACGGCCATTATTTTATGGTGCTCCCTAGGTTATCGGTGCGCCGCTTAGTTTAGCGAAATCCTGACAATGTGGACGTTTCCCGCTGGGCCCTCTTCTGGGGCACCGGCCCAATTCTCAATGTCAAAAGGATGTTGTAGCTATGACTATCGGTACCGTTAAGTGGTTCAATCCCGTGAAGGGATTCGGTTTCATTACGCCGGACGATTCGGCCAGCGATGCGTTCGTTCACATTTCCGCCGTGGAGCGCGCAGGCCTCACGTCGCTGAACGAGGGGCAGAAGGTTTCCTTCGAGCTCCAGCGCGGCGTGAACGGAAAGAGCTCTGCTGAGAATCTTTCCCTCGTCGAGTAGTAATTGATTGGTCGCCGCTCCGACGGGTTGGCCCGTTGGGCGGCGGCTATCCTCGTGATTGCGGGAAGGCTGGATGCAAAGATCAACGAGATCGCAGGCAGAAGAGCGCTTCAACGCTCTCAAGAAGAAAGAAAAGCAGTTCGTCGACGAAAAGGAGAAAGCCAGAAAGAGGGTCTCCGATCGTATCGACGCACAACGCGCTGCCAGAATAGCCCGGGATGAAGCGGAGGCACTCGCGAAGGAAGAAAAAAAGTAAAACCCGTGACCGGCGGCTCACTAACCGGGCATGATGCCGAGCCTGAACGGCGGAACGATCTTGTTTTGCAAGAAATGTAAAGAATGGAAGTATTTTTGCACATTCCTGAAGAGCTAAAACCTTTCAGTCACGAAATAATCTCAGTAAATAAAGTCGATAATGGATACCTGCTTTCTATTGTGGTGCATCACTCGACACCTGCCTGGCTTACCGAGAGAATTGCAGAGATGAGCAAGCGGTTTCATCTGGGCCGCATCGAAGTGAAAAGGCAGGAAGAGTAGACGGCCGTCTAGAGAGCCAGGTTGCGGACGAGGGAAAAGCGCCCCACGATGGGTCATCGCTCCTCTGACGCCGGTGCCGGCAAAGCGTCTTAGCCACTGACAGCCCGTAGCTAGAGTTGCTATCGCCGGACCCAGATCAGTGCGGGGACTTCGATGCTCATACGCTACGGATACGACATTTCCCTATTCTGCGTAGAGCAAACCCCGATGATTTGCCTGCTATCGGCGCACAGCGACCACAGAGCCGAGCTGCACCGCCCGGAAACCTTTCTCAGCACCCCTGAGGTTAGTTCGACGACTTATCGTGACCTCTATGGCAACACTTGTCGCAGGTTCGTCGCGCCCGATGGAGACATCAACTTGTGGGGTGACGGTGTCATTGAACACGATGGTTCCTTCGATCCGTTCGCGCCGGCGGCGAAGGAGGCGCCTTTGGCGAAGCTGCCGGACGAGGTCCTTGTCTATCTTCTCGGCAGCCGCTACTGCGAAACGGATAAACTCAGCCAGGCTGCCTGGGACTTATTTGGCGGGATTGATCCTGGGTGGTTCCGCGTCCAAGCGATCTGCGATTTCGTGTATGAACATATCAAGTTCGTTTATGCCCAGGCACGGGCTTCGCGTTCGGCCTTCGAGGCTTTCGACGAAAAGGTTGGTGTCTGCCGGGATTTCGCCCACTTGGCGATCGCCCTTTGCCGCTGCATGAACATCCCGGCGCGTTATGTCAACGGTTACCTGGGCGACATAGGTGTGCCGATCCGCGACCCGATGGATTTCAGCGCTTGGATGGAGGTCTATCTGGAAGGGCGCTGGTACACCTTCGATCCCCGCAACAATGAACCGCGGTTGGGACGCATCGTCGTGTCCCGCGGCCGTGACGCCGTAGACATTCCCCTGATCAACTCTTTCGGCCCTCACACCTTGAAGGATTTCCGTGTCTGGACCTACGACGTGACGTTCGTGGATAAAGGTTAGCGAGAAGAGGGAAGGAATCCAATGTCCGCTTTTAGCCAGTAGCGGACATTTATTCCCCTCTCTGAAATGATCGTTTTCGAGAGGCTGAGACCGAAGAC
>JARRKQ010000227.1:0-4181 GCA_037387885.1 Alphaproteobacteria bacterium | reverse complement strand
CGTGCCGGGGAAGCCTATATGGACGGCACGCTGGTCATTGAGGAAGGAACGCTCCGCGACCTGCTATTGCTTTTTGTCATCAATAGAAAGAATCTGCGCCGACAGCCTTTACAGAAATCCCTGCGCCGGACCTACAAGCGGTTTCGTAGCCTCTACCAGAACAACACGCTTATCCGCGCCCGCGAAAACGTTAAGCATTACGACCTTTCCAACGATCTCTATCGCCTATTTCTAGACGAAGACATGCTTTATTCTTGTGCGTTTTACGAGAGCCCGTCTGACAGTCTGGAAACCGCGCAACGCAACAAGCTGCGACACGTCGCAGCCAAGCTCGACCTGCAGCCAGGACAGAAAGTGCTGGATTTGGGCTGCGGTTGGGGTGCCCTGTCGCTCTATTTGGCCGAGGTCATGGATATCGAGGTCCTAGGAGTAACGCTTTCGACCGAGCAGTGTTCCCTTGCCCGCCAACGGGTCCACGAGCGCGAGCTTCGAGGCAAAGTCCGGTTTGAACGAATGGACTACCGCGAAGTCGAGGGGACGTTCGATCGAATCGTTTCCATAGGCATGTTCGAGCATGTGGGCATTGGGCATCACCGGGAGTTTTTTGCCAAGATCAACAGTCTCCTTAAGCCCGATGGGGTGGCCGTTGTACATTCCATCGGACGCAGCGGTGGGCCCGGTGCCACATCGCCATGGCTGCGGAAGTATATTTTTCCCGGCGGCTATTCTCCCGCAATTTCGGAAACACTGGTGACCGTTGAGAAGGCGGGCTTTTGGGTAACCGACATTGAGGTCCTGCGCTTACACTATGCAAAGACGCTGAAGGAGTGGGATCGCCGCTTTCAAGCTTCGTATTTCAACTCCAGCTCGCCAAGCAGGTTGATCGCCTTCCTATTACACGCGACTACATTGCCGAAGCCAAGGAACAGCTGCGGGCACTTGAGCTCAAGGCGCAATGAGGCATTGTCATGGTGGTGTCATCTATGGACGCCCCACTGAATGCAAGGGGATTTAGATCGTAGGGCAAAGTGGGTTTGCAGTCATCTATCCGGCCTCCTGTTGCAGCGGGGGTGTCAGGCTAATGCGAACCAGTCTCCAATAGTCCCGGAACAGGGGTTCTTTATGCCACCAGTTGACGCCACTCTGCCAGGGCGGCAGACCGGTTCTCTTTGAACTTGGCTCTTGGGGTTAAGTGTCTTTCGAGGTTGAAATGATTGTGGATCGAAGCGTGGGCGGAAGCAAACTTCTGCAGAGTTTTGATGTCCCTGAAGTGGG
Organism: Alphaproteobacteria bacterium; assembly: GCA_037387885.1. GTDB lineage: Bacteria > Pseudomonadota > Alphaproteobacteria > JAPULJ01 > JAPULJ01 > DATKZM01. The sequence continues at coordinate 2,906 of JARRKQ010000227.1, read as the reverse complement.
CCATCGCTCCCTCTCGTCGTCGGAACGGCTGGTGTGAGTTTTCGGCTCTATTGTTGAGCCAGCGGCCGCAGACTTGGAGGGCTTCCATACCTAGAGCTTTTAGCGCCGCGCCGTAGGAGCGGAGCCGATCAGTCACGATGGCCCAGGGCCGGCCGTAGCGTGTGATCGTCCGTTTCAAAAACTTAAGCGCCGCCTTGCGATCACGCTTCTTTGTGACGAAAACATCGAGCACCGCGCCTTCGTGATCGACGGCCCGCCAGAGATAGCGCATCTCGCCATTGATCTTTACGAAAACCTCATCGAGATGCCACCGCCAGAGTGAATAGCTGGGATGATGCGCACGGCGTTTCCGGATCTCTGCTGCAAACAGCGGACCGAACCTGTTCCACCAAAAACGAACCGTCTCGTGACAAATGTCGATACCGCGTTCATGCAGAAGATCTTCCACCTGACGCAGCGATAGCGGATATCGGATGTATAACATCACCGTGAGACGAATGATCTCCGGCGAAAAGTTGAAATAGCGAAAGGGATTTTGCATCCGCCGGACGCTACAGAACGACCTGCTTCAGCTCAAGCCAATTTGCTTTGACACCGCCTCCTGGCGCCACCTGACGGTTCCCGCCAGACCACCGGAGGCACTATTCCGACGACTGGTCCGTGAGCTACTCTTTGCGCGCGCCTTCACCGCCATGGTCCAGTCCCGAACGGCCGAGCACGCCTAGCGTCTCGCCGCCGTTTGCACCGACCGATGTGTCGCGAGGCCGACACCCGAGAGAGGTCCGCACCATCTCATTGATACTGAACAATAATTATTTAAAATAAAACCCTGATAGATCATTGTAATTTGTCTGTTTGATTACCATGTTTATAATAATAGTAAATCACTCTTCGCCATGAGGTAACGACCCGCCACATGGTCAAAAGTAAATTGGGGTGACGCAAGGCGAATTCGTCGGCAGAGCCGAACACTCCAGGCAAAGACACTCCCGACAATAAGTCAAAGGCTGCTCCGGCAGCTGATCAGCCGGCCATACAGCATGGCAAGGGGCTGACCGAAGTCGCGCCGGTGCCCAAGTTCCACCAATCAAAACGGAGAAGGCTTGGGTCCCCTCCGTGACCGCTCGATTGGACGGTAAGGCTGCCAACCAGGAGGCATACGATGACGACACGCAAGAGCAAAAAGACAGTGACTTTCAGGAGGCCCTTCGTCCTCGGCGGGTTCGATGAGGTGCTACCGGCTGGCGCCTATAGCGTGGAAACGGATGAGGAGCTTCTGGAAGGCATCTCGTTTGCCGCCTACCGGCGGATATTGACCGTGATCCACCTGCACAGCAGATCCGGTCATCCTGGCCTTACGCGAGCGCTGACAATCGATCCGAATGAACTGGACGCGGCTCTGGAGCGCGACCGGGCGCCTAAAGATGCTCCGGTTGGTCCGGATGCCCGTCATGACGCCCCAATAAGGGCAATGCAACCACACCAGGAAGAGACCGACCGGCAAGCCATGGATCGAGCCGAAGACGAAGGGATGATCGTTCATCCAGTGCAAACAACTGCCCCGCGCCGCGAACAATAGCAAGAGGCCGCGTCGTGAGCGTTAGGCCGGTCAGGGCAATGCAAAGACACTGAGCGTGGGCTCAAACGTTTACAAGAAGGAGCATTCCAATGCCATCTCAGAACGGTAACAGCGGCCAGAGTGGTCCCTGGGGTGGCGGGTCCAAGCCCGGCGCTGATCTTGAGGATCTGGTCCGACGGGGGCAGGGTCGGCTCAAGCAGATCATGCCGGGCGGCGGCCCGCGCGGCGTAATCATCCTTGCGGTACTTGCTTTGATCGCCTGGGGCGCATGGTCGGCCTACTACACGGTGCCGAGCGATTCCGTCGCCGTCGTGCAGCGTTTCGGCAAATATCTCAAGGACGTTCCGCCGGGATTGCATTTCAAGCTGCCGCTGGGCATTGATGCGGCGACAATCGTCCCCGTCAAACGGCAATTGAAGCAGGAATTCGGGTTCACGACGCCGGGCGCTGGTGATCCCCATCAGAGCCCACGTCCCCGCGAGGGACAGCGGGAAACGCAGATGGTGACGGGCGACCTGAACGCCGCGCTGGTGGAATGGGTGGTCCAATACCGCATCTCGGACCCCGTCAAGTTCCTCTTCGAAGTTCGGGAACCGGGTGAAACCCTCCGCTATGTCTCCGAATCCGTCATGCGGGAAGTCGTCGGCGACCGCACCGTGGACGAGGTGATTACCATCGGCCGACAGGAAATCGAATCCGAAGCGTTGACCAAGATGCAGGCGCTCTCGACCAAATACGCGATGGGGATCAGCATCGACCAGGTGCAGTTGAAGAACATCAATCCGCCCCAGCCGGTGCAGGAGTCGTTCAACGAGGTCAACCAGGCACAGCAGGAGAAAGAGAAGCTGATCAACGAAGCCCGGCGCGACTACAACAAGGTGATCCCCTTGGCCGAGGGCGAGAAGGATCAGCGCATCCGCGAGGCCGACGGCTACCGGCTCAAAAGGATCAATGAAGCAGAAGGCGATGCCGCACGGTTTAGCGCCTTGTTGGCCGAATACAGCAAGGCCCCGGAGGTCACGCGCCGCCGCATCTATATCGAGACCCTGCAGGCGGTGATGCCGGGGATACGCGCCAAGATCATTGTCGACGAGCAGACGCGCAGCATCCTGCCTCTATTGAATCTCGATACCCAGAAGGGAGATCGGCCATGAACAGGACAATGTTAATAGGGATCCTGGCGGTCTTGGGCATCGGGACCTATGTCTCGATGAGTTCGCTCTATACGGTGAGCGAAGTCGAGCAAGTGATTATCACCCAGTTCGGCAAGCCGGTCGGCGCTCCCGTGACTACCGCCGGTCTCAAGGTCAAGCTGCCCTTCGTCCAG
>JARRKQ010000226.1:0-3343 GCA_037387885.1 Alphaproteobacteria bacterium | reverse complement strand
AAGTGTTCATAGGTGTCTTGGCCGCCTAGCTTGTCGATGTACTTCATGTTCTCCTCGAGCGTATCCGGCCAGCCGTTGAACAACTTGTTCTCGTTGACCGAACCATTCGGCGAGCCCTCTCCCGAGGTACCGTTGTCGGCAGCGTAGAGGATGAGCGTGTTTTCGTACTGACCTGTCTCCTTCAGATAGTCGATGATTCGGCCGATCTGAGTGTCCGTGTATTCGGAATAGGCGGCCCAGACTTCTGCCATACGGTTGAAGAGTAACTTTTCCTTGTCGTTCAAGGAATCCCAGGGACGTACTTGGTCGAGCTTATTCGCCAGGTCCTTCGGGATAGGATTGATGGCGGTGTTGACGGTATCTTCGGGGATGACGCCCTTCTCCTTCATGCGCTTGGTGGCCCAGATGCGATAGGCATCGTACCCGTCGTCAAATTTGCCCTTGTACTTCGCTATGTATTCCTTGGGAACCTGGTGTGGCGCGTGATTGGCGCCCGGGCAGAACCACATGAAGAAGGGCTTGCTCGGGTTGGATGCATTCTTGTTACGGAGCATCTCAATTGCCTGATCAACGAGGTCCTTGGACAAGTGATAACCGTCATCCGGCATATACGGCTGGTCGATGAAATCGTTGTCCTTGACCAAGTCCGGATACCACTGGTTGGTCTCGCCGCCGAGAAAGCCGTAGAAGCGGTCCCACCCCTTTTGCAATGGCCACTCGCCGCGATACGCGCCCGGCGCCACATCCTGCTCCGGCACGTTGTGGTCCTTGCCGAGCCACAAGGTGGCGTAGCCGTTGGCCTGCAACACCTCGGCAATGGTCGTTACCTGCTTTGGAAAGCGACCGTTGTATCCCGGGAACCCGCTGGCAGTCTCGGTGATCGAGCCGTAGCTGTTCAGGTGGTGATTGCGTCCGGTCTGCAGCGTGGAACGCGTCGGTGCGCACAGGGAGGTCGTGTGCCACTGGGTGTAGGTCAAGCCGTCGGCGGCGAGCTTGTCCAGCGTCGGCATGTGGAGGCGGCCGCCGTAGGGCGACCAGGCCGCTTGCCCGGTGTCATCGTAGAGAATGAAGAGGATATTCGGCGCGCCCTCGGGTGCCTTCTTGGGGATGAACGGCGTCCAGTCCGGCTTGGAATCGCGGGTATCCAGTGCAATTTTGCCCTTGAAGCCGCGCATCAACTCGGCTTCGTTCGGCTCGCCGGCGCTCGCCGCGAGGGCCTGGCCACACACAACCGCGATCGAAACAGCGACGAGTACTGACTTCGACAATTGAAGAGAAGAGTAGGGGGGCATGGTGCTTCCTTGTCGTTTGCACGCGAGGTCTTCAGGACTTTGCCCTTGCGCGTGATGACTTTGTCTGAGTTGAGATCACCGACAGAAAACGCTTTCACTCCATTTCGACGATTCGCTTCAGCAGATCCTCGTCCCGATAGGGTTTCTGCACGACGTCCTGGATGCCTGCCTTCAACGCTTGCACGGCCGTCCGAATGTTCCCTTGCTCGGTCACCAAGATCCCGGCCCGCCCGGTACACGCCCGGCACAGCAACGCCTGCTGCATCGGGTCGCTCAACGCGTTCAGTTCTGCATGGACCACCAGGCAGCCATGAGATTGCGACTCCTCCGCGTCGAGCAGCGCCTGCAAGGTCGGGAAGGTGTCAGCCTGCAGGCCCGCGGATTCGACCAGCTCCCTGACCGACTGGCGAAACTGCGCATCCGCACTCACGATCGACACCAAAGAATTGCCAAACCCCGCTCGTTCGTGTCATTCGCCTTCGACACGCCATCGGGACCGCGGACGTTCAGGCCGACTACGTGGGCGAGATTCGAAGCCTCGGTCAAGCGAACGCGAATTCAATACGTGCGCGCACGTAGACCCACGTACGTGGCCAGGGGGCGCGTTCTGTCAGCTGGTGGCGGCCGGTCGCAGGGATGCCCAGTGGCGCAAGCGGCCAGGTTGGGCGGCCTCGAGGTAGCGGATACCATGGCCTCGGGGACTGAGGCGAACTGACTCAAGCGAACTGATTGTATGCAGAAGCATTCCCGCGGCACCACGTCGAGCATGGGTGTGAGCGTTCTTGCGCTCCTGCTGCTCGCCTTGGGATCGGCCAGCGCTTCGGAGCTGTCCAGGCCGACCCGAATCCTCCTGTTGCACTCCTTCCGCAACGCCTTGCCAATCAATAGCGAGTTCTCTGCAGGGATTCGGGAGGGCCTCGACCTGCCTGCCGACCAGCCCGTCGAAATCGATAGCGAAGCCCTCGACCTTCCGGGAGTCAACGACGAGGAATACGTCCGGAAGCTGATAGAAATACTCGGGCGGAAATACCGCGACAGCCCGCCAAATCTGATCGTCGTCACCTACACACCCGCGATGCGGTTGCTGCTGGATCACCACGGCGAGCTGTTCTCAGGCGTACCGATCGTGTTCTGCTCCGCGGAGCTTTCGTCTGAGGACCTCGATCAGCTTCCTCCGGGAATCACCGGAGTCACGAGCAAGCGCGATCTCGCGGGAACGGTGGAGCTGATGTCCCGGCTCCACCCGGACATGCGTCAGATCGCGGTGATCATCGGATCGAGTGACCTCGACGCGTCGTGGGAACGACACGCCAGGAAGGCGCTCGCCCCCTTCGAGACCAGGTTCGAAATCATCTGGCTCCGGGGCTTGCCGCTTGGCGAGTTGACCGAGTCGGTCAGGGCATTGCCGTCCCACACGGCGATTCTGTACGTGCTTCAGTTCGGAGACCGCGACGGCGTCTCCTACGTACCCCGAAAGGTCGCGGAGGAGGTATCCGAGAACGCACGCGTGCCGGTCTATGGTCTCTGGGACACTTTGATGGGCTCCGGAATCGTCGGCGGCCGTTTGATTCCGTTTGAGCAACAAAGCGTCGTGGCCGGCAGGATCGCCCGGCGCATCCTCCGTGGGGAAGCGCCGACGGCTATTCCCGTCGTCAGAATGGAGCGGAATGAAGTCGTCGTGGACGCGCGGCAGCTGGAGCGCTGGAACATCGATGAACGCCTCGTGCCGGATGGCAGCCGCATTCTGAACCGCGATCACTCGCCGTGGGAGCGACATCGTAACGCCATACTCCTCGCGGGCGGACTGATCGCCTTGCAGGCGCTGTGGATCACCGCGCTCTTGCGGAATCGCAGAGACCTCGAGCGGGCGCAGGCTTCGCAGAGGGAGGAGCACGATCATCGCATGCAGGCCGAGGAGCTGACACAGCGACTGCGCACGCGGCTGGGCTCGGAAGAGAAACAAAGCAGCCTTGGCGCGCTGGCCGGGCGCATCGCCCACGAGATCAATCAACCGTTGATCGCGATCAAGAACTATGCGCAAGCCGCCAAGC
>JARRKQ010000225.1:0-3347 GCA_037387885.1 Alphaproteobacteria bacterium | reverse complement strand
CTTCGATACGACATCGGCGATGTCGCGGAATGGGGCGAGCCATGCGATTGCGGAATGACGCTGCCTGTCATCAAGAGGCTTTGGGGACGCCAACGTCATTTCATTACCCACCCCGACGGCCGTACGAGCTACGTGAAGCTTTTTCTGAACCGGGATTTTCAGGAGTCCTGGAACGTGGACGAGATCGATTGGGGCCGCTCCCTGAAGAAAGAGGGATTCGCCGTTTCCGACTCTCCCCCCTCAGCGACGCTGCCGCGCGAAGACGCGTCCTAAAGGAACGGTTCGCCGGACGCCACCGTCTTGGCGGCGTTTTAACCTCCACGAACCTTGTGACTTTTTAATAAGGAATCTTAGGCATTTTCGCTGGGTGGCGTGTCTCGCCCGCCATGCTAGTCTCGGCAAGCACTATTTGGGATCGGCTATGTCGCGTTTTTGCATTCTTGCGATTTTTCTTTTGGCTTTGGCGGCCGGGGCATCGGAGCTAAGCGCTCAGCAAGCAGCGGTGCCGCGTCTGTCCCGGGACATTCTCGACGTCTTGCCGCCGTCGGAGCGCGTAAGGGGTGCGCCGGGGCGAATGACCATGCGGCCCTTGGCCTGCCACAGCCTGCCCACCGCGCAAGCGCGCAGACGCATCGTCGACATCGCGATTCAAGAATGGGGGTTCTTCGGTTTTTCCGTCGTCGATCAAAGCGATTTCGACAACGGCATTCCCATGGAACGCATTTTGGCGCGCACTCGCGGCATGGGCGCCGCGCCTGCCTCCTACACGCCTTTGCCGAGAGGCGGGCGTTTTCCCGCTCTTCCTTCGGACGAAGCCGCGCGTGTCGCGACATCCGTGACCGGTTATTGGGCCGCGACCCCGCAAGGAGCGGCCATGATCGCCCGGCAGAACGAAGCCTGGAGCGGGCCTTGGGGCATGACCGGGCGGTGGGCCGATCCTTGGTCGGCGGCTTTCGTCTGTTGGGTGATGTGCGAAGGCGGATTGGGCGAAAGCGATCAGTTCCAACGCGCTAGTGCCCACTGGACCTATATCGATCAGGCCATTCGCGCGCGCGACGGGCGCAGCCCAAAAGCCGCCTTTGTCGCTTACGAAGTGGGAGAGGAAAGAATCGTTCCGGGAGATATGTTGTGCAGCGGACGCCGTCCCGACTATCGGACCGTTGCGCAGCGCCGGCGCCAAATGGGCGTGGGTGCGAGATCCCATTGCGATATCGTGGTGAATGTGGACGAGGCGGCCGGGCGCATTCTCACCATTGGCGGCAATGTGCGCCGCTCGGTCAGCCTGAAGATTTTCGCTGCCACGCGCACCGCAAGCGGTATCTTGCGTCCCGCCGATCCTCCCGTGAACGCAGATATGCGGCCGCTCTTTGCGCATTTGAAACTTCGTGCCGACCCGATCGAGTTGAATGCGCTTCGCAACAGTCCGACCGTGAAATCGTTGAACTGCGAGCTGCAGATTGTCGAGCGCCATGCGGCTTACGATTTGCAACCCGTGCGTTTGGGCGAAGGCGCGTGTTGAACGCGTCCTTGAAAGTCGTTGCTGCGGGCCTGCTGCCTATGATCGTTGCGTGCAGCCCGGAACAAATGGACGGCGATCGATCCGAACCAATTTCGTTGGAAGTAAGTATTGACGAAATCATGACCGGGGTCATCACCCCTGCGACGAATGTCATTTGGGGGCGATCCTTTGCCGACGATTTGAGCGCGGAAGATTGGCAGCGCTTTCTTCAATCCGCAATTCAGATTTCCCTTTCCGCTTCGGCACTCTCGCTCGTTCCGCCGGAGGCGAATGCAGGCGGGAACCTCGCTGCGGGCGATACGGCCCGATGGCGCGAATGGTCGAGCCAGCTTGCCGGGCTGGCAGAAGTGGCAAAGGCTGCCGCCTTAACCAAGGATCAGGCTGCGCTGGTGGATGCCGGCGACGCCATGGTCGAAATATGCGAGGCCTGCCACACGGCCTATCTGGCGGGCGCGCAATAACGCCGGATGCACTGAAGCGCGCTTGCGAAGCCACGCGGACATTCGTCTTGGATAAGCCCCTATGGTAGAACCGCTCCGTTCGTCGAGCATGGAGCCGGTGATGCAACAGGTTTCGGGAAATTCGTTCGGGGCCGCTTCTGCCGCAATTCTCTCCCTCTTTCTTTCCGCCCCGCCGGCCGGCGCTCAGCAAAACGCGAGTCTTGTTCCCGACCTTTCCGGCGTATGGGGGCGCAATACGCTCAATCTCGAAGCGCCGCTGTCGGGCAATGGGCCGGTCTTCAACATGACGCGCAACGAAGACGGCACGCTCGACACGCGCATTCCGGTCGGGGATTATAACAATCCCGTTCTCAAACCCGACGCCGCTCGGATCGTGCGCGAACGAGGGGAAATTTCGCTGGCCGGCGAGGCCTTTCCAAGCCCGCATAATCAGTGCTGGCCGGAACCGACCCCGTTCATTCTCGCCATTCAGTTCGGCGTGCAGATTCTGCAGCATGCGGACGGCGTCGTGTTGACCTATTTGAGCAACCATCAGGTGCGCCACATTCGCATAAACGCGCCCCATCGCGCCGGCATGACACCGACTTGGCAAGGCGATTCGGTCGGCCATTACGAGGGCGATACGCTTGTGATCGACACCGTCGGGATCAAGGTCGGGCCCCATGCCACGGTCGATCGCAACGGCACGCCGCACAGCGAAGCCTTGCATGTCGTCGAGCGCTACCGGCGCGTCGACGGACAAACCGCAAGAGAAGCGATTTTGGCTCACGAACGTCTTTACAGCCGCGACTTTGAGATCAGCGCCGACATAGAATCTCGGCAATATGGACGGGGTCCGGTCGATCCGGATCCGCGTCTGGACGGGCTGCAGGTCGAAATCAATGTGGAAGATCAGGGCGTCTTTACCGCGCCTTGGTCCGCGCGTGTGACCTACCGCCCGACCACGGGTGGTTGGCCCGAAGCCGTCTGTGCGGAAAATGCACGCGATATTACGGGAGCAGAAGCGGCCGTCCCGGTGGCGGCAAGCGCGGATTTTTGAACGCGATCAAGTTTTCTTCTTGTTCCAATGCATTTCGATGGCCTCGCGGATACTGCCCTGCTTCATCAAATCCTCGACAGTTCCCTTCAACGCTTCGGCCTCCTTTTTCTTGGCTCGATCGTAAAGACTAATTCCGCCTTTCATCGCATCCACGAATTGCGATTCCAGTTCGGCAAAATTTTCTTCCATCGTCTCGAGCGAGGCTCGAAAATTGGACAGCAAATTTCCGTTCTTTGTCGACTCCGAATCGAGCCTCGTGGCAAGCGCCTCCAGCGTTTTTTCGTTCGAACGGGTGTAGATGACTCGCGCCTGCTCGAGACTTCCGATG
>JARRKQ010000224.1:0-4715 GCA_037387885.1 Alphaproteobacteria bacterium | reverse complement strand
GAAAAGACAAGGGCGAGAAACTGAAGGCAAGCAAGATGCAGAAAATGTTGTCTTCACTGGAGGAAAAGAAGGCGCGCTACCAAGGCAAGTTGAATACCGATATGGGGGAGAAGGATCGGCACATCCTCAAAATAAAATTGCAAGTCATAGATACCCAGATCGACAAGCTGAGCAAAATGATCAGCGATCAACAGGTCGTCGGCAAACCTTCATCGCCCGGCTCATGACTGGTTTCTCGTTTGAATCGTCAGTCTATCGGGCTCTTTGCAACTGACTGCCCATTCGGTTGCCCGCATCTCCGGTCGGCGTGTGGCGGGCAGGGGTTAGTCGTAGTTCTCGAAAGCGGGTCGGTGCCGTGTGCACTCGACAATATGATCAGGGGGTGCTGCGCTCGGTTGAGACCGGACGGTCATCCCCCTGGGCCGAGCGGTTATGGCGGTAAACCCGCATCCGTAAGTTGCTTGGCGATTCGTTCTCTTACCGTGCGATCCTCGAAATGAGCGCCCCGCCAACGGGATAGTGAGAAACCGTGCTCCAACTGCAGGACCTCCCGGGCCATACGGGCAGCCTCCTGCCCATCACCGGCATCCATCAAAGCGCTGATCAAACAGATCCGCGGAAGAGGTGAGTCGGGTCCTTTGAGAACCGCCTCGCGGAAGGTCGCGATGGCCAGTTCCAACGTACCGGTTGCCTGCTGACACTGGCCCAGAATGGTCAGATGCCACATGAGGCGCATTGGAGAAAGGCGAATAGCTTTTTTGATCACCGCCAGGGCTTCATCAACTCTTCCGGCAAAGAGAAGAATGTGCGCAAGTTCAGCTGCCCCTTCGGCGTTATCAGGAGCCAGCATCACAGCTTGCTCCGACACTTCCACCGCCTGATCGTAGTCGCCCTGCATGGCATGCACATAACCGAGTAGCGACAGGGCGAATGGATAGTCCTGTTCCAATGCCAGCGCCTTGTCGACGGCCGTCGAGGCCTTGTCCAGGCTTTCCTCGGCGGAGTCTGTCCAGCCACACCAGACGTCCTCCAGATGGGTCCAGCCGAGTTCCGTCCAGGCGCTGACATAGTTTGGGTCGATGGCCAATGCTTCCTCACACAGCCGCCGCGCTTTCCAATTATCGCCCCGGATAAAGTTGTTGTTTAACTCGTCGGCGAGTAACTGTTTCTCCCAGGCAGCAACGCTGCGTGTCCGGCCTGCCAGCATCCGGGCTTTCTCACCGAGGCTCAGGTGTACTCGCATTTCAACCGCGATATTGTGGGTGATGTCGTCCTGGACAGCGAAAATATCGTCCAGGTTTCGGTCATAGCGATCCGCCCACTTATGATGGCCGGAAATGGCATCGATCAGCTGAGCGGTGACGCGCACCTGATTGCCCGCTTTACGCACACTGCCTTCCAGCACATACTGCACACCTTGTTCCTGGCCCACTTGTTTCACGTCTACGGCCTTCCCTTTGTAGACCATGATCGTGTTTCGGGCGACAACGGATAGACCGGATATACGGGACAACGCGGTAATGATGTCTTCGGTGATGCCATCGCTGAAATACTCCTGCTCTGGATCACCGCTCATGTTATTGAAAGGCAACACGGCGATTGAGGGTTTCTTTGATTCCATATTACCAACTTCAAGCGTCGGTAATTTTTTTGAGTCGGATATTCCCTCTGGAGCTTTTTGCGACACTGTGTAAACTCGAACCGGCTCATTGAAGCCCTTGAGCTCGCGTTCGCCTAAGCTCTCGTAAACAAAGGGCAACCGTTTAGGTAACGTTTGGTAGACTGCGTCCTGAAGGCAGACTCCGCTTGGTTTCGCCAGCTGCTCTAAACGCTGGGCCAGTACAACACCCTCCCCAGTCACGGTATTGTCAACGATCACAACCTCTCCCATCGCGATGCCTATCCGGACTACAGGCAGGACTTCATCGTCCAGGGACTTGTTGTGACCCGCGTTAGATTCCTGAAAGGCCAATGAAGCACTCACCGCATCCGAGGCCTTACTGAACTCCGCGACCAATGCGTCGCCTCGAATCTCATGCGCGATGCCACCGTAGGAGGCGATAATTTCAGAAAATCTATGAAACGCGTTACGCATCCGCTCATGTGCAAGCGCTTAATTCATGCGCACCATATACGTCGACTCCACCACATCGGCGTGGACGAGAACAGCGAGCTTTCTTGGGATTTCTTGATCGACCATGCTATGGCGACTCTCTGTATTTGGAGAGGTCTGGGAAATAATATCGCGAAAAATCAATTGGAGGTGAGAATCAGTCGAGGATAACAGCACCAAGTTTCGGTGCTTGCCGGTCCCGGGAGTTCGTGCCGGCGGAAACAATAGCCCGCGATCTGGCGCACACCGGGCATCAGAGTTCAGGAAACGCTACGGCAGCTATCGATCATTCCAGTCAATCATGCCGGGCCTCCGGCCATGACCTTTTGACGCAGTCGCGACCTTCATCACTTCGCGAACTTGCTTTCCCTTCTTCCGAATTTTGTTGACGTCCGCACATACGTCACCGTCTCAACTCATTATTCAGCCCTCTGTCTGATATGAACAACCGTCTTCATGATATGAGGCCGTGATGACTGCTTGAACTTTGCCCCCCTCCGTCCAGATTTTTCTCTTTTGGAATTCGTTCGAAAACACAGTGCGGAAGCCGGTACCAAATCGCGGCTCAGTGCCGCCCGTCGGGTTAGAGAATGGGGCATTGGTACAAATGGTGCCTTACGCTCGACGAGTGGTGCGACCAAAGGTCCCAGGAATAACTGCAATCTTAAAGTCGAATATAAGTTGGCGTCGCAAGGCATTGATAACATCCATAATCCCTTGATATCAATGAAATTTTCTTGATGATTGCAGAGATCGCTGCTAACTTTTTAGTAGTCATACAAGGGGCTTGCACGCGAGCCTGCTGCGAAACCGATCCAGGGGAGACACGAGATGAAAGCCGGATTTCATAAGGCAGTTGGTTTAGCCGTGGCGTTGGCACTCTGGGCGCACAACGCTTCTGATGCCGATGCTGCGAAACCGGCGGACAAAGGCGGCGGGAGCAACAACACAACCGAAGCCGTAGCTGGAACCGTTCCCGAGATCTATCGCGCGGAATTCGATTACTTCAATCGGATCTTCACCTTGTCGGGCGTTGGTCTCATAACCGGTGACGGCGCGACACCTGTTTTCCCGACCGACGTGACGATTGGTGGACAGCCCATTACGATCGATCCCACCAGCGCGACTGCCATGACGAGCGTTTCGGAAACCGATTTTTCGACTTTCGAAGGACCCCTCATCATTCCTTTCGAGGATATTCTTACGGCGCTCGAGGGTCCGCGCGTTTTTCCCAAGAGACATCAAGGACGTGCCGGCGGATACCGGTTCATGCCCATGTACCTTCTCAATCTATTCGACGGAGCTAAGCGATGCGGAGCCCGGCACTACTTTCTGCAGCGCCGCCGAAGGCATCCCAACCGACCAATACATCGAAGCGGGCTACGGAAAGATCGACGGAACCGGAAGCGCAAGCGCGGTGATCGCGGGCTCGCACAGCTCGGCATCGCCTGAGCCTCTGTATGAAAGCACCTGTTACGTCAGGGACCTCAGCCAGATCGTGGGTGGCGTTGAAACGCCCGTCTACCGAGAAGGCCCGATTGCCATTGGGAACGGGGACCACCAGCTCTGTGTCGCCGCGATCGAGGCACTAGAGCCGGCCTGTACACCCTGAACATGAGCAGTTCCTCATCAGGACCGACTGAAATGAGGAAGGATAAATGAACAAGGGTTCATCGGATCTCTGGAGGTGGATGGCCGGCTCTTTTTGCCTCTTGATGCTGGTCTCCGTTTCCCATGCAGCGAAGCCCAACACGAACGGCGGCTCTGCGGCGGTCAGCGCAGCCGCACCTGAGATCTACTGGTCGGGCCTTGATTACGCCGACCGCACGTTGACGATCCACGGCAGGTATCTGATCGGAGGGGATGCGACGACGCCGGTTCTGCCGGAGATCAGGATTGGCGGCGAGCCGGTCGTTCTGGACGAGGCTGCCAGTGTTGCCGCGACAGATTTTGCGACCGGAGAAGGTTCGCTGGTCCTTGCTTTCGACGACATACTGAGCGCGCTGAGCGACTTGGTCGTCGCCACGCCTCAAGGCAGCGAGTTACCCGCGGAGCTCAATTTCGCCATCAAGGTGACGACCGTGGACGGCACGGAGCGCTCATCCTCATACTTCCCGCAGGCCGTTTCAGGAAGCGCGGGACTGAGCTGGTTGTTCAAGTCATTGCCATAGGCTCGGACAGCTCCACATCTCCACGCAGCACCCTGGCGGGAACCTGCCACGTTCGCACAGGCGACTACTGGCCGCTTAGTGAACAAACGGACGAATTCCTCGAACCGCCGATTCCGGTTTCGGACGAGGATCACATGGCATGTGTCAGTGACATCATCGCTAGAGAAGCAATCTGCAGAGGGGGCAACTGGCTTGACCCTTAGGAGCTCCATGCTTCCTTACCCGTAGCGGGCGCAGCCGGCCTCCGGAGCGGTGGCGGACGTCTATGGCCTAGCCGCTATTGATTCAAATTCTCTGTCGTGCACATGGTATGCAAGCCTCTGCGCAAGTCCCTGTAAAAACAACGACTGGAGTCAGTCACGATTTGGCCGCGGTGTGGTCGTCAGCCGGCAACCGTTTGCTTGCTCGGGCCGCTACGGCCAGTTCGACAC